>JAIJMN010000181.1:0-4945 GCA_022735715.1 Prevotella sp.
TGCGTGGATTTGGAAGTTTTATCATTAAGCATCGCGCCGCCAAAACAGCACGTAATATCTTGAAGAAGACTACAATGAAAATTGGCGCACACGACCAGCCAAGCTTCAAGCCTGCAAAGTGCTTTGTTGAAGAGATGAAGAACGCAACAATGGAATAAGAGAAAAGAAAAACATTATTCAGTAATATATTAACAATAAAAAAATTTAAGTTATGCCAAACGGAAAGAAAAAAAAGGGACACAAGATGGCTACTCACAAGCGTAAGAAGAGATTACGTAAGAACAGACATAAGAGCAAGTAAGTAAGCCTGCCCATAAAGGGTAAGTTCCGAAAACAATGGGGGCGCGTCAATCACAATGCATACGCAGTGGACTTTGGCGTGCCCCCAAACTTTTAAAGTAAAGTCACCTAAATAATTAGAAGAGAAATGACTAGCGAAGTTGTAATTGACGTTCAACAGAAAGAGATATCCATAGCCTTGCTTGAAGACAAGCGACTTGTGGAATATCAGACAGAACCACGCTCTGCCTCCTTCTCTGTTGGCAACATCTACATTGCAAAAGTGAAGAAACTTATGCCCGGACTGAATGCCAGTTTCGTAGACGTAGGTTACGAACGTGACGCTTTTCTCCACTATCTTGATTTAGGCAATCAATTCAACTCTTACGAGAAATATCTCAAGCAAGTACAGAGCGACCGCAAGAAACTCTATCCTTTCGCCAAAGCCACACGCCTGCCCGACCTTAAGAAAGAAGGAAGCGTGCAAAACACATTGAAGGTTGGCGAGGAGGTACTGGTACAAATAGTCAAAGAGCCTATTTCTACCAAAGGACCACGACTCACAGGCGAACTGAGTTTTGCCGGACGCTATCTTGTACTTATGCCTTTCGGCGACAAGGTTTCTGTATCATCAAAAATCAAAAGCGGCGAAGAACGTGCACGACTGAAACAACTTATCAACAGCATAAAACCAAAGAATTGCGGAGTAATTGTACGCACTGTTGCTGAGGGGAAGCGTGTAGCTGAACTCGACGCAGAAATGAAAATACTCACCAAACGGTGGGAAGACGCACTCGTAAAAGTGCAGAAAACACAGAAGCGCCCACAACTGATATTCGAAGAGACCGGACGTGCCGTAGCAATGCTACGCGACTTATTCAACCCCACATACGAGAACATTTACGTCAATGATGAGGATGTCTTTCATGAAGTAAAACACTATGTGTCACTCATCGCCCCAGAAAAAGCCAACATAGTGAAATTATACACAGGCACGGTTCCTATCTTCGACAATTTTAATGTTACCAAACAGATCAAGTCAAGCTTTGGTAAGACAGTAAATTATAAACATGGCGCTTATCTGATTATAGAACATACAGAAGCCCTTCACGTAGTAGACGTCAACAGTGGCAACCGCTCACACTCGGACAACGGACAGGAAGCCAACGCACTTGATGTGAACCTTGGCGCTGCCGATGAATTGGCAAGACAGTTGCGACTGCGTGATATGGGAGGCATTATCGTTGTTGACTTTATCGACATGAACCTGGCTGAGGACCGTCAACTTCTCTACGAACGCATGTGCAAGAACATGCAGAAGGATAGAGCCCGCCACAACATTCTGCCATTAAGCAAGTTCGGCTTGATGCAGATTACACGCCAGCGTGTACGTCCGGCAATGGATGTAAATGTCGAAGAGGTCTGCCCAACATGTTTCGGCAAGGGCAAGATCAAGTCGAGCATTATCTTTACAGATCAGCTTGAGAGTAAGATTGACAGACTTGTCAAGAAGATTGGAGTCAAGACATTCTACCTGCACGTTCATCCCTATGTAGCGGCATACATCAACAAGGGAGTATGGTCGCTCAAGAGAAAATGGCAGCTGAAGTATGGTCTTGGTGTTCACATTGTTCCTTCACAGAAGCTCGCTTTCCTGCAGTACGAATTCTACGACAGCAAGCGACAGTTTATTGACATGAAGGAAGAGATTGAAACCAAATAGTTCAATCATTAATACTACAGAATACAATAAAGCCCTGGATTTAAATTATCCAGGGCTTTATTGTTTGTATATGAACTGCAAGCCGAAAACATTCGTATCATGCCATAATACGATCATTTCAAGGCATGAAACGGTCATATCATGGCATGATACGACCATTTCATGCCACGCAACATATCTTTATATCACTATCCTGACATCGTTATTTCGCCTCCTTTGTCCTACTATTGCGCTTTCTCCAGAAGAACAAGTCAGAGATACGCTTGAAGTCCTTCTTCATTATTATGCCCAAGCCTTGAGTATTAAGGCTGTTACGCGTGAAGTAGCGGTCATTTGTCTTGTTGTAAACATTAATGGCAAGATTGCCATTGGGGAATAGCAGATACTTGATGTCGAAGTCGCCAATGAAACTGGTTGTGGCATTATCATTGTCACGATAGCCGAACTGACCGTTTATGAGCAGACGGTTGTTAAGCAGACGGCCCGAAAGCAATCCTTCGTATTCAGCATTATTGAAGCCCTCAGTTCCAGTAGAAATATTGGCACCGAAATTCCAGTTGTTGTTATTAATCACATTGCTCAATACGGTATTTATCTGCTGACTTATAGTACCGCTAAGGAAACTCTGCATTGCAAGCGAAGTCTGGCTGTACTGTTGCGTACTGCCGTCAGCATTGTTGTTGTTCTGAGCATAGAAGCGTCCTACGGCAAGCAGATACAACACCTGTTGCTTCTTCTCCTCCTCAGCATTGAGCAGACTATACACCATCTGCTTCACATCATTGCTAAGCGACGGCATGTCAAGATCAAAGTCCACCTTAGGTGCGTTAGGATTACCCGTTATGTTCATCACACAGTTGACACGAACATTGTTGTTAGTGAACGACCTGCCTATATTAAGGTCGGCAAGGCTCACGCTGTTCAACACATACTGTGCCTTAAGGTCAAGCACAGCGTTGTACGGATCACCGCCAAACGCTATTGTGCCTCCCTTGACAAAGTCGAAGTCTTTCTTCAGAATATTCTGAATTGTCAGCTTATACACGCCATGGTCGACAGTATAATTGCCAAACATCTGGAATGCGCCCTTATTGAAATACGAGGCTCTAAGAATTCCGTCACCATGGAGTGTAATGTAGTCACCAGTCTGCTGGTCCATAAGCAACTTCAATGTCACGTCAGGATTGCAGTTGATAAGGAAGTTCAGACGAATGTTGGTAGAGATATCATCCGTTTCCGTCTTCTTCTCATCATTTGCCACATAAGAGGAGTCTGAAACATCATAGTCCTTCTTGCTCCATTTGACGAAATCATTGGACCCGATAGACCCTTGATCGCTAACGTTGTACACCAATATACTATTCTTCTCGGGCGTGCCTTCTACATCTATTACCACTTCACCGCTCTTGCCCTTAATGCTACAGTCGCCAGTAATATAGGCTGTACCATAGAAGGTGTTGTCACCGAATGTCTTAGTATCATAAGCCAGAAGATTCCGTGCTTTTATATTAAGGTCGTACGACAGGTTGGTGAGGTGCTGATGGTGAAGGCTTCCGGTAAGTATGCCGGTGTTGCCGTTATGGTCGTATATTGTATTGCCATTGAATATTATCTCATCAGGAATGAAAGTCACAGAGTCGCCACGTAGCCAGTACGTGGTATTGAGGGCAGTCATACGCATAGAACCGTTCACAGCGGCCTTACCTACAAGATTGATGTTACTCAGAGGGCCTACTACATTCACCTTGCCATTTATGTTGGCATCAACGTTGTCCATAAACGAGCCACAGAAACTCTCCATAAATTCAGCACGTGTGCGATGTGCGTCAATGCCAAGGTCGATATAGTTGTGCTTGGGCGATACATAACCGTTTATGTCTGTATGACGGCCGTCTTCGTCCTGTGCCACAGCGTCAATATTGATGCGCCCCTCGTCAAAGTCGTAGTCAACATTGGCAAACAGCGTACCCATACGTCCTGATTCAAACTTAAACTCTTTAACCTTAAGGTTGGCAGCCAACTGAGGCTTGCCGCTGAACACTCCTGCCACACGGGCATCACCCGAAGCCATACCGAAGAAGTCGACCGAATGAAAGTTGACAAGATTAAGAACATAGCTCACATCTATGTCATTGAGCGTTACAAGCAACGAGTCTTCATAGCGCTTCGTCGCAGCTCCGTCAATCGCAAGTTTCTGATTGTCATGGCTTATAGAGAAGCCGTTCACCTTCAAATGATTCTTGCTGTACACTATAGTAGATGGAGCTACATGCCACGTTGTGTCGCCAATAGTGGCACGCGAAGGCAGAACGTCGACATAAGCAGTCGACACGCCATCGGCGTTCTTGGCGAATACTGTACTGGCATTTATAACTCCCTTAAGCGGGTGACGTTCGTTGTTGCCGAAACTGAGCAACGTATTCAGATGGTTGTCTGAAGCACCTGCGCTAAGTTGCAGAGCCATATATTTGCCTTTATCAGAAAGTTTCTTTATACGTATATCAGCCTTAAGAGTGTCACTCGGCGACTCGATGTTAATAAAAGCATCGCTGAAACGATGGCCGTCGTATGCAAACGATGGCACGTCACACCACAGGTCAATCTTCTCTTGCTTGTCGTTCAGCTCACCGCTGATGTTAAGCGGACGATATATCTCAAGCGGAATGCCGAGCAGATGCTTCATCCAATCAGTATTTGATATGGAAGCATTTATTGTAAAATCATTATATTCCTTCTGTGGCAGACGTGTCAGTCCGGGAATTGTAGGCAACTTAGCAGCCACCATATTCAATACGCTGCGAGCAATAGTGCTGTAATTGAAGTGTCCGTTAATATTCACCTGTCCAAAGTCACTGTCAAGATTGAGATAGTGATTATCGCCCTCAAATCCCGTCTTTACAGTTACATTGCGCAATCCATACTCACTTTGCGACGACAGCATAG
>JAIJMN010000009.1:0-25931 GCA_022735715.1 Prevotella sp.
TTGGAATACGCTTACGATGATGCTTGTATTGCTGCCCTTGCAAAGCATTTGGGCAAGAAGGACATAGCTAAAACTTTTGCAAAGCGTGCTCAAAACTATCGCAACGTTTATTGTCTGGGTTCTACATTCATGCAGCCACGTGATTCTAAGGGCAATTTCCAGCCCAACTACTCGCCCGATGATTATACGTCGCACATCTGTGAGTCGAATGGCTGGCACTATATGTGGTCTGTACAGCACGACATAAAGGGACTTGAGGCTCTTGTAGGCAAGCAGCGCTTTGCCGACAAGCTCGACAGCCTGTTCACGTATACTCCTGCTGCCAATGCCGAACTGCCTCTCTTCAGTACCGGTATGATAGGTCAGTACGCCCACGGCAATGAGCCGAGCCATCATGCAGCCTATATCTACAACAAGATAGGACAGCCGGAGAAGACCCAGCGCTACGTACACGAGATTCTCACAAAACTCTATAACGACTCGCCAGCCGGATTGTGCGGTAATGAAGACTGCGGACAGACGTCGGCATGGTACGTTTTCTCTGCTATGGGCTTTTATCCGATGAATCCGATAAGCTGCGAGTATGAGACGGGCACGCCGCTCTTCGACCGTGTTACGTTGCATCTTGACAATGGCAAGAACTTTGTGATTGAGGCTGTGGGTAAGACTCCCGACGGATATAAGGTTAAGGATGTAGAACTTAACGGCCGACGATTGAATACCACTTACATTACCCACAAGGACCTTGTCAAAGGAGGTAGACTGAAGTTCATTATGAAATAAGAGGTCGCGTATGAATGACTTTTGGAAGAAAAGACTTGGTAGCGACGACGAGTATAAGCGCGAAGAGTTGATAAAGAAGATTGTAGATGTGATAGAGCACATGAGTATAGAAGAACTCGAAGCCTTGGCTTATGGCATGTCTACTAAGACGGCTGCTTCGGAACTATAAATTGGTACTGGAGCTTATATATAATATACTTTGCAGTTTATTATTAATATACTTTGCGGTTTATTATTAATATACTTTGCGGTTTATTATTAATATACTTTGCGGTTTATTATTAATATACTTTGCGGTTTAGCATTAATATACTTTGCTGCTTAAATAAAAAGAGGGATGTGTCACTATTCAGACACATCCCTCTTTGGGTTTTATTCGTCTTGTTTTTATCCGCAGCAGAACAGCACGATGAGCTGGGCTGTGAATATACGCAAGAACATAGACAACGGATATACTGTAGAGTAGCCGATGGCAGGAGCCTCACGTGAGCAGACAGAGTTGGCGTAAGCCAATGCTGGAGGATCGGTGCAAGTACCGGCAAGCATACCCATAATGGTGAAGTAGTTGAACTTGAACTTCAGTCGGGCTATCGTACCGATTATAAGAATAGGTATGATAGTGATGAGGAAACCAGTGAACACATACATCAAACCGTCGCCTTCTACTACTGTGTTCCAGAAGTGAGCGCCCGCTTTAACGCCTACGCTGGCAAGGAAGAGTACAAGACCCATCTCGCGGAGCATCATGTTGGCTGATGTTGTGGTGTAGGTGTTGAGCTTCATACGATGGCCGAATCGACCGATGAGGATGGCGATAATAAGCGGACCACCTGCAATACCGAGCTTCAAAGGAACAGGCATACCCGGGATAGCGAAAGGAATGCTTCCGAAGAGAATACCTATGATGATACCGATGAAGATAGTGGCGATGTTAGGAGTGTCAAGACGCTTGACAGAGTTGCCCATCAGATCGGCAATGCGGTTGACATTGTCTGTAGGACCAACTACCAGAATCTTATCACCTACCTGGAAACGGTAGTTGCGTGATGCGAAGAGGTCCATACCCTGACGTGAGATACGTGTCACAGTCACACCATATACGCTTGAGAAGTGCATCTTGCCAAGTTCCTTGCCGTTCATTGACGGGTTGGTGATGACGATACGCTTAGATATAAGCGGCTGGTCGCTCTGGTCTTCCTCCCAAGGCTTTTCTATCTCCGGACCGATGAATGCCTGAATAGCCTCTGCGTCAGCAGCAGCACATACTACGAGCACTTCGTCGCCCATGTGGAATACGTCTCGTGAACTTGGTATAGACACATTGCCATCATGCAGAAGACGTGAGAATACAACGTCACGGTTCAAGAACTCGTTAATCTGCTTGACTGTGCGTCCGGCAAGATAGGTGTTGTCTACCTTGAGGTGCATCTGCAAAGGCTTTGTGTGAGCATTGTCGCCAGCCTCTTCTTTGAGTTCTTCTTCCTCCTCTTCGAGCTTAGTACGTGTGATGAAGCGCACGGCAATTGTAGCTCCGATGATACCGAGTACGCCGAGCGGGTAAGCACAGGCATATCCGGCTGCAATCTGAGGTACAGCCCCGTCTACAGCCTTCCATACAGATTCGAGAGCCTCATTGGCTGCACCAAGACCTGGAGTATTGGTCACAGCGCCATAAAGAGTGCCCACCATCATCGGCAAGTTTGTCTTGTCGTTGGTGTCGAAGAAGATGTAGTAGCATGCAAACATTACACCAATATTCAGCAGTACAAATGTTGTAGAGAGCAAGTTGAGTGTGACACCGCCTTTTCTGAAACTCTCGAAGAAGCCCGGACCAACCTGAAGACCGATGCAGAACACGAATAGAATAAGTCCGAAGTCCTGAATAAAGCTTAAGATGTTGGTAGGACCAGTAAACCCGATGTGTCCTGCCACGATACCGGCAAAGAGCACAAACGTCACTCCGAGCGAGATGCCGCCAATCTTAATTTTTCCCAACAGAATACCTACGGCAATTACCACGGCATAGAGTAGGGCGATGTGGGCAACGGACTCTGAGTTTGTGAATAAGTTGATTATCCAATCCATTGTTTTGAGTTATGTTTAAATTAGTATATTAATAATGTCTTAGTTTTTTCTTAGGCAACATTATTGATGAGAGGCTATGGAGTTTGAAGCCATAGCCTCTCATTCTATGCGTTATTAATAGCTGCGAGCTATGATGACGCGCTGTGTAGCGGGTTTGCCCGATACCATATCCACGCCAGGTGTTTGTTCGAACATGAACGGCACGCAGCGTATTGTTGCCTGTGTGTCCTCCTTGATCTTGGCCTCTGTCTCGGCTGTGCCGTCCCAATGACAGAGGAAGAATCCGCCATACTTGACGCGCTCCTTGAACTCCTCGTAGTTGTCGCACTCGTAGATGTGGGCATTACGATAGTCGAGAGCCTTCTTGAAGATGTTGTCCTGAATGTCGTCGAGCAGTTTCTCAACATATTCGGCAATTCCTTCAATAGGACGTGACTCCTTCTCAAGAGTGTCACGACGCATAACTTCGATAGTTCCCTCCTCAAGGTCGCGTGCTCCGAGTACAAGACGTACGGGCACACCCTTCAGCTCGTAATCCGCAAACTTGAAGCCCGGACGCTTGTTATCTGCATCGTCATACTTCACGCTGACACCCTTAGAGCGCAGTTCGTTGATGATAGGTGTGAGCTTCTCGGTTACGGCGCTGAGCTGCTCGGCGTTCTTTGTGACGGGGATGATAACTACCTGAATCGGGGCGAGCTTCGGGGGCAATACAAGTCCGTTGTCGTCAGAGTGAGTCATGATGAGTGCACCGATAAGACGTGTAGAAACGCCCCATGAAGTAGCCCATACATACTCAGGCTTGTTGTCCTTGTTGAGGAATGTGACGTCGAATGCCTTGGCAAAGTTCTGACCAAGGAAGTGTGATGTACCGCTCTGCAGAGCCTTGCCGTCCTGCATCATGGCCTCGATAGTATAGGTATTCAAAGCACCAGCGAAACGTTCGGTCTCGCTCTTTACACCCTGGACTACGGGTACTGCCATCCACTTCTCGGCGAAGTCGGCGTAAACATGCAGCATCTTCTGTGCTTCAGCCTCAGCCTCCTCGCGTGTGGCGTGAGCTGTGTGGCCTTCCTGCCAGAGGAATTCGGATGTGCGCAAGAAAGGACGCGTACGCATCTCCCAACGCATAACGTTGCACCACTGGTTGCACATCAATGGAAGGTCACGGTAAGAGTGTATCCAGTTCTTGTATGTGTTCCAGATAATAGTCTCTGATGTAGGACGGACGATGAGTTCTTCCTCAAGCTTGGCGCTCGGGTCAACCTCAATACCGGTCTTGTCATCGTTTACGCGCAGACGATAGTGGGTCACTACGGCGCATTCCTTTGCGAAACCCTCCACGTGCTCTGCCTCACGGCTGAAGAAAGATTTCGGTATAAGCAATGGGAAATAAGCGTTCTGTGCTCCTGTCTCCTTAAACATAAGGTCGAGCTGATGCTGCATTTTCTCCCAAATAGCGTAGCCGTAGGGCTTGATGACCATACATCCGCGTACGGCTGACTGCTCTGCGAGGTCAGCCTTGGCAACGATGTCGTTGTACCACTGGCTGTAGTTCTCTGAGCGTTTTGTCAGATGTTTTAATTCTTTTGCCATTGTTTGTGTGATATAATTTTAATTTCTAATTCTATTAACCCAGTTATTATTATATATTGATTAATTCAAATCATAATTTGCAGTGCAAAAATACAAAAAAATGTTGTAATATTGCCACACTATCGAAAAAACAACTATCTTTGCATTTATAAAAAGCGTCGTGTGGCGCATAATTCTTAATTTTAACGCTAAATATAGAAGAAAAATGAATAAGTTAAAAGGAGCAACAATAGCAATGGGTATGCTTGCTGTAGTAAGTTGCAACACAAAACAGGGTACAGGTTCGCTTATTGGTGCCGGCGGTGGCGCTATTATTGGTGGTATTATCGGTAAGCTTGCTGGCAATACAGCTGTTGGCGCAGCTATTGGTGGTGCTGTAGGTGCAGGTACCGGAGCTTTGATCGGCCGTCATATGGACAAGGTGGCTGAGCAGGCCAAGCAGATTGAGAACGCCAAGGTAGAGAAGGTTAAAGACAGCAACGGTCTTGAGGCCGTTAAGGTGACATTCGATTCTGGTATTCTTTTCGCAACTAACAAGGCTGACCTCAACGCTTCTTCTAAGAGTGCTTTGGCCAAGTTCTCTAACACTTTGAAGGAAAACAACCTGCTCTCGGTTGACATTTATGGCCATACTGACAGCACAGGTAACGATGGCATCAATATTCCTCTTAGCAACAAGCGTGCTCAGAGTGTAGCCAACTATCTGCAGAGCTGTGGCGTTTCTTCTTCACAGTTCAAGAACATCTCAGGTAAGGGTAGTTCAGAGCCTGTTGCCGACAACTCAACTCAGGCTGGTCGTACTCAGAACCGTCGTGTAGAGGTTTACCTCTATGCAAGCAAGGCAATGGTAGATGCTGCCAAAGCAGGAACACTTAAGTAAATTTTATAAACAACTGATAGACAATCGTCTGTGTGAAATATAATACTTCACTCAGGCGATTGTTGTGTGTATAGGAATATATGAAATTCGGTATTATATCCAAGGTAGTTCGTTGGGTGGCAGCCCTCTTCTTTGGCTCTACCATTCTTGCTGTAGTGGCTTATCGTTTCCTGCCTGTTTATGTTACGCCGTTGATGGTGATACGTTGTGTGCAGCAGGTAGGCGAGGGCAAGTCGATAACCATGCATCATAGCTGGAGATCGCTTGATGAAATCTCATGCCATCTGCCAGTAGCTGTAATGGCGAGCGAAGACCAGCGCTTTCTGATACATCACGGATTCGACTTCGGAGCAATACAGAAGGCAGCACGAAGAAATGCTCGTGGCGCAGGACGCAAACTTGGAGCCAGCACCATTTCGCAGCAGACTGCCAAGAATGTTTTCCTATGGCCCGGACGCAGCTGGACTCGTAAGGGTTTTGAAGTGTATTTCACAGCTCTTATCGAGATGCTTTGGAGCAAACAGCGTATTATGGAAGTATATCTGAATTCAATTGAGATGGGCGACGGAATATATGGAGCCGAGGCTGTGGCAAAGTATCATTTCGGTAAGACAGCATCCGAACTCACTCGGTCAGAATGTGCTCTTATTGCGGCAACGTTGCCAAATCCTCGCAAGTTTGACAGTAGCAATCCGAGTGCCTATATGCGTGCCCGTCGTGGCAGCATAGAGTATCAGATGAAGTTCATACCGTCGTTTCCGCGTGAAGGCGAGGATTACGACCCTAACACCACCTCGGGAGGTGTCTATCATCGTCGCAAATAATACTGCTGATTGTTCATTTCTCTTGATGGGCAACTTTGGCTTTCGTGACGAGTAACTTTAGCTTTCTTAAACGGCAACTTCAACTCTCTCGGCAGACATTTTTATTTTCCTCGGCAGGAAAAATTAGCAACCTCGTGAGGAAAAATTTGCAACCTCGTGAGGGAACAATTGCAACTACGCGAGGAAACAATAAAACAATAACAAAACAACAAATACGAAAACAAGTGGAAAATCTTCTTTCATCGCTCAACCCCAACCAACGATCTGCCGTTGAATATGTTGACGGCGCACAACTTGTCATAGCTGGTGCAGGATCTGGCAAGACGCGTGTGCTGACCTATAAGATTGCTTATCTGCTGAGTCGTGGCATGAATCCGTGGAATATTCTTGCCTTGACCTTTACCAATAAGGCTGCACGAGAGATGAAAGACCGTATTGCCCAATTGGTAGGTCCTGACCAGGCACGCTACTTGAATATGGGAACTTTCCACTCCATCTTTTTGCGCATACTGCGTGTTGAAGCAGAGACAATAGGGTTAGCCCCGAACTTTACCATTTACGACGATTCTGACTCGCGTGGCCTTGTCGGCTCAATTATAAAGGAGATGCAGCTCGACGACAAGGTGTATAAGCCTTCGGCTGTGCTCTCGCGCATAGGAATGGCAAAGAACAGTCTCATCACTCCCGATGCCTATATAGCCGATGCCCAGTTGCGCGACCGTGACCTTAGGTCGAAGATGCCACGTATTGGCGACATCTATCGCATTTATGCCCAACGTTGTCTGAATGCCAATGCTGTCGACTTCGACGACATGCTTCTGTTCACCTACATTCTCTTCCGAAACCATCCCGAAGTGTGCCGCAAGTATGCCGAGAGGTTTGCTTATGTTCTTGTAGACGAGTATCAGGACACCAACTATGCCCAGCAATGTATTGTCACTCTGCTTACGCATGAACATGGACGTATCTGTGTGGTGGGCGACGACGCCCAGAGCATCTACGCATTCCGCGGAGCCAATATCGACAATATACTCAACTTCCAGCGCCTGTATCAAGGTGCAAAACTGTTCAAACTTGAGCAGAACTATCGTAGTACACAAAATATTGTAGGAGCAGCCAATTGCCTAATCCGCCATAATCGCAGGCAGATAGAAAAGACCGTATTCAGCGAGAATCCTGAGGGCGACAAGATTACGCTTAATATTGCCTATAGTGATAAGGAGGAGGCTACTATTGTGGCTAACGAGATTCGCCGATTGCACAATCGTGAGCATGTGCCTTATGGAGGATTTGCCATTCTGTATCGCACCAATGCCCAAAGCCGTATCTTTGAGGACGAATTGCGCAGGCAAGGAACGCCTTATCGTATTTATGGCGGAATGAGTTTCTACCAGCGCAAGGAGATAAAGGACATAATAGCTTATTTCCGACTCGTAGCCAATCCTAACGACGAGGAGGCTTTGAAGCGCATTATCAATTATCCAAAACGAGGAATCGGAGCTACGTCGGTAGACAAACTTATAGCTGCAGCACGCCGCTACGACAAGAGCTTGTGGACGGTAGTTTCCAGCCCAACCACTTTTGCTCCTGAGGTAAGTGCCGCAGCAGCACGTCGTATCGTAGCGTTTCACGATATGATGCAGATATATATCGACCAGAGAAAGCAGATTGACGCTTATGCTCTCGGCCGACAAATAATAGAACAGACAGGACTTGCTGCCGAGATTTTTGCAGGTGGCGACGATGATGCTTTGGACAGACGTGAGAATGTGGAGGAATTTCTCTCAGGACTCCACGACTTTGTGGATAGCAAGCGTGAGGAAGACCATGCCGATGAGGTTTATATTGACCGCTTCTTGCAGGAGGTGGCTCTTATAACTGATGCCGACCGCGATGCGGATAAGAACGAGAATTCATTGGTGTCACTTATGACAATACATGCTTCAAAGGGACTTGAGTTTGATACGGTCTTCGTGGTTGGTGTTGAGGAAAATCTGTTCCCGAGTCTGAGAGCATGCGAGTTCCCTCGTGAACTTGAGGAGGAGCGTCGTCTGTTCTATGTGGCAATCACCCGAGCTGAGAAACGATGTCTGCTGTCTTGTGCCAAGAGCCGTTACCAATACGGCAACATGCAGTTTAATGAACCGAGCCGTTTCTTGCGTGAGATTGATTCGCAATGGATGAATGTGAATGGACGACTTACGTCAAACCGCAGTAGGTTTGTGAATAATGAATCCGGCAGCAGATCCTTTGAGGAGAATGATTTCAGTCGCAACTCCTTTGGTGAAACTAATAACATACGCAATCGATATGATGACAATCGTGCGGGATTCGAACGTGGAGGACGTCGTGTTGTACAGGAAAATCCAATCCCTGATTTGGCAAGATTCCGCAGGTTGGGTGGTCAGAGGAATACGGCTGTTGCGAGTGAAGTAGCAACGGCAAATCCTTCCATAGGACCTTCAAAGCCAAGTGTCTCGGTTGGTGCTCGCATAGAACACCAGCGTTTCGGACTTGGACGCGTTATAAGTGTTGAAGGAAAGGGCGAGAACGAGAAAGCAACTGTAGAATTTGATAATGCAGGAGTAAAAACGCTACTCCTTAAGTTTGCAAGATTTAATGTGGTAGGGTAGAAGGCTACCTTACCACATTATATTATAATAAGCTAAGCCAAGCACGCTCGTTGGAATGTGCTTAGCGTACTCTCAGACGGTCGCCCACCTGAATCTCATAGTCGGGCTCCAGATGGTTCATCTTGTAAAGACTCTTCAGTCGGATGCCATACAGCTGGGCAATAGAGTACATGCTCTCGCCGGATTTTACAATGTGCGGAGTGTGGCGGAACTGCTTCTCGGCACGTTTCTGCTTCTTCTTTAGATATACTACGTCGCCTTGTGCAAGCACATCCTTCTTGTTGCGTTCGTTGTAGCGTGCAAGTTTACGTGCCGAAATGCCCGTCTCACGAGCCAGTTCCTTAAACGTGTCGCCGGTCTTAGCCATAACATAATAGTTTTTGTTGTAGAACTTCACGACATGCAAAGAGCCGTCAGGAGCAGGCTTGTCGGTAGACACATGACGCGCCATGAAGCGGTCGTATGAAGTGGCACGGTCGTAGTTGTTGAGGTTGTACAGCTCGATTATCTGTATCAGTTTGGTGGCATACTGAGGGTTGGTGGCGTATCCACACGCCTTCAGTCCATGTGCCCATGAGCGGTAGTCGGTACGCTTGTAGTCAAACAGTCTTGCGTAGCGCGACTGTGTAGCCAGAAAACGGCTATGGTCTTCATAGCTCTGTCGGGCGTTGTCGTAGGCTCTGAAGCATTCGCCTCGTGCATCATCATCATGGTAGACGCGTCGTCCGGTCCATCCGTGACACTTAATTCCGAAATGGTTGTTGCCGGCACGTGTCAGGTCGCTTCGTCCGGCTGCACTCTCAAGCAGTCCCTGTGCCAGAGTGATGCTGGCAGGGATGTTATAGCGTAGCATCTGCTCTATGGCAAGGTCCTTGTATTGGTCGACGTATGCTTTATAGGCCGAGTTCCACTTCATCTGTGCCATGGCTACCGAAGAGCCAAAGAATATGCACATTATAAGTATATAGGCCGTTTTCTTCAGAATATTCATATGATTTTGGGTTGTTATTTGCTTGATTTTGTACTTTACGCACTTATTTTGCGATGTGAATGCAAAGTTACTGCTTTTCAGCAATAAAACATCAAAGAGTTTTAGGTTTTGACAAAAAATGTTGTACCTTTGCATTTGTGTTGTTGTGTTGCCTATAGCAACACAGTAATAGAATTAATACACAAATAATAAATAAAGAATAATAATATAAGATTATGAAAGCATTTGTTTTCCCCGGACAGGGATCGCAGTTTGTAGGAATGGGCAAGGACCTCTATGACAACAATGAGACAGCTAAGAAACTCTTCGAGAAGGCCAACGAAATCCTCGGATTCCGTATCACAGACATCATGTTTGCCGGTACAGACGACGAGCTGAAGCAGACCAAGGTGACACAGCCAGCAGTATTCCTGCATAGTGTCATTTCTGCCATTTGTCTCGGCGATGATTTTGCTCCTGCAATGGTAGCAGGCCACTCTTTGGGCGAGTTCTCGGCACTTGTTGCTGCAGGCGCACTCTCATTTGAGGATGGCGTTAAGCTCGTAGCTGCCCGTGCTATGGCTATGCAGAAGGCATGTGAGGCTGCTCCTGGCACTATGGCTGCTGTTATCGGTCTGCCCGACGAGAAGATAGAAGAAATATGCAAGGAGTCGAGTACAGACGGCAATATCGTTGTAGCTGCTAACTACAACTGCCCTGGTCAGCTCGTAATAAGTGGCAATATCGACGCTATTAATGCTGCTTGCGAGAAGCTTAAGGCAGCAGGTGCCAAGCGCGCTCTTCCGCTTAAGGTGGGCGGAGCTTTCCACTCTCCCCTTATGCAGCCTGCCAAGGAGGAACTCGAAGAGGCTATCAAGGCTGTTGAGATTAAGGCTCCTAAGTGCCCCGTTTACCAGAATGTAGACGGTATGCCTCATACTGACCCCGCTGAAATCAAGGCCAACCTTATTGCACAGCTTACAAGTAGCGTGCGCTGGACAGCAAGTGTGCAGAACATGATTAAGGACGGAGCCGACGACTTTACAGAGTGCGGACCTGGCAAGGCTCTGCAGGGTATGATTGGACGTATCGACAAGAATGTCAGCGCTCACGGTATCGCCTAAAAACTTATGGGACGACAGAAAATAATAATCTATCAGATATTCACCCGCCTTTTCGGCAATCGCTCCAATGGTTGCAAACCTGGAGGTACGATTGCCGAAAACGGTTCGGGCAAGATGAACTTCTTTACAGACGAATTGTTGCACGACTTGCGTGCCAAGGGATATTCGCATGTATGGTACACAGGCTTGATACGCCACGCTACCACAACCGATTATACCCGATACGGCATTCCAAACCAGCATCCAGCCATCGTCAAAGGCAAGGCAGGCTCTCCCTATGCTATTGTCGATTACTACGACATCGACCCGGATCTGGCCGATGATGTCAACAATCGTATGCAGGAGTTTGAGCAGCTTCTCGACCGAAGTCATCGTGCCGGATTGAAGGTAATCATCGATTTTGTACCAAACCACGTAGCACGCCAATATCATTCTACGGCAAAGCCAGAAGGGGTGCGCGACCTTGGTGAGGACGACAATACGTCGATGGGTTTTTCTGCTGCCAATAATTTCTACTATTGTCCAGGTACTCCGTTCCAGCCACATATTGACACTTATGCTGGTGAGGCTGAACCTTATACTGAATTCCCTGCCAAGGCTACAGGTAACGACCATTTCGATGCCTCGCCTTGTGTGAACGACTGGTATGAGACCGTCAAACTCAACTATGGTGTTGACTATCTCGATGCTGGCGGACGTTCCGAGCACTTCTCTCCAATGCCTGACACATGGGCTAAGATGACCGACATACTTATGTATTGGGCATCGAAGGGTGTTGACGGATTCCGGTGTGACATGGCTGAGATGGTGCCTCCCGCATTCTGGCATTGGGCAATAGCCAAGGTCAAGGAGGCTTATCCAGAGATAATTTTCGTGGCTGAGGTGTACAATCCGCTTGAGTACAACCACTATGTTGATGCTGGCATGGACTACCTATATGATAAGGTGGGAATGTACGACACGATGCGCTCGGTGGTATGTGGCAATTGCCCAACATCAAAGATTACAACCGCATGGCAATGGGTTGACGGCATAAGCAGCCACATGCTCTATTTCCTTGAAAACCATGACGAGCAACGCATAGCAAGCGACTTCTTTGCAGGCGACCCGTTCAGAGCCTATCCTGCACTTGTGGTCAACGCTTTGATGCGAAGCAATCCGTTTATGGTGTACGCCGGACAGGAGTATGGCGAGCGTGGAATGAATCAGGAGGGATTTAGCGGACGCGACGGACGCACAACGATATTCGACTATTGGACTGTACCGTCGCTTCATCGTGCACATGTCACTCATTCGCTTACAGACGACGAAAAGGCTTTGGCGTCACTTTACGACAAAGTGCTCCACATAGCCGCTACAGAAAAGGCAGTAGGCGAGGGCGATTTCTTCGACCTTATGTATGTCAACGAGCATTTGGCACAACGTCAGTATGCGTTCATGCGCAAGGCAGCAGATGAGATGCTCTTTGTAGTGGCCAACTTTGGCGATGAGCGTATGGAGTGTAGAGTCAATATCCCGGCACATGCTTTCGACTTCCTCAACATCCCACATGCCGATATGACAGCCGACGATATGCTGGGTGGCGCACCTCTTAAGGCACAGCTCAAGACCCAGAACTTCATCGACGTGGATGTAGAGACGCACAACTGCAGAATTTACAAATTCAATCTGGTTATGGATAAAGAACCTATATTCAACGAGCACAATAAGGAGGAATTCCCCCCGGCACATACAGCCGAGCATCTGCTCAATCAGACTATGGTAAGACTGTTCGGATGCGAACGCTCGTCAAACGCTCACATAGAGCGCAAGAAGAGCAAGATGACATTCACACTCGACCATAAGCCTTCACGCAAGGAAGAGAAGATGATTGAGGACCGTATGAACGAGCTTATTGCCGAAGACCTCCCCGTAACCTACGAGGTAGTCGACCGCGACCATATACCTGCCGATGTGCAGATCGACCGTCTGCCCGAAGATGCTTCAGAGCAGATACGACTGGTGCGTATCGGCAACTACGACGTGTGCCCGTGTATAGGCAAGCATGTTCGCTCTACGGCCCAGATTGGCAAGTTCGTGATGTTGGGCACCAACTGGGATGAGATGAAGAAAGCATTCCGTATAAGGTTCAAGATTGTGCAGTAGTACACAATTGCAGCAACCCAGAGAATAAGAATTGTATTATAGTAACATATTATAGTAAAAGCAATTACCGTAAGGAAAAATCTTTTATTAACAATAAAATTTAAATCATGACAGAAAACAGACAAACACTTAACCGCAACCTTGCTCAGATGCTTAAGGGCGGTGTAATCATGGACGTTACAACTCCTGAACAGGCTCGTATTGCACAGGAAGCTGGAGCATGTGCCGTAATGGCATTGGAGCGTATTCCTGCAGACATTCGTGCTGCCGGTGGTGTTTCACGCATGAGTGACCCAAAGATGATCAAGGGCATCCAGGAAGCTGTCACAATCCCTGTTATGGCAAAGTGCCGTATCGGTCATTTTGCTGAGGCACAGATCCTGCAGGCCATTGAGATTGACTATATCGACGAGAGCGAGGTGCTCTCACCTGCCGATGATGTTTACCACATCGACAAGAACAAGTTTGACGTACCTTTCGTTTGTGGTGCAAGAAATCTTGGCGAGGCTTTGCGTCGTATCGCCGAGGGCGCTACTATGATTCGTACAAAGGGCGAGCCGGGTACAGGCGACATCGTTCAGGCTGTTCGTCATATGCGCATGATGCAGAGCGAGATTCGTCGTCTCGTATCTATGTCTGAGGACGAGCTTTATGAGGCTGCAAAGCAGTTGCAGGTTCCTTACGATCTCGTTAAGTATGTACACGAGAACGGCAAGTTGCCGGTAGTTAACTTCGCAGCTGGTGGCGTTGCTACTCCTGCAGATGCAGCTCTTATGATGCAGCTTGGTGCTGAGGGTGTATTCGTAGGTTCTGGTATCTTCAAGAGTGGTGATCCTGCCAAGCGTGCCAAGGCTATCGTTCAGGCTGTTACCAACTTCAACGATGCAAAGAAGCTTGCAGAACTCTCTGAGGACCTGGGCGAGGCCATGGTTGGCATCAACGAGCAGGAGATTCAGGTTCTCATGGCTGAAAGAGGCAAATAATTCAGCATCATGAGAGTAGCCATTTTAGCTCTCCAGGGCGCGTTCATCGAGCATGAAAAGATGCTCGCGCGCCTTGGTGTTGAGACATTCGAAGTGCGCCAGCTGCGCGATTGGGAGCAGCATAAGGACGGACTCATCATTCCTGGAGGCGAGAGTACAGTACAGATAAAGCTCTTGCGCGACCTCGGACTCTACGCTCCTGTGGCTGAAGCCATCAAGAGCGGACTGCCCGTATTCGGAACATGTGCCGGACTTATCATGCTTGCCAAGACACAGGATGGCGAGCCAGCCAACCGTCTCTCGACAATGGATATTGACGTGCGTCGTAATGCCTACGGCCGTCAGCTCGGCAGTTTCTATACCGAAGCTCATTTTGAGGGAGTTGGCGACGATGTGCCGATGACGTTCATTCGTGCGCCTTACATCAACGGAGTGTCGGCTGATGCCAAGACACTTGCCGTGGTTGGTGGACATATTGTAGCTGCCCGTCAGGGCGCACAACTCGTTACAGCGTTTCACCCCGAGCTGAATGATGACACACGCATACACGAATACTTTATTGACATGATCAGACAGTCGAAGTCTGATATGTAGAAATTAAAAAAAAATGAGAGTTTAAAAAGTTGAGAGTTGAAAGTTATGATATGTTTTTATGATAACATTTTATTTATATGTTTATCAAAGTAATCATAACTCTCAACTCTCAATTCTCAACTTTCAATTCTCGACTTTATTACAATCTCACTACCGATTTCACGCCTTTTACTGTGCGCAGTTTCTTCAGTAGTGATTCGAGCTTTCCAGTATCTTCTACAAGCACGTCGAGGTTTCCGCTGAACAGTCCGTCGTGGCTGTCAATATTGATAGACTTCATTACAATCTTCTCCTCCTTTGATATGATGCTTGTAATGTTGTTGACAATACCCAAGTCGTCGTTGCCTACAATACGAAGCGTTATGTTGTATTGTGACGCACCCTTGCCGCTCCAACGGGCCTTCACTATACGATAGCCGAAACGCTTGCGTAGCTCTGGCGCATTAGGGCAACTCTTGCTGTGAATCTTTATACCTCCGTTTATCGTTACAAATCCGAATATCGGGTCGCCGTAGATAGGTCGGCAGCATTTGGCAAGCGAGTAGTCCAGTCCCTTAAGGTTCTGATCGATTACCAGTTCGTCGTCGTTGCCTGCAAGGCACTTCATTTGCAGGTCCTGCTGGCTGTCGAAGTTGTATTCGCCAGCCGAGCGTACCACTCCCGAAGTCTTCAGACCAGCCTCATGGTCGCGATACTCCACATACTGGTCAATCACGTCGTTGGCGTCAATCTTCTCGTCGACAAGCTGGCGATAAAAGTCAGACATCTCCTTAAATCCCATCTTTTTTATCAGATGCGACATCAAGGCGTCTTCCATTTCTATCTTGCGGTTTTTGAACTTACGCTCCAGTATCTCCTTGGCATATAGTCCGTTCTTTACCTGTAGTTCCTTTAAGGCCTGTCTTATCTTGGCTTTGGCCTTGCTCGTCTGCACAATGTTGAGCCAGTCCTGCTTAGGCGACTGGTTGTTTTGCGTCATAATCTCTACCGTATCGCCCGAGTGCAGCTGTTCGCGTATCGGAACGTTACGCCCGTTTATCTTGCCGCCAACACACTTGTTGCCCACACCCGAATGGATGCGGTAGGCAAAGTCGAGAATCGTTGCACCCTTGGGGAATTTTATAAGGTCGCCCTTCGGAGTGAACACAAACACCTCGTCCTCATACAGATCCATCTTGAACTGGTCCATCAGCTGCAGGTTGTCGTTGCTCTCAAGTGCCGAGCGAATGTTGCCCAGCCACTCGTCCAGACCCGACTCGCCCTTGATGCCCTTATAGCGCCAATGTGCAGCCAGTCCACGCTCGGCAATCTCGTCCATGCGTTCGGTTCTAATCTGTACCTCAACCCACTTGTTCTCCGGACCCAGCACCGTGATGTGCAGACTCTCGTAGCCGTTCGACTTAGGTACCGACAGCCAGTCGCGCAGACGTTTTGGGTTAGGTTGGTACATATCTGTAATGAGCGAGTAGGTCTGCCAGCACAGCATCTTCTCCTGGTCAATAGGAGAGTCTATGATGATACGTATGGCGAAGAGATCGTAAATGCCCTCAAAACCACATTGTTGCTTCTTCATCTTCTGCCAGATGGAGTGTATGCTCTTGGTGCGGCCCTTGATGTGGCATTTTATGCCCATCTGCTTCAGCTTCTCGTCGATAGGCTGGATGAACTTCTCTATATAGGCGTCGCGCGAACGCTTAGTGGCGTTCAGCTTGTCTTTTATCATATAGTAGGTATCGTGCTCCAGGTACTTCAGACTTAGGTCCTCAAGTTCGCTCTTCAGCTTGTAGAGTCCCAGCTTGTGAGCCAGCGGAGCATACAGATAGTTTGCCTCCTCAGCCACTCGGCTTTGCGCCTCCTTGTTTGTCGTGTCACGTATCTGTCGCATCAAGTTGACGCGGTCGGTAATCATAATAAGAATCACACGCATGTCTTCGGCAAACGACAGCAGCAGATTGCGGAAGTTCTCGCTTTCGATGATAGGCGTACGCTGGTAGAGCTCGTGAATGCGCACCAGTCCGTGAATGATCTGCGCCACGCTACGTCCGAACTTGCGCTCCACCTCTTCCAACGACAGAATGCCGTTGATAATGCTGTTGTATAGAAGTATGGCCAGAACACACTCGCGTTTCATACCGATTTCAGCCAACTCCAACTCGGCTGTCTGAAAACTCAGCAATATAGGATTCAGTCCGAATACATCCCTTTTTATCTTGTTGTCGCCGATTTCCTTAGCCAGTTGCTGGCGAAGATAATTCTCGTCGTCAGGCTCAAGCGTGTCTCCCATAGTGGTCTTCAAGTGAGTGGCTATTCTGTGCAGTTCAGCCATCTCTTCAGTTGTAAACTTGAATTTTTCTTCCATAATTCACCCCTTTTGATGTTAATTACAAGGCAAAGATACAAAAAAATGGCAGAAAATTTCCTATTTAGCAAAAAAGTATTTACATTTGTACATAGTAAGATGTCGCCACGAACAACACTTACTGACCTTACATGACATTTTCAAAACATAGAAGTCAAAATATTATGTTATCTACAAACGATTTAAACCAGATCCAGCAACGTGGAATTACAGAACAGCAGGTGGAGCATCAGCTCGAACAGATAAAGGAAGGATTCCCTTTCTTGCGTATTGAGGCAGCAGCAGCTATAGGCCATGGCATTATTGCTCCTGATGAGGCCCAGCGCGACAAGTACGTTGCCGATTGGAAGCAGTATCTTGAGGAGGGTCACAAGGTAGTGAAGTTTGTGCCTGCCAGCGGAGCCGCCAGCCGTATGTTCAAGAATCTCTTTGCATTCCTCTCGGCAGACTACGACGTTCCTACAACTGAATTCGAGAAGCAGTTCTTCGACAATATCAGGAAGTTTGCTTTCAAGAAGGAGTTGTGTGCCAAGTGCAAGGCTAATACCGGACTTTGCGTATGCAAGCTGATTGAGGCTGGACGCTACAAGGACGTGGTAGCCAATCTGCTCGAAGCCAAGGGCCTTAACTACGGTCAGCTGCCCAAGGGCTTGCTGCTTTTCCACAACTACGAGGAAGGTCCGCGTACTCCTATGGAGGAGCATCTTGTTGAGGCTGCTCTCTATGCCAGCTCTGATGGCGAGGCAAACATCCACTTTACCGTATCGCACGAGCATCTCGAACTGTTCAAGGACAAGGTGGCCGAGAAACTTGAGTCGTTTGAGAAACTCTATAATATCCGTCTTAACGTAAGCTTCTCTGAGCAGAAGCCAAGTACTGACACCATCGCAGCCAATCCCGACAATACTCCGTTCCGCAACGAAGACGGCACTCTGTTGTTCCGTCCAGGCGGTCATGGCGCACTCATCGAGAATCTCAACGATATTGATGCCGACGTAGTGTTCATCAAGAACATCGACAACGTAGTGCCCGACCGTATCAAGGCTGATACAGTATTATATAAGAAGGTATTGGCAGGCATACTTGTTGACACACAAAAGAAGGCATTTGAATATCTGCGCATACTCGAGTCGGGCTCTTACAGCCACGCCCAGATTGAGGAGATAATCCGCTTCGTACAGCAGGATCTCTACTGCCGCAAGCATGATATCAAGGAACTGGAGGATGCCGAACTCGTTATCTATCTCAAGAACAAGCTCAACCGTCCGATGCGCGTATGTGGAGTGGTTAAGAACGTGGGCGAGCCTGGTGGCGGTCCGTTCGTATGCTACAATTCCGACGGAACAGTTAGCCTTCAGATATTGGAGTCGAGCCAGATTGACACCAATAATGCCGAGTATGTTGCCATGTTCAAGAACGGTACCCACTTCAACCCTGTTGACCTCGTGTGCGCTACAAAGGACTACAAGGGCAATCGCTTCGACCTCCTCAAGCATGTCGACCACAACACGGGCTTCATCAGCTCTAAGAGCAAGAACGGCAAGGAACTCAAGGCTCTTGAGTTGCCGGGATTGTGGAATGGAGCCATGAGCGATTGGAGTACAATCTTCGTAGAAGTGCCCGTAAGCACATTCAACCCCGTTAAGACCGTTAACGACCTGCTTAGAGAGCAGCACCAGTAAGCGGAACTTTCGCAGGTTGAATACCAATAAATAACATGAACTCGTTGCGTGTCCCCAGAGTAGGGGAGATGTAACGAGTTCTTTATCTTTATTATGCAAGCACAACACGTAAACTATGAAATACGTAGAGTTGAATTTATTTCCTGAGGAGGAAGAGGAATTTCCAAGGCACTCCATACCGAATGGTAGCAAAGAGCAGGCTCCTTCTGCAAGCAGGGATTACGACCTTACAGATCTGTTTGTGAGGCTTTCCAAATCCTCCTTCCGCAGCCGTTTCCGTCTTTCTGCGAAGGACAAGGAATACGTAGCCTCAAAAGGATTGGCTACTATACGCCAGCATGCTGAAGACTTCGTAGCCCGAAGGCTCGCTCCTGCCGTTATTCCCAATGACGGCAAACAGACTCCTATGCGAGGTCATCCCGTATTCATAGCCCAACATGCCACGGGCTGTTGTTGCCGTGGATGCTTCAGCAAATGGCACCATATTCCCGCAGGCAGACAGTTGACAATAGTCGAACAGCAATATGCCGTAGCTGTACTTATGGCATGGATTGAACGACAGATATGAAGAACTATAAACATACGATAAATCTCCAGTATTACCACTCGCCATGCGGGGAGTTGGTATTGGCTTCTGTTGGCGAAGAGTTGTGCCTTTGCGATTGGAAAGATAATCCATGTGCCGAACGCAACATGCGTCGACTCATGAGCAGTCTGAATGCTGAACTGAAGATAGAGACTTCTCTCGTCTCGAACGAAACCCGAAGGCAACTCGAAGAATACTTTGCAGGCAATCGCAAGGCGTTCAGCATCCCGTTGCATCCCGTGGGTACTGACTTCCAACTACAGGTGTGGAATGCCTTGCTCAATATCCCATACGGAGCTACCATGAGTTACAGCCAGATAGCTGCCGGCATAGGCCGTCCTGAAGCCGTAAGAGCCGTGGCAGGTGCCATAGGGGCCAACGGCATCAGCATCCTCATCCCTTGCCATCGCATAATAGGCAGCAACCGCTCTTTGACCGGTTATGCAGGAGGACTGGAGGCAAAGAGAATGCTGTTGGAGATTGAGGCAAGATGAAAGTCATTTACTAACATAAAAAAAGATCTATCATTATGAATATACATCAATTAACATTCAGCCCAACTGGCGGAACTCGTCGTGTGAGCGAATCAATATGTAAAGCTTTCGATGTTGAGAACTATATTACAGAACTCTGTACAAAGCAGGAGAATTTGAAATATCCAAGAATGAGCTATTCATATAACTATTGTACCTTTACTTCGTAATTACATATAAATACAGAATTATAATAACGATATGATGACAGACATGACAACAACAATAGTCGTAGGACTTCTGATACCGCTATTAGGTACGATGCTTGGTTCTGCTTTCGTCTTCTTGATGAAAGGCGAGATGTCGGCACGCTTGCAGAAGTCTTTGTTAGGTTTTGCCTCAGGCGTAATGGTGGCAGCGTCCGTATGGTCGTTGCTCATTCCTGCCATGGAGATGAAGGCCGAAAGTGGAGTGTGGTCGGTAGTGCCGGCAGCTGTAGGCTTCTTGATTGGTATAGGCTTCCTGCTGCTTATAGACGAACTGACTCCTCATCTCCATATAGGTACAGACAAGCCCGAAGGCATCAAGTCGCACTTGTCGAAGACCGCCATGCTTGCCCTTGCCGTCACCATCCACAATCTGCCCGAAGGTATGGCGGTAGGAGTGGTGTTTGCCGGAGCAGAAAATACAGCAGCCCACATCTCTTTAGCTGGAGCCATATCTGTATCTTTAGGCATAGCTATTCAGAACATTCCCGAAGGAGCCATAATCTCTATGCCCATGCGGGCTGCAGGCAACAGCCGTTGGAAATCCTTCATGTTAGGGTCGCTAAGTGGAGTTGTAGAGCCTATCGGAGCCGTAGCCGTCCTGCTGCTTGCCACATTTATTATGCCCGCACTTCCCTATATGCTTGCCTTCGCAGCAGGAGCCATGTTTTACGTGGTAGTGGAAGAACTCATCCCCGAAGCCTCCAGCGGACAGCACAGCAACCTAAGTACAGTAGGCTTCGCCGTAGGTTTCGTTCTGATGATGGTGCTCGACGTGGTGATGGGATAATCAGCTATTGGGATTTAATACTAAAACCATGGTCTCGTATCCTTGTGAAGTATAAAAAAGGCATGGACAACCATCCCGGTTATCCATGCCCATACCGATTGCGATTTATTCAAAAGTTTACTTTATAAGCCTTTATTTCAGTTTTTTGTAGCCGTATGATGCGTTGTTGCCCAACTGCTCCTCGATGCGGATAAGCTGGTTGTATTTAGCCATACGGTCGGTACGGCTCATCGAACCCGTCTTTATCTGACCTGAGTTAGTAGCCACGGCAATATCAGCAATTGTGGTATCCTCGGTTTCTCCAGAGCGATGTGAGGTTACGGTGGTGTAGCCATGACGATGAGCCATCTCGATAGCGTCCAAAGTCTCCGTAAGAGAGCCAATCTGGTTTACCTTTATGAGGATAGAGTTGGCAGCCCCCATCTTAATACCCTTTTCCAGGAACTTCACGTTGGTGACAAAGAGATCGTCGCCTACCAGCTGGCAACGGTCGCCTATGGCAGCAGTCAGCTTCACCCAGTTGTCCCAATCGTTCTCGTCAAGACCATCCTCGATAGAGTCGATAGGATATTTTGTAATCAGTTCTTCCAGGAACTTGATCTGCTCGGCAGCTGTCAGTTTCTTGCCGTTAGGATCCTTCTTCTTGCCGTCCTTCAGCTGGCGATAATCATAATACCACTCACCATTCTCCTGAACGGCAAACTCGCTGGCTGCGCAGTCCATGGCAATCTTGACATCCTTACCTGGTTCATAACCGGCATCCTTGATAGCCTGGCAGATGCTGTCAAGCGCATCCTCAATACCATTTAGTGCAGGAGCGAAACCGCCCTCATCACCAACGGCTGTAGAAAGACCGCGGCTCTTCAAAAGCTTAGCCAAAGCATGGAACACCTCAGCACCCATGCGGATAGCCTCTTTCTCTGTAGGAGCGCCCACAGGACGAATCATAAACTCCTGGAAGGCTATAGGTGCATCAGAGTGAGCTCCACCATTGATGATGTTCATCATAGGAACAGGAAGAGTGTAGGTGTTGCAGCCACCTATGTAGCGATACAACGGGATGTGGAGATACTCGGCAGCTGCATGAGCCACGGCCAGCGACACGCCAAGTATGGCATTGGCACCCAGGTTCGACTTGGTCTTGGTACCGTCAAGTTCCAGCATCTTATGGTCGATGGCACGCTGTTCCAAGGCTGAGAAGCCAGCCAAGGCAGGAGCAATTACGTTATTCACATTCTCTACGGCCTTAAGTACGCCCTTGCCGCAATAGCGGTTCTTGTCGCCATCGCGAAGTTCCAAAGCCTCATTTTCACCAGTTGATGCACCCGACGGAACAGAAGCACGTCCCACGATGCCAGACTTTAATGTAACTTCAACTTCTACTGTAGGGTTGCCACGAGAATCCAGAATTTCTCTTGCATGAACATTTTCAATAATCATAATTCAATAATTTTTAATTATATATATCGTTTTTCTGAGTGCAAAAATAAGCATTATCTCACAAGCAATCAAATTTAGTGTATCATAAAAAATCGGTATTCCTCCTAAAATACCTACTTATAGGTAAAGATAAATGTCAAAATGACAATAACCAGGATTTCAATACGCATTCCGTGTCTCCTTGCCTATAATGGCAGGATATTGTCATGGTAGCTGCTGGAGTAGCAGCCACTATGATTACACGTTTCGTCCCTTTCATGGCTTTCCGTCCTGGTAAGACTACGCCCAAGTATATTGTCTATTTAGGCAAGGTGCTGCCAGCCTCGGTATTCGCCCTGCTGGTGGTCTATTGCCTCCGTACCGTCCATTCCTTGGCGTGGGGTGATGTTGCACAGGTGATAGCCGTAGCGTTCACCATCCTCGTCCACGTGTGGAGAAGAAACCTGATGTGGTCGATAGTGGCAGGTACGGTCTGCTATATGGCACTCATCAGAGTGCCTGGATTATTAGCAAACACAATATAAAAATTAATGCTTTTTAGTTAAAGAATTGCAATATCTGATGGCTAAAACTGCAAGATTGTAACGAAATCTATATCTTTGTGTTGTAAATGAAATATCGACTATATATACATCACAAAGCCCTTCGTTTATAGTAGGTTGTCTAAGCACCCCTTATTCAGACAACTTATTATAAACGAATTATATATTTAATGGGCTTAATAATTTTATATTTTTTAGGTGCTCTGTCACTTTCTTTTTTATGTTCCGTCCTTGAGGCGGTACTCCTTTCAACCCCGATGTCTTACATTTCGATGAGGGAGAGTCAAGGCAACAGGACTGCCCCTTTGATGAAACAGTATAAGAACAACGTAGACCGTCCGGTAGGCGCAATCCTTTCGCTCAACACCATTGCTCACACTATCGGTTCGGCAGGCGTAGGTGCGGAGTCGATGAAGCTGTTTGGCGAAGAATACTTCGGACTGATATCTGCTATTCTGACCCTATTGATTCTGGTGCTTTCCGAAATCATCCCTAAGACAATCGGAGCCTCGTATTGGCGTTCGCTTGCCATGCCATCCACCAAGATAATCCGTGTGCTCATATTCATCACCTATCCCTTGGTTCTGCTCTCCGAACTCATTACGAAGGTGTTCACTCCTAAGAACCATCAGGCTTCCGTAAGTCGCGAGGAGGTGTCGGCAATGGTTGATGTAGGTACTACGGAAGGCATATTCCGCGAGTCGGAAAGCAAGATAATCAAGAGCTGCATACGTCTGGCTGGAGTAAAGGCAAGAGAGGTGATGACCCCTTCCGTCGTGGTTGAGTCAGCCAACGTGAACCTTACCATAAAGGAGTTTTACGAGCAGCAGACCTGGAATTTCTCGCGCATACCGGTCTACGACAAGAGCAAGGATTACATCATAGGCTATGTGCTGAAGGACGTGGTGCTGAAGCAATTGTCGGATGACAAGTTCGCTACAAAGCTGTCCGACATTATGCGCCCGATTCTTTCGTTCAACGAGGACGACTCGGTATATCAGATATGGGAGAAGATGCTGGAGAAGCGCGAGCATATCTCTATAATCGTTGACGAATATGGCTGCCTGCGTGGCGTAGTCTCGATGGAAGACGTTATAGAAACCATGACTGGTGTGGAGATAGTAGACGAAGACGATGTGGCTGTAGACATGCAGGCTTTTGCCAAGGAAAAGTCGCGTAGGATGTTGAAGAAGTAAAAAGAATAAAGAGATAGTAGTGTATAATGTATATCTATACTTTTCGACTACAAAATTTCTAATTTTCTTTTAATAAACGAACAATAATCTATGATGGCAGGCTGTATTTGTTCTGCGTTTTTGTATCTTTGTACCGTCTTCTAAGAAAAACATACATATAAACAGAAAAATGAAAAAAGAAACAAAGGCAATTCATACCCCTTTTCAGAAGCGCGACGCTTATGGCGCATTATCGTTCCCGGTCTACAACACGGTAGCCTACGAGTTCGATTCGGCTCAGGTCATGACTGAGGCATTCGCAGGCCGTGTGCCCGAACCCGACTACTCGCGCGTAATGAACCCGACCGTGACCTACTTCGAGAACCGTGTAAAGGCTCTCTCCGATGCCGACAACGTGTTTGCCCTGACCACGGGCATGGCTGCCATATTCCACACTCTGCTCGTTTTTGCTGAGGCTGGAAAGACCATTGTCATGTCCAACCACCTCTTCGGCAACACCTTATCGCTCATAACAACTACTTTGGCACGATTGGGCGTAAAAGCACAGATAGCCGATTTCTCCGACCTCGACCTCCTCGACAAGACCATAGACGACGATGCTTGCCTCATCTTTGCAGAATACATAACCAATCCGCAGCTCGAGATGGTAGACATCAAGAAGCTCTCCGAGATAGCCCACAAGCGCGGTCTGCCTCTGATTGTCGACACCACAGCCATTCCATTTACCGAAGTCGACGCCCGGGAACTGGGCATAGATGTAGAGGTGCTGTCGAGCACAAAATACATTAGTGGAGGAGCCACGTCGCTTGGCGGACTGATTCTCGACTACGGCACATTCCCCGAGGTGAAGAAGCGCATGAGCATGGAGTTCCTTTTCAACATAGGCTCTTACATGACGCCACAGGTGGCGTACATGCAGACCATCGGACTCGAAACGCTCAGGGTGCGCTACGACAAGCAGGCGCAGAACGCCCTCGACCTCGCACGACTCCTCCAGCAGGTTCCGCAGGTGAAGCGAGTAAACTATCCAGGACTCCAACTCCAGAAACCCTTCGGCGCCATGCTCACCATCGACCTCGAGACCGAGCAGAAGTGCTACGACTTCCTCAACAGCCTGCGCCTAATCCGCAGAGCTACAAATCTGTTTGACAGCAAGTCGTTGGCAATACATCCTTACTCCACGATTTTTGTCAACTTCACTCCTGAGGAAAAGAAGAAGATGGATGTGTTCGACACAACCATCCGTCTCTCTATGGGTCTGGAAGATGTCAACGACCTCTATGAGGATATTGTACAGGCGCTTGGCCAATAAATGCGGCTGAAGTTCTTATTTGTAATTAATAACGTGATTAGCGTTCCAGTTCCAGTTGTTCCAATTGTTCCAAATACTATATCCACATGCGACACCCCTCTTTATAGACTATCTAATTAATTGATTATTAAATAGTTATATATAAGAAAAAAAGAAAACGCAAGCTCCAAACATTAATTGGAACAACTGGAACAACTGGAACAGGAACACACCCTCTTCCCTCTAAAAGGCTTATTATCAATAGTTTAAATAGAAAGCGACAACAAGAAATGAAATACAATATCAGTAAAACAACCGTTCCGAAGATGCCAAATCTTGGAAAAGGAACGGAATGTGTGCAGCTTTTGCTCTCGCAAGTGTCAAAAGACATGCACCAGCCCATTGTCCCCATGCTTTTCCCTATCCTTGGCGCACACGTAAACGGAGCGGAATTTATGTTCTTTCGAAGAAAAACACGCCAACGTATGATTGCCATCCGCAAATGTTGTAACTTTGCAATATAAACAAAAGGACTCGTCAGCCGAACGCATCCCGAACGCATCCCGAAGTCATATCAATAACTTTAATAATCAAAAAAACATGAAAAACTCAAACAAAGAAGCCCTCAAGACCGTGCTTCAGTTTATCGTGAGTGTACTCACCGCACTCCTCGCCACCCTCGGCGTACA
>JAIJMN010000182.1:0-4927 GCA_022735715.1 Prevotella sp.
GGCTACGACTGCTTTGCCGACGACACCGGACTCGAAGTGCCGTCGCTTGGAGGCGAGCCGGGCGTACATTCTGCCCGCTATGCCGAAGGCACCGACCACGACTCCGAGGCTAATATGCAGAAGCTGCTCAGCCGTCTCGACGGCAAGACCGACCGCCGTGCGCAGTTCCGCACAGTAATCTGCCTCGCCCGTAAGAACGACATTGCCGACTACACCCTATTCGAGGGCGTGGTACGCGGAACCATTTCCACCGAGAAGCAGGGCACCGAAGGCTTCGGCTACGACCCCATCTTCGTGCCCGAAGGCTACACAGAGTCGTTCGCACAACTCGGTATGGACATCAAGAACGGCATTTCGCACCGTGCACGTGCCGTAGCGAAGCTCGCACTGTACCTCTGCTCGGATTGATTTTCAACTATCAACTAAAAAAAGGAGTCCTTTTGGCTTGCAAATGTAATCCTTTTGCTTGTCAAAAGGACTCGTTTTGCAGTCCAAAAGGACTCCTTTTACAACGCAAAAGGGCTCCTTTTGCAGACTGCCCGTTTTACGTCGTAAAAATAGTTCTCTTACAATCTGTTTGCTGTATTACTTGATAGCGTCAGCAAGCTCAGCGCCAGCCTTGAACTTGGCAACCTTCTTTGCTGCGATAGTAATCTTCTCCTTGGTAGCAGGGTTGATGCCCTCGCGTGCCGGACGCTCTGAAACGCTGAATGTACCGAAGCCGATGAGCTGGATCTTGTCACCCTCAACGAGAGCGTTCTTGATAGCCTCGATTGTAGCCTCAAGAGCCTTCTTGGCATCAGCCTTACTCAACTCAGCACCTACTGCTATCTTCTCAATTAATTCTGTCTTGTTCATAATCCTTTAAGTATTAAATTGTTTGTGAAAAATCGTGTGAAAACTACTCGGAAGAAAGTGAAAATCATGCGTTTGACTTCTTTCCGATAGCAAATTTAGACTATTCCTTTTACAAATCAAACAAAAATCGGAAAAAAGTGCATAATTTAATGAAAAAAACATCGCCAAACCCCCATTTTATGCCTGTTTACGGGGATTTTTAGTAATTTTGCCACCTGTTAGTAAAACAAATTGAACACATTAAAGTATGAACAACATTCCAACAGTAACACGCAACCTGCTCATCATAAACGTAGTGGTGTTTCTTGCCACTTACCTGATGCAGATGATCGGTGCCGACCTCAACAGCATCCTGGGTCTGCACTTCATCCTTGCACCCGACTTCCAGGCCTATCAGCTCCTCACATACATGTTCGCCCATGGCGGATGGAGCCACATTTTCTTCAATATGTTCGCCCTCTGGATGTTCGGATGCATAGTAGAACGCACGTGGGGAGCGCGCAAGTTCCTGTTCTATTACATAGCCTGTGGCATCGGAGCCGGACTGTTTCAGGAGCTGGCACAGATGGTGCAGTTCTATCTTCTCGCCGCCGAACAGATACCCGGATTCTCCCTTTCGCAGACCATGCTCGTAGTGAAAGCCAACGCAATGTTCCTCAATGCGTGGACCACGGTGGGCGCGTCGGGAGCCATATACGGCATACTGCTCGCCTTCGGAATGCTCTATCCCGAAGAGCGCCTGTTCATTTTCCCCCTCCCTGTGCCCATCAAGGCAAAGTGGCTTGTACTCATCTATGCAGCCATTGAGCTGTTCATGGCATTCTCAACCACCGGCGACGGCGTGGCACACTTGGCACATCTCGGAGGTATGGTTGTAGGATTCTTCCTCATACGCTACTGGCGCCGTCGTCCCGACATCAACTACAACCGTCGTGGCGGACAGCAGTTCTTCGACTCTCTTCGCTCGGCTTGGGAGCGACGCTCACACCGCAGAGCTCCAGGCAACGACCGCCAGCGCTGGGATTATGGCCACACTACGGGCCGTACTGCCCAACGTCCCGAGACCGATGCCGAATACAACGAGCGCAAGCGATGGGAGCAGGAGCGTACAGACGCCATATTGGATAAAATACGACGTTCGGGCTACGACAGCCTGAGCAACGACGAGAAGCAATGGCTCTTCGACAAGAGCCGCAAATAAAGCCAACGCCTGCCGTAAAATATGAAGGAATTCACATTCAGGATAATCGCCGGAGCCAACATAGCCACCATCGTGGTGATGCTGCTCATAGGTTTCAGCGACCGCATCAACCCCACCGCCCATCCGCTTATAGCCAACTTAGGACTGCTTTTCCCCGTCTTCCTCGTAACCAACCTGGCGTTTCTCGTCTTCTGGCTGATGTTCAGGGCGAAGTGGGCGCTCATTCCTGTGGCTGGACTGCTGATAGGTTTTCAGCCCATACGTATATATACGCCGTTCAACCGCAATGCCGCCACCCCCGAAGGCAGCATAAAGGTGATGTCGTATAACGTGTTCTACTTCAGTACGTGGAACGATACGGCTCAGCCTTCCGAAATACTCAGCTACATAAAGCGCCAGAATCCCGACATACTATGCATGCAGGAGTTCGGGTCGACGGGCCATAAGCGCGAGATAGCCGACTCCACGCTCTCGGCATTCTATCCTCATCACGCCTCTGCCGACTCTCCCGAGCGTGGCGACGAGATATGCATCTACAGCCGCTTTCCGATAGTTGGCAAGGAGAAGATAGCATACAAGTCGAAGGGCAACAATTCGGCTGCCTTCCGTGTCGTTACCGCCAAGGGCGACACAACGATAGTCGTGGTGAACCATTTTGAAACTACCGGGCTATCGCTCGACGACCGTTCGAAGTTTCATGCCATGATGAAGGGCGACATACGCAATCGCGAAGCCGAACAAGAGTCGCGCCGTTTGTGGCACAAACTGGGCGAGGCTTCTGCCATACGCGCACCTCAAGCCGATGCCGTAGCTGAATACGTGGAGCGACATAAGGGACAGAGCATCATTCTCGTAGGCGACTTCAACGATTCGCCCATATCATACGTGCGTCGTCGACTGGCTTCGGTGCTCAACGACTGCTACGTTGCCTCAGCCAACGGACCGGGCATAAGCTATCATTACAACGCCTTCTACGTGCGCATCGACAACATAATGTGCTCCGACCACTGGACTCCCTACCGCTGCCATGTGGACAACTCCATCAAGGCATCCGACCATTATCCCATCATCTGCTGGCTTAAAAGGGGTTGAGATTTGTCGGGAGTTGAGAGTTGAAAGTTGAGAATTGAGAGTTGGGAGTTGCATATTGTAGGAGGCTATGGCGTCCCCGCCATAGCCTGAGCAAGCAGCCCCGACCTATGCCAACTGCCTAATATTGCGCCTTAAACTAAATAAATAAAGCTATAAATTTCGCAAAACGAAAGAAAATCAGTAACTTTGCACGCTATCTATGCTTAATAGAAAACAATATTAACGAAGAAAACAATAATAACAAAAAATAAAAATCAAAATGCAGAACAAAGGTATTGTAATTGTAACAGCCGTCCTTCTGACGCTTGCAAGTATCTTTTATCTCTCGTTCTCGGCTGCCACTAAGTACTATGACAGCCAGGCTGCGAAGATAAAGGATCCGATAGCACAGCAGGACTACAAGGACTCTGTGAAGTTCCTCGGGCTCTACTCATACCAGAAGTGCCTCGAGACACAGATCGGACTTGGTCTTGACCTCAAGGGCGGTATGAACGTTATCCTCGAAGTGAGCGTTCCCGACGTAGTCGAGAACCTCGCCGACCACAAGACAGACGCTGCCTTCACCAAGTCGATGAAGGAAGCACGTGCCGAGCACGAGGTGTCGCAGAGCGATTTCATCACTCTCTTCATCAACGCTTACAAGAAGAACGCTCCGGGACATCACCTCTCTGAGATCTTCGCCACACAGCAGCTCCAGGGCAAGGTGTCGCCCAATTCATCTGACAAGCAGGTAGAAAAGGTGCTGCGCGATGAGGTTCAGGCAGCCATCGACAACTCGTTCCTCGTGGTACGTACACGTATCGACAAGTTCGGTGTTGTTCAGCCTAACATCCAGAAGCTCGAAGGACAGCAGGGCCGTATCATGGTTGAAATGCCGGGTATCAACGAGCCTGAGCGCGTTCGTAAGCTTCTTCAGGGTAGCGCCAACCTTGAGTTCTGGGAGACATACAACTCTGAGGAGATAGTTCCTTATCTCCAGCAGCTCGACCAGCGCGAGGCTGCAGCCCTCTCGGGCAAGGCAGAAGCATCTGACACTACAGCTGCCGATACAGCCGCAGCCGTTAAGGCTACTGCTGAGGCCAAGTCAGGTGCCAAGCTCCAGCTCAAGAAGAGCGCTGACGAGGCTACTGACACCAAGGAGACTTCTTCACAGCTTGCACAGGCAAAGAAGGAGCACCCGCTCCTCTCTATATTCCAGCCTACTGGTAGCGGTGCATTGAGCCTCGTAGGTTATGCCTCGGCACGCGATACAGCTGCTGTCAACAAGATCATCTACTCTGCTATCGCCAAGCAGGTGCTCCCTTCTGACCTTCGTCTGCTTTGGGGCGCTAAGCCAGCCGACGGCATCCAGGCTAAGAACGTATACGAGCTCTATGCCATCAAGGTTACTACATCTAACGGACGCGCTCCTATCGAGGGCGACGTTGTGACCTATGCCAAGGACCAGTTCAACAACCTTACGGGTACACCTGAGGTTTCAATGACGATGAACTCGGACGGTGCACGCCGCTGGGCAGCCCTCACCAAGGCCAACGTAGGCAAGGCTATTGCCATCGTTCTTGACGGAACAGTATACTCAGCACCTCGTGTTAACGGTGAAATCTCTGGCGGTCAGTCGTCAATCACCGGTAACTTCACTATCGAGGATACAAAGGAATTGGCCAACACATTGAACTCTGGCCGTATGCCGGCTCCTGCCCACATCGTTCAGGAGGAAGTAGTAGGTCCTACACTCGGTGCACAATCAATCCAGCAGGGCTTCATCTCGTTCATCGT
>JAIJMN010000183.1:0-4922 GCA_022735715.1 Prevotella sp.
TTGATGTCGTAAAGTTTCTTTTGATTTACAGACACTTACAAAATACATACTGGTTCGAGCGTGAGAACACCACATGAGTACTCTCCCTTATTTCCGTTTTAAAGTGCCCATACGCCTTGGTTAAACGCACATGCACTAACTTTTGTCGTTGCAAAGTTACTTATATTTTTATCTTAATCCAAGTTTTTTTAAGCTTTTAACTAAATCTATCGCCTTGCTACTCATCAGACGGAAGTCAGCTCTTCCTTGGCAGCCAACCGCTCATCCACAATCCGGCAAACGTCAGCATGCCGTTGAGCATAAGCAGTTCGTAGCCGAATTTGTAGCCCCATACGCTTTGAGCTACCATATCGATTGCAAAGCAGAGCAATGGCGAGGCTATGGCTATGTATGGCACAAGACAATCGGCTACGGGGTGACGTGTCGTCAAACCGAAGGCGAACAGACCAAGCAACGGACCGTAGGTGTACGAGCACATTACGTAGATGGCATCAATCACGCTGGTGGAATTGAGCATTCGGAACAGCAGGATGAACGCTACAAACACTACGGCAACGCCTATATGAGCACGTCGGCGCAGACGCTCGTCGGCTGGACGCTGGCGTATGTCGACACAATAGCTTGTGGTGAGTGCCGTAAGAGCAGAGTCGGCACTTGAGAATGATGCCGCTACGACACCAATGGTGAAGAGTACTGTAACCATGCTGCCCAACCTACCCGTAGCTGCAAACATAGGCAACAGTTCGTCGCCACTTGTAGGCAGAGCTATGCCGTCGCGTTGTGCCAGCATCATGAGCAGCACGCCGAGCGACATGAACAAGAGATTGGCAGGCACGAAGGCAAATCCGTATGTACACACATCCTTCTGCGCCTCGCGTAGCGTGCGGCACGTGAGGTTCTTCTGCATCATGTCCTGGTCGAGTCCGGTCATAACGATGGCTATGAAGGCTCCGCTGAACAACTGCTTCCAGAAGTTCTGTGTGGAGAAGAAATCGTCCATTACAAACATACGGCTATGGCTGTCGGCTGCTATGGCACGTATGGCATCGGGCATGCTCATGCCCAACTGCCCCACTACATTATATATAATAAGGATAAGGGCGGCAAACATGCATGTGGTCTGGAACGAGTCGGTCCATACCAGCGTCTTTATTCCGCCACGACGCGTGTACAGCCATATAAGCAACGTCATGCCAACTACCGTCACCACGAATGGCACGCCTATGGCATCAAACACAAAACGTTGCAGAATGATGCACACCACATAGAAGCGTACGGCAGCTCCCGTCATCTTCGACACGAGGAAAAACCACGCTCCCGTCTTGTACGAACGCTCGCCCAAGCGCCCTTGCAGATAGGTGTAGATGGTGGTGAGATTGAGTCGGTAATAAACCGGCAACAGCACAAAGGCTATGACAAAATATCCCAGAATGAATCCTATGCACGTCTGGATGTAGGTCATGTCGATGCGCATGGTCATGCCAGGCACGCTGACGAACGTAATGCCCGAGATTGACGCGCCCACCATACCGAATGCCACCATATACCATGGCGAACGACGGTTGGCACGAAAGAAAGTTTCGTTGTTGGCATTACGATGTGCCGTGAGTCTGCTGAACCCCATGAGAGCAGCAAAATACATAATTACGGTTAAGAGTATAAGCATTATTTAAATCATTAATCGCGTGCAAAATTACTGTTTTATATTTATTTGAGCTAACTTTGCAGTATAATAGTGACATATTTTTAAGACACATGCAACGCATATGAAACAATTAACTAATAAATTTGTGAAGACCAAAATGATAGCTATTATGAGCCTAAGAGTCTTCATCGGACTGTTTTTGTTTACCGCACTTGTCAGCGGACGCCCCAATGACAAGTCTGTGATGCTACGCGGCACCGTCGTCGACCAAGACGGAGTCGGTATTGAGGGCGTAGTGGTTAACAACGGACGCGAGTTCTGCCGTACCGACAGACGCGGCACATGGCAATTGTCTACCGACACAACGGTAAGCAAGTTTGTTGCCATATCCACTCCGCGCGAATACATTCTGCCTCAGCAGAACGGGCTGGCTGCGGGCTACTACATCCCCGTAGGCAAAGCTATTGCCCATAGAACAACCAACAAATTCACCCTTCAACGACGCGATTCCATATCCAACCGCTTCCACTACATCGTAGTGAGCGACCCGCAGATACTCAACGCGCACGACATGAAGCGATGGCGCAACGAGACGGTTGACGACATTATGCATATGGCAAGCCGACTGCGCAAGACGGGCGACGTGATAGGAATGTCGCTGGGCGATGTGGTGTTTGACAACATGGCGCTTTATCCGCAGTATGTCAACTCTATCAAAAGCCGACGCATGACTTTCTTCCAATGCATAGGCAACCACGACTTTGACAAACGGCATGCCGACCTGCACAATTCCGAGCCGGGCGTGAAGGAGTATGCCGAAAAGATATTCGGCAAGTATTTCGGACCTGTCAACTACTCGTTCAACATAGGCAGATGCCACATCATCACGATGAAGAACATCGACTATTGTGGCGGATGCAAGTATGAGGAGCAGTTTACCGATGCCGAATTGCAATGGCTCGAGCGTGACCTGAGCTATGTGCCGAAGGATATGGTTGTGATTCTGAACATGCACGCTCCGGCATGGAACAAGATGGAGACCATCGACAATATCCTTAATGCCGACCGACTGGCAAAGATTCTATCGCCATACGAGGCTCACGTCTTTGCCGGACACACTCACTTCTTCGAGAATGTGGAGGTTACGCCACGTCTCTATCAGCACAATATTGCGGCTGCGTGCGGAGCCTGGTGGACAAGCAAACTAAACCGCGACGGCTCTCCCAACGGATATATGGTGGTGAACGTAGACAGCACCCATCTTAAATGGTCGTATCGTGCCGTAGGCTACAAGCAGAACATACAGATGCGTGTATATAAGCCCGGCGAATTCGCTTCGCAACGCGACTATGTCGTGGCTAACGTGTGGGACTGGGATCCGCATTGCCGAGTGGTATGGTATGAAGACGGCAAGTATAAGGGACAGATGCAACGCTTCACATCGTACGACGACGCATTCCTCAAGACAAAGCCACGCAAGCACCAGCTGGCTCTGACACAACACCTGTTCCGTGCACGTCCAACGTCAAAGAAGTACCGTCGTATCAAGGTGATATTCATCAACCGATTTGGTGCCACATTCAGCTATTCAATCGAGAACCTCAACAACAGACCGTTCCTGTTGGAGTAATTGAATTTACTAAAAACTATAATATTTATGAGAATCAAGACAACCAACCTGTTGCGTCTCGCCTTCATGTTTCTGTTTATGGCAATGACAGCAATGGCCAAGCGGCAACCGACGATTTCGACGTGCTTATGCAACGCATACGCAAAGACTTCAGCCGAAATCCAAACATCGAGGCTACATTCAAGCAGTATGATGCCCAAAAGGGCGCCTTTACCGACATTGACTATTCACGCGACGACCTCACCAACTGGCCACCGCTCAAGCACTTGGACCGTCTGCAGCAATGGGCTGCTGCCTACACCAACAGCAAGAACAAGCACTATGGCGAGGACGCTCTCTATGAAAACATAGTAAAAGCTCTGCAGCATTGGCAGAACGTCAACCCCAACTGCCGCAACTGGTGGTATAACCAGATAGCCGAACCGCAGTTGCTCGGCATCACTCTCATACTGCTGCGCTCTGGAAAGAAGCAGGTGCCGCAGGAGCTTGAGACAGCCATACTCAACCGTATGTGCGAGGAGGGTGGCGACCCTGCCAAGTGGACTGGTGCCAACCGTACAGACATCTGTCTGCATTGGATTTACCGTTCTTGCCTTGAGCGCAACGAGAAAGACCTCAGCACAGCCATGCAGCTTGTGTTCGACCCCGTGCGCTATACTACAGAGGAGGGCTTTCAGCACGACAACTCTTACTTCCAGCATAGCGTTCAGCTGTACATCGGAGGCTATGGCGACGAGGTGCTGAAGGGTGTTACGCAGGTGGCTATGTACGCTTTGGGACGGCATCAATACCGAGGCTAAGAAGTCATGGTTCTTCTTCGACAACGAGATTGTTTGCCTTGGTGCTGGCATTACTTCAGACAACGAGGCACCGATAATGACCTCGCTCAACCAACGTCTTGCCAACAGAGGCGACAAGCTGACTTATGCCAACGTTAAGGGTGCTGCCACAGAAGGCACATCGGCTGAAGGCAACAACGTAGCATGGGTGATGTACGACGGCGTTGGCTACGCTTTGCCTAACGGCGGAAACGTGAAGGCTGAGATTAAGAAGCAGTCGGGTACATGGTACGCCATCAACCAGACTCAGATAAAGACCGAGCAGACCAACGACGTATTCTCTGTAACTCTCGACCACGGCACAAAGCCCAACAACGCCACATACGCCTACATCGTAGTGCCCGAAGCTGGCTCAGCCGACCGTATGGCTGAATATGCAAAGTATAAGCACATAGCTATTCTGAGCAATACTCCACAGATTCAGGCTGTTCAGCAGACCGATCTCGGCGTATGGCAAGCTGTGTTCTACGAAACCGGACAGTATAAGGACAAGAACATAACCCTCACAACCGACCGTCCGTGTGCAGTTATGGTGCGTCGCATGCCTAACGGTTCAACAGTAATGCACGTGGCTGACCCTGCCCAGAAGCAGCAGCCTATCAACATAAGCGTGAAACTGAAGGGTATGAAAAAAGCCTCAACTGTAAACTGCGACTTTACTGGTACAGGTATTTATGCCGGTGCGACAAAGAAGTTTACATTATAAAATAGAAGAGGGCGTGTCAAAACTCCCAATATAAATAAAAAAACTCGTTGTACGTTCTTGTGTGGATGTACAACGAGTTTTTGTTTTTCTACAAAAAAGAGC
>JAIJMN010000010.1:0-25742 GCA_022735715.1 Prevotella sp.
TTGACATTTTAACTCAAGCAGCGAGCACTCGGAGATATTCATTTCTGTTTTTTATCCCAACTGGCTTATAATTCGGATATTTTATCTAAATTTGCAGAAGAAAGGCTGCACCTCGGCAATTGAAGTGAACTTCATTGCTCTCGGTTTGCACTTTCTTTGCATCGTAAACAAATGTATAGAATTATGGTTGTAGTTAGCACAAGAGACTTTCGCACTAATCAGACTAAGTATCTGAATTTGGCAAAAGCAGGAGAGCACGTAGTCCTAAAATCGCGTGCTGGCAGTTTCCGCATCTTCCCCGATGACGGAGGTGATACCATTGATGCACCGCGCGACTTGATAAAAGAACTGAGAAACGCTTTGACGGAGGTAAAGGAAGCCATTGCCGGAAAACGTAAACTTCAATCTGCTGATAGTTTGCTCGATGAGTTGTAATATTACAGTATCGGTTTCTGATGACTTTGCAAAAGAAGCAAAACGTCTCGCTAAGAAATATCCAAGTTTTAAACAAGACTACAAGGATTTTCTCGATAGTATCAAAGAGAACCCTCTGCAAGGCGATGAGATTACAAAAAACATACGCAAAATCCGTATGGCTATCAAATCAAAAGGCAAAGGTAAATCTGGTGGAGCAAGAGTCATCACGTTCAATGTTCTTACCAATGTCGAAAATGGTCAGGTTGTTTTCCTTCTTCTCTATGATAAAGAGGATGCTTCAACCGTCAAAGTCAATGTTGTCAAGCAACTTGTGCAAGACATGGGATTTGATATTGAATAGAACCTTTTTAGTCACGAATATCCATGAATTCCACTCGCTCTACATTCGTGTGATTTGTGCAATTCGTGGTGAATATATCTCAGCCAAACTAATTGCAGGCTTAATTTGTGGCCGTCCGATATTTAGAGTGATAATGATAGAAGTGGGGATGCTTGAAAGAGTATTGACAACACAAATGGTAGGAGGCTATGGCGTCCCCGCCGTAGCCTGAGCAGTTGGTAGACATATTCTTATTGTTATTATTTGCACCGCTGCTTGCTCAAGCTATGGCGGGGACGCCATAGCCTCCTACAGTTTGTCCTTATTAAAACCGTTAATATCACTCCAAATGTCGGATGAACCTTAATTTATGGCTAATTCATGATAATTCGTGACTCTAAAACCCTCCTGCTACTTGTTCTTCTTCGTTTAATCAAACGGTGCATATTGCTCCCTTCCTTGCTGGGGAGGGGCAGGAGGTGGGGCTTTTAGTCGAAATAATAATCTTTTTGAAACTTCTTCTTTATCTTTTTAGCGTATGCGATTTTCTGATATATTATAAATATGTTGGTGCTGAACATAAATAACTTGTATATAAATCTCTCTTTTGAATTCAGCTTGTCTAAATGTTCTGGAGCATATTGGGCAATAATAGGCTTGATAAGTTCCAGATATCTTTTTATTTCTTTTACAGAAACTTTCATGCGCCCTATTCTTTTTACAGCGCGTAAAGCATGACGAGCGATGGATAATTCAGGGAGTTTTTCAAATTTTGTGTTTCTGTAATACTCAATTCGATGTTTTTCAGCCATGAGAAATTTATATTCTGTTTCTGGCTTGACGTTATTAACAATGCTGCTACGTCGCATACGGTAATGGTAGAGCGGACGCATGGCACGTACCACTCGATTGGCATTCTCAAACCAGTGAGGCATTACAGCGTAGTCTTCAAATTGAGTTTTAGGCATATAACAATTTATGCATGAACGTCTGAATACCTTCATACATACATAACTTTGTATTATGTCTTTTATAACAAGCTCTATCGCTTGGTCGTGATTTAGAACTTCAATTGTTTCAGATGCATTGTCGCAATGGCTGTCTGTTTTATATTCAAAGAAATGATTGCAAACAGCAATGTCGGCATCATGCTTTTGTATATTGTCAATCAAGAAAGAGTACATGTCTGGTTCAATCCAATCGTCGCTGTCAACAAATCCGATATACTCGGCAGTACTCATATCTATTGCTGTGTTGCGCGTATCTGACAATCCCGAGTTCTGTTTGTGTACAATAGTGATACGTTTGTCACGTTGTGCCCATCTATCGCAAATCTCGGGAGACGAATCGGTAGAACCATCGTCAAGAACGATGAGATGCCAGTCGTTGAACTTTTGGTTTACAATCGATTCTATGCATTGGTCAAGATATCGTTCTGTGTTGTACACAGGCAGAATGATGTCCAATGTCGGTTTGTCTGTTTGTGTCTTTGTTGTCATATTGATTTGTTCTGTTTTTTCATTTTAATGTCCAATGTTATATAGTGGCTTTAAGCCCTCACAAGACTTCCTCTTTTTAGAAAATAAAGAAAACTTCAAAATATTGTGTTCAAATAAGATTTACTCTCTAATAATGATGTTTTATTGATGTATATCAATGGTTTTAAGCGCGATATCTGCATTGTTCAGCATGCATTATGCTGCAATTTTCATTCAAAACACTCTTTTTATCGCATTATCTGTTTGATATGTTTGTTTATTCCGATGTTTTGGGCTACATTTGCATTTGTTTAATCCTATTATACGTTGCATAATTAGATATATGGCAGAAGTTAAGAAAGTGGCGTTTGTACATGGTGAGTTTCCTGATGGGGGTGCAGAACGTGTAACTTGCGATATTGCCACCGAGCTTTTTAAGCGTGGTGGATATGAGGTGTATGTTTTAACACGTAAGTTCAATTCTGAGATGTTGCCTGCAGACCTTGCGTATGACAAACGTTTCCATGTTATAGCTTCTCCAGTTCCTAATGTTTCCAATTTTTCAGAAATACCAATTTTTATTATAGACAACGTGCGTGCCAATGGCATCAGTTCGGTAGTGTTTGTAGCTCAACATCTTTATGATGTTGTATATGAATTGAAGCGTATGGGATGCCATACAATTTATGCCAATCATGGACCTGCATTTTGGGAGGTGACAGACCGACGTCAATGCTTTCGCTTGAAGGCTCGCAAAAGCTGTGCACATTTTATAAAATATTATTTGTTTAAGTATCTCTGTTATGAGGTACTGCATGTGCTTGAACATCGTTGGAACAAACGTTATAAGTTGGATTTTGATCATTTTGACGATTATATGGTGTTGTGTGATGGCTATCGCAATCAGATTGTGCATAACTTGAAACTTTCACCGGCTGATGCTTCTCGCATTCATGTCATTCCGAATATGCAGCAACCTGCTACCGACTTATGCTATGAAAAGCGTAAGGAATTCTTGTTTGTCGGACGCTTGTCGTTTACTGACAAGCGTGTAGACCGACTAGTTGATGCATGGCGTATGATTTATGACAAGTTGCCCGATTGGAGTCTTGTCATTGTAGGTGACGGACCCGATCGCAAACGACTTGAAACTTTGGCTGAAGGATTGCCTCGTTTGAGTTTTGAGGGCTATCAAAAGCCTGATGAATATTATCGTCATGCTTCTGCCTTGTGTCTTGTATCCGAATATGAGGGATTCCCGTTGTGTCTGATTGAGGCGCAGTCGCATGGTGTAGTGCCTATTACAATGAACTCGTCAGAGGGAGTTTGCAGTATTGTTGGCAATGATGGTTCGGCTGGTATGCTTGTGCCCAAGGGCAATGTTCGTGCCTTTGCCGACAAGATGCTTGAGTTTGCTGCTCTTGATGAAGACGCAAAACTCCGACTACGTCATCAAGTAGTAGCAAAATCGTTGGAGTACAGCCCTGAAAGAGTGGGGCAGATGTGGGTGGATTTGTTGTAAAATCAAATGCTACAACCCTCCGTTTAAAAATTGAAGTTGCATAAACAAACATACTAAAACATGCCGAAAGTAAGTGTCGTTATTCCTGTTTATGGAGTAGAGAAATATATAGAGCGTTGCGCTCGCAGTCTGTTTGAACAGACTTTGGACGATATTGAATATATATTCGTCAATGACTGCACTAAAGACGGGTCGATTGACATTCTGAATGCAGTCATAAACGACTACCCTGCAAGAAAAGATCAGGTAAGAATTATTCATCACGAGAAAAACAAGGGTTTGCCATTTGCAAGACAAAGCGGATGGCAGGTCGCTACAGGTGAATATATAGCAAACTGTGACAGCGATGATTGGGTAGCTCTCGATTTTTACGAGATAATGTATAATGAGGCTATCGAAAAGAATGCCGATATGGTTGTGAGCGACTATATTCTTGTAGAAGGAGAGAGTAAAAGGCAAATGTGTGGATTGCGTGATGTAAATGCAAGCAAGGAGGATATTATAAAGGACATGATGTACATGCGTACTCCATGGAATATTTGGAACAGGTTGCTCCGTCGTGATTTGCTTGCGCAGTTTGAAGAGTTTCCACAGAAATATATGGCTGAGGATATGGCTGTAACATTTCCTTTATATATTAAATGTAATGTGATTGCCTATTGTCAAAGTGCATGCTATTTTTATGACCTCAGAATTGATACCGCGTCGCATCAGACCTCGTTGGAAGGAGTAGTAAAGAATTATAAGGAAATAACCGAAAACTTTGCTATTGTACAAAGATTTTATAGTAAAGAGGATAAGAAGGGAACATATAAAAGGGCTTTAAATAATGTTCACTTCTTCCATATAATGTCACTCCTTCCGTATATAAAGGAAAAGGAAGTAAGGCAATTGTTGAGAGAATGCCCCCTTTCTGTATTCTATTATATGATAACGGATAGGAAAGCCAAGACCACAAGACGCAAGAAAGCCTTCAAATTGCTGATGAAAAGGCTGCTTGGATTGATATAATATGGTGTTCTAAATGTAAACATTTATTCAAAAACTGATATATGGCTGAAGTTAAGAAAGTGGCGTTTGTGCACGGTGAGTTCCCTATTGGAGGTGCCGAACGTGTTACGTGTGATATTGCTACAGCGCTGTTGGAGCGTGGTGGCTATGAGGTTTATGTGTTTGTCCGTGAGTACAATCCTGAATTGTTGCCGTCAAATCTTGCTTCTGACAGTCGTTTTCATGTAATTGTTTCGCCTACTCTTGGCAACGTAAAGTTGAAAAAGAATTGGGAATTCTTGCTTGATGGCGTTCGTGCCAATGGTATTGGCACGGTGGTATTCGTTATGCTGTGTCAGCATGATGTAGTTGAAGAGCTGCATCGTATGGGATGTAAGACGATATATGCCAATCATAATGTTCCGTATTGGGAGATGTACAGAAAGCGTCAACGTGCTCGCCAGAATAGCCAAAATGGATTGGTCAAGGCTGCGAAGTATTATCTTACAAAGTATCTGCGCTATGAAAAGACCAATATGCTCGAACGCCGTTATCGCAAGCGTTATATTAAGACTGTCAATGTTTTTGATGATTATATGGTGCTGTGCGAAGGTTATCGCGATCAGATCGTACGCGATTTGAAATTGTCGTCAAATCATATCATGCATATGCATGTAATTCCTAACATGCAACAGCCTGCTACTGATGTTTGTTACGACAAGCGTAAGGAGTTTCTGTATGTAGGTCGTCTGTCGTATCCCGACAAACGTATCGACCGATTGATTGATGCCTGGCGTATGATTTGTGACAAGTTGCCCGACTGGAGTCTTGTTATTGTAGGCGACGGACCTGATGGTAAGCGGTTGAAATCGTTGTCTAAGGGATTGCCTCGTGTCAGTTTTGAGGGCTATCAAAGTCCTACTGAATACTATCGTCATGCTTCTGCCTTGTGTCTTGTGTCAGAGTACGAGGGATTTCCATTGTGTCTGATTGAAGCACAATCGCATGGTGTTGTGCCTATAACGATGGACATGTGCGAAGGAGTGCGCAGTATAGTCGGCACAGATGGTTCTGCCGGCATACTTACTCCTAAAGGCGATGTGCAAGCTTTTGCCGACAAGATGCTGGAGTTTGCTACCATGGATGAGGACAAAAAGCAGCGACTCCGCCATCAGGTGGTGGCGAAGTCGCTTGAGTACAGTCCTAATATAATTATTCAGAAATGGATTGATTTGTTCAATCAGTCGAAGTAGTGCCTGTCTTTACCACTACCGTTTTTTATTTTAGTACGCCTTTTCGTGTACTCCTGCTACAGCACGTCCGCTGGGGTCGTTCTTGCCTTGGAACGCTTTGTCCCAAGCCAGCGCCTCGGCGGTAGAACATGCTACGCTCGGAACGCTGGGCACGCTGCGTGCTGCTGATTCCGAGGGGAAGTGTTCTTCGAAGATTGTGCGGTAGTAGTATTCCTCCTTGCAGCGTGGCGGATTGATGGGGAAGCGCTCGGCGGCATGAGCCATTTGCTCATCTGACACCTGTTGTTCGGTTATCTGCTTCAACGTGTCAATCCACGAGTAACCCACGCCGTCGCTGAACTGCTCCTTCTGTCGCCATGCCACCTCCTCGGGCAGCATGTCGGTGAACGCCTCGCGTACAATCTTCTTCTCTATGGTCTTGCCCGGGCACATCTTTGCTTCGGGATTGGTGCGCATAGCCACGTCAAGGAATTCCTTGTCGAGGAAGGGCACACGTCCCTCAACGCCCCATGCCGACAGACTCTTGTTGGCACGCAGACAGTCGTACAGATGCAGTTTGGACAGCTTGCGTACGGTCTCCTCGTGGAATGCACGTGCGTCGGGAGCCTTGTGGAAGTAAAGATAGCCTCCGAATATCTCGTCGGCACCCTCGCCCGAGAGCACCATCTTTATGCCCATCGACTTTATTACACGTGCCAGCAGATACATAGGCGTTGAGGCTCGCACGGTGGTGACGTCGTAGGTCTCGATGAAGTATATCACGTCGCGGATGGCGTCGAGTCCCTCCTGGATGGTATAGTTTATCTCGTGGTGAACCGTTCCTATATAGTCAGCCACAAGACGAGCCTTAGCCAAGTCGGGCGCGCCCTTCAGTCCTACGGCAAACGAGTGCAGGCGCGGCCACCATGCACGCTCCTTGCCGTCCGATTCGATGCGGCGCTCGGAGTATTTCTCGGCAATTGCCGAGATGACAGACGAGTCAAGTCCGCCCGACAGCAGCACTCCGTAGGGCACATCGCTCATAAGTTGTCGGCGCACAGCGTCTTCCAGTGCGTCGTGGATGGTGCTGACGCTCGCCTTGTTGTCTTTCACGGCTTCGTAGCTGAACCAGTCGCGCTTGTAGTAGCGGGTCATCTTGCTCTCGCGACTTGAGTAGTAGTGGCCCGGCAGGAAGGGTTCGTAGCGTTCGCACTCGCCCTCAAGGGCCTTCAGTTCGGACGCAACATATACGGTGCCGTCGCTGTCGTAGCCTATATATAGAGGAATTACACCGATGGGATCGCGTGCAATCAGAAACTCGTCGCGCTCCTGGTCGTACAGGGCAAAGGCGAAGATGCCGCTGAGGTCTTCAAGGAAGTCGATGCCCTTGTCGCGATACAGGGCGAGGATTACCTCGCAGTCGCTGCCCGTCTGAAATTCATACTTGCCCTTGTAGCGCTCGCGTATGTCCTGATGGTTGTATATCTCGCCGTTGACGGCAAGCACTTGCTGGCGGTCGGGCGAGAACAATGGCTGTCCGCCCGATTCGGGGTCGACTATCGACAGGCGTTCGTGAGCCAGAATGGCAGAACCTCCGCAGTATATACCGCTCCAGTCTGGACCGCGATGACGAATCTTACGGCTCATGCGCAGAGCCTTTTGGCGCAACTCGGGAGTCTGTTCCCGAAGGTTGAAAATAGATACAATTCCACACATATTGTTGTCTTCTTTTATTGGTTTTGCTGTTTGTTTGGGAGTGTATTTCGGGGGCGCTTTCCGAAAGGAGTCCTTTTGCTCATCAAAAATACCCCTTTTGCATGGCAAAAGGACTACATTTGGAAAGGCTGCCTTTTTCATTCGTTCTGAAAACAAAGGTGTCCCTCTGCCACGCAAGGCAGAGGGTACCCGGAATCAAAAGAATAGTCATTATCTCAGGTCAGCACATTTGCTTGTTTTTCTAACTCCCTACATATTTAGTTGTAAGCACTCTCTCCGTGCTCGTATATGTCGAGTCCTTCCTCTTCAACGCGTCGGCAGACACGCATTCCGATGGTCTTGTCTATCAGTACATATAATATATATGTGACGACTATACTGTAGACTATGCTCACGAGTGTAGTAAGGGTCTGCACCCAGAGCTGGTGCCAGTCGCCGTAGAGTGCACCTTCGGCTCCGCCTTCGCCCGTAACGCAGCGTGTGGCGAACACTCCGGTGAGTATAGACCCTATGATTCCGCCCATGCCATGAACGCCGAAAACGTCGAGAGCGTCGTCATACTTGAACTTGGGCTTTATCACAGCCACCATAATGAAGCATATAATGGTGGTGATGATGCCAATGGCGAAGGCACCCAGAATGTCGGTTGAACCTGCTGCAGGGGTTATGGCAACCAGTCCGCCGACTGCACCTGTACATGCACCGACCGTAGTAGGTTTCTTGTTGCACGTCCAGTCGATTATCATCCATGTCACGGCAGCCGTTGCAGCAGCCACATGAGTGACGAGGAAGGCATTGGCGGCGAGTACGTCGGCAGCCAGTCCGCTACCTGCATTGAATCCGAACCATCCCAGCCAGAGGAACGACATGCCCATGAACACGAACGTTATGTTGTGCGGCATGATGGGGTGTCCCTTGCGCCAGTCCTCGCGCTTGCCTATCATAAGGCACATGATGAATGCCGATATGCCGGCGTTGATGTGTACTACGGTGCCTCCGGCAAAGTCGATGGCTCCCATCTGCTGCAGGAATCCGCCGCCCCACACCCAGTGTGCCATAGGCAGATAGGCTATGATGACCCACAGAATGATGAACACCATGTAGCCCTTGAACTTGATTCGTTCGGCAAATGCGCCGAGGATGAGTGCCGGTGTGATGAGTGCGAACATGCACTGGAACATGGCGAATGTCATTTCGGGTATTCCCGAAGGCATTATGTTGTGGGTCGTTATGCCGTGCATGAATGCTTTTTCTGTTCCACCCATGAAGAACCACAGCCATGAGCCGCTCTCCTTAAAGCCCGTTCCGAACGCCCACGAGTAGCCTATCGCCACCCATATCAGCGACACTACGCCCACAATGAGCATGGTCTGCATTATCACACTCAGCACGTTCTTCTGGCGTACGAGTCCGCCGTAGAACAATGCTATGCCCGGAATGCTCATCATGAGCACCAATATCGTTGCGACAATCATCCAGGCTGTGTTGCCGGTATCGAGAGTTGTGTATTCCATAGTTTTGAATTTTGAGTTTTGAATTTTGAATTGATGCCTGCGGCATTTTTGAGTTTTGAATTTTGAATTTTGGGTTTTGAATTGATGCCTGTGGCATTTTGAATTGTCGAATTGTGAATTCAAAATTGAATAATTCCTAATCGCCAAAGGCGACTAACTCCTAATTCCTAATTCCTAATTCCAATTGCGCCTTTGCGCAATTACTTTTCCTGCTCCGCATTATACAGAGCTATGTCGCCTCGCTCGCCGGTGCGTATGCGTATTGCGTCTTCTATAGGTATTATGAATATGCGTCCGTCGCCTATCTCGCCCGTCTGTGCAGCCTCGAGTATGGCTTTAACAGCACGCTCCACATTCTTCTCACGAACAACGAGCGATACCAATATGCGCTCTATCGAACTTGTGTCGTAAACTACGCCACGGTAGATGCGGTCCTGACGGGCTTTGCCTATGCCTCGCACGTCATAATAAGAGAACCATTCGATGTCGGCAGCCAGCAACGCTTGCTTCACATCTTCAAATCTCGACTTGCGGATAATTGCCTCAATCTTTTTCATATAACTTTCTTTTTATTGGTTATCCTATGCTTATTGTTGCATTATGTAACTTTCATGCTGCAAAAATACGACAAAAAGTAATTTAAAACAAGACAAAAGTATCGTTTTAATAGTTAATTGTTGATACGTGTGTATGATTGTAAACTAAAACAATCGAAATACTTTCAGATTGAAATGAATTCGTTATGATTTGCTTACAAATAGAAACTTAATGATAATTAACCCGAAAATGTGGTAATTAAATTGTTGTCTATTGCGCAAATTGTTGTAATTTTGCAAACGCAAAGGACAAAGAGTAATTCTTTAAGGTAAAAAGATATACAAAATGGTAAAGTCGGTTAAGTTCACAAAGATGCACGGGGCTGGCAATGACTATATATATGTAGACACGCAGAAATATACCATTCCCGACCCCTCAAAGGCTGCAATAGCATGGAGCAAATACCATACTGGCATAGGCAGCGACGGACTTGTGCTGATAGGCAAGCCCGATGAAGAAGTAGACGCCGATTTCTCGATGCGCATTTTCAATGCCGACGGATCGGAAGCCATGATGTGCGGCAACGCGTCGCGATGCATTGGCAAGTATCTGTACGAGAAAGGGCTGACCAATAAAACCTCAATAAGACTGCAGACGCTGTCGGGTGTGAAGACGCTCAATCTGCATCTTGCCGACGGAGGTCATAATATAAATAAGGTGGAAAGCGTCACGGTAGACATGCTGCAGCCCGTGTTTCACAACGAGAAGCAGTATGACGAGAAGGCAGGCGACACTCTCACTGCCGACTTCCGGACCTTCCGCGGCACGTTCGTATCAATGGGCAATCCCCATTTCGTTTGCTTTGTCGACGACATCCAGACTCTCGACATAGCCCGATACGGCTCCATCATGGAGCGCGACGCAGCCTTTCCGGAGCGTTGCAACATCGAGTTTGCACAGCTCATGGACGACGGCACCATACGCACACGTGTATGGGAGCGTGGCAGCGGGATAACGATGGCATGCGGCACAGGTGCTTGCGCCACAGCCGTAGCAGCCGCACTGACCGACCGTAAAGGCCGTACAAGCGACATAGCAATGGATGGCGGCACCCTCCATATAGAATGGAACGAGCAGGACGGACATGTATATATGACCGGACCGGCAGAGTTTGCATTCGAAGGAGAAGTGAGACTGCCTTAAGCCTTCGGCAATTTTGAATTAGGAATTTTGAATTTATGCCTACGGCATTTTTTGAGTTATTGAATTTTGAATTCAACATTGAACAATTCCAAATCGGCGCAGCCGACCAATTCCTAACTCAAAACTCAAAATTCAAAATTCCATAAGGACAATTCAAAATTCAAAACTCAAAATTCACAATCGGCGCAGCCGACCAATTCAAAATTTAAAACTCAAAATTCAAAATTCAACAGGTATGGCACTGGTAAACGAACATTTCCTGAAGCTCTCAAACAACTACTTGTTTGCAGATATAGCCAAGAAGGTGAATGCCTTCAAGGTGTCGCATCCGCAAGTTAAGGTGATAAGTCTCGGCATAGGAGACGTGACACAATCGCTTTGTCCGGCAGTAATAGAGGCTATGCACAAGGCCGTCGACGAAATGGCTGTTAAGGCATCGTTCCACGGATACGGACCTGAGCGCGGATACGACTTCCTGCGCGAGGCAATAGTCAAGAACGATTATGCACCACGAGGCATACATATCGACCCGAGTGAGGTGTTCGTCAACGACGGTGCAAAGAGCGATACGGGCAACATTGGCGAGATAGTACGCTGGGACAACTCCGTCGGAGTGACCGACCCTATCTATCCGGTATATATCGATTCGAACGTAATGTGCGGCCGTGCCGGAGTGATGGAGAACGGACGCTGGAGCAACGTCAACTATATGCCGTGCACAGCCGAAAACAATTTCGTGCCGCAGATACCCGACCATCGTGTCGACATGATCTATCTGTGCTATCCCAACAATCCTACGGGCACCGTACTGCCTAAGGACGAACTGAAGAAATGGGTGAAGTACGCTCTCGACAACGACACAATCATATTCTATGATGCCGCTTACGAGGCGTATATCCAGGACGACAACATACCGCACTCGATATACGAGATAAAGGGAGCACGCAAGTGCGCTATCGAGTTCCGCAGCTATTCGAAGACAGCCGGATTCACCGGCGTTCGTTGCGGATATACCATCATTCCCAAGGACATTACGGCTGTAACGCTCGACGGCAAGCAGCGTGTCGAACTGAATCATCTGTGGGACCGCCGACAGTCAACCAAGTTCAATGGTACAAGCTATATTTCGCAGCGTGCCGCAGCCGCCATCTACACTCCCGAGGGCAAGAAGCAGGTGAAGGCTACCATCGACTACTATATGGCAAACGCACACTACATGCACGAACAGCTCACGCAGATGGGCTTCAAGGTGTTCGGTGGACGCAACGCTCCGTATCTTTGGGTGAAGACTCCCGACGGCACCGACTCGTGGAAGTTCTTCGAGCAGATGCTCTATGCAGCTGGCGTGGTGTGCACACCGGGCGTAGGCTTCGGCCCAAGCGGCGAGGGATATATCCGACTAACAGCCTTCGGCGACCACGACGACTGCCATGAAGCAATGCGACGCATCAAGGAATGGCTCAGCAAGGCATAAGAAGGCCCCACAAAGCTTCAAAGAATGGCTCACCAAGACTTAAAAAGGCCTAAGAAGGCCCAGTAAGGCCCAGCAAGGCTCAGTAATCCTTAAGAAGGCCCAATAAGGCTCAGTAAAATACTAAAAAATAAACAACATAAAAGAAAGAAACAACAATGGCAAATTTGAGATTCGAGGTTGTAGCCGACGCTTTCAACAAGAAACCCGTCGACGTGATTGCACCGATTGAACGTCCGTCAGAGTTCTTCGGTAAGAATGTTTTCAACCGCGCCAAGATGTACAAGTATCTTCCGCGCGACGTTTATGAAAAGCTCATCGACGTTATCGACAACGGCGCTCGTCTGGACCGCTCCATTGCCGACGCTGTGGCAAAGGGTATCAAGCAGTGGGCAGACGAGAACGGTGTGACACACTACACACACTGGTTCCAGCCGCTTACCGAAGGCACAGCCGAGAAGCACGATGCCTTCATCGAACACGACGGTAAGGGCGGCATGATTGAGGAGTTCTCTGGCAAGCTGCTCGTACAGCAGGAGCCTGATGCCAGCTCATTCCCTAACGGCGGTATTCGTAACACGTTCGAGGCACGCGGCTATTCGGCTTGGGATCCTACTTCGCCGGTGTTCATCATCGACGATACTCTGTGTATTCCTACCATCTTCATCTCATACACTGGCGAGGCTCTCGACTACAAGGCTCCGCTTCTGCGCTCGCTGCATGCTGTGAATGTAGCAGCAACTGATGTTTGCCACTACTTCTATCCGGAGGTTAAGAAGGTTATCTCCAATCTCGGTTGGGAGCAGGAGTACTTCCTCGTTGACGAAGGACTGTACTCGGCACGCCCCGACCTCATGCTTACCGGACGCACACTTATGGGTCATGACTCTGCAAAGAACCAGCAGATGGATGACCACTACTTCGGTGCTATCCCCGAACGCGTGCAGGCTTTCATGAAGGATCTAGAAATTCAGGCTCTCGAACTCGGTATTCCCTGCAAGACACGCCACAACGAGGTTGCGCCCAACCAGTTTGAGCTGGCTCCTATCTTCGAGGAGACCAACCTTGCCATCGACCACAACATGCTGCTCATGTCGCTCATGAAGAAGATTGCACGTCATCATGGTTTCCGCGTACTGTTGCACGAGAAGCCTTTCGCAGGCATCAACGGCTCGGGCAAACACAATAACTGGAGTCTCGCTACCGATACTGGCGTACTGCTGCACGGACCTGGCAAGACTCCGATGGACAACCTCCGCTTCATCGTATTCATCGTTGAGACATTGATGGCGGTATATAAGCACAACGGATTGCTCAAGGCGAGCATCATGAGTGCTACCAATGCTCATCGTCTTGGCGCTAACGAGGCACCTCCAGCAATCATTTCATCGTTCCTCGGTCGTCAGCTCACCGGTATTCTTTCGCGTATCGAGGCTTCTGACAAGGACGAACTGTTCGACATCGCCGGCAAGCAGGGATTGCAGCTTGACATTCCTGAGATTCCTGAACTGCTCGTCGACAATACCGACCGCAACCGTACTTCACCGTTCGCATTCACCGGCAACCGCTTTGAGTTCCGTGCTGTAGGTTCTGAAGCCAACTGTGCTTCAGCTATGATCGTACTGAACACTGCAGTGGCTGAGGCTCTGCAGGATTTCAAGAAGCGTGTTGACGCTCTCATTGAGAAGGGTCAGGACAAGGTGAGTGCATTGCTCGACGTTGTACGCGAGGACGTTAAGTTCTGCAAGCCTATCCATTTCGATGGCAACGGCTACTCTGATGAGTGGGTTGAGGAGGCTAAGCGTCGCGGTCTTGACTGCGAGACTTCTTGCCCGAAGATCTTCGAGCGCTATCTCGACGAGGCTACTATCAAGATGTTTGAGAGCCAGAACGTGATGAGCCGCAAGGAGCTTGAGGCTCGCAACGAAGTGAAGTGGGAGACTTATACAAAGAAGATTCAGATTGAGGCACGTGTGTTTGGCGACCTCTCTATGAACCATATCATCCCTGTCTGCACTCACTATCAGAGCCGTCTGGCTAAGAACGTGCAGAGCATGTACGACATCTTCCCTGCCGAGAAGGCCGACAAGCTGACCTCACGCAACAAGAAGATTATCGAAGAGATGGCTGAACGCACACAGATCATTGAGACTGGTGTAGAGGAACTGGTCAATGCCCGCAAGGTAGCCAACAAGATTGAGGACGAGCACCAGAAGGCTATTGCCTATCACGACACCGTAGCTCCGAAGATGGAGGAGATTCGTTATCAGATAGACAAGCTCGAGCTTATCGTTGCCGACGAACTCTGGACTCTGCCTAAGTATCGCGAACTTTTGTTCATCCGATAAAAACATAATTATAAAACTTAACAGCTATCTATTTCTTTTATTGGTTGTTTAAGTTTGGCCGCGACGGACTGTGAAGTCTATCGCGGCTTTTTAGCTAAAATATAGTTTATGTTACTCTTAGAAAAAATATACAAAAGCTTCTTTTTCCTTGTCGTATTCATTGTAGGAGGAATCTATTTTCTCATACAGTTTGCAACAATGCTATTGAGCAATCAGATGCAGGCGCAAGAGTTCATCTTATACACTGGATGGATATTGCTATCCATTGTCTACTTGATAGACAGGTTTAAATATGAGATATTCAAAAAGCACAGAGGCATATATGTATTAGCCATATACTTTGCTCTAATCCTTATGGTTATGAAAGGTTCGGCACATACCAAGCGAGTATGTGCCGATTTTTTAATGTTGTGCTTCAATTATGCTTCTTCCTTTTAGCTTTATCAATAGCCTTTTTAAAGAAGGCTTACTCAGGTTGGTATTTAAGTATTTCATCAGGAAACAATATATGGCAGTCGGCTTCGGACAAAGGAGGCTTTTTTAGGAAAAGCACATATATGATGTTTTTGCCCTGCGCAAACGGAGCCTTTTGTGTTTTTGCCTTCAGTTTCATGAGAAGGCGGTCGGCATAATCAGCCGATTTCCATTTACACTCCCCTACAAGTATAGTGTCCTTGTCGTCTGCTGACTCTGCCACAACGTCAAACTCCAGTTCCTCGAATCCTATCGGTGTCTTGCGTCCTTCTTCATATACGGGCACTTTTCCCCACCAACGGCGCGCCATATTCCAAGTATGATTGAAGAGTTGGTTTCCGGAAACAGCTGTCTGGCACAACCTCTCCCATACATTTCCCACAAAAGCAGGCAATCCGCTCTCTATCTTCTGCATCACAAACGCAGTTCTGCCAAGAGCAAGCATCGAACGGTGTGGCTCAATGAACGTATAGTAGAACGCCATGAAGTTGTCGTCTATGACATATAGCGTCTTCTTTGTCTTGTCCTCGCTCTCCCCGAATGGAACGTCCTTGCTGATGTACGACATCTCAGTCAGGGCTGATAACGGCTTCGATATTTCGGTGGTTTTCTTGCCTATGGCTGACGCTACGGCAGAATATCTGGTATTGCCGTGTCCGATGGCAGTCATGATAGACTGGAACGGGGCTATGTCGTTGGTTTCGTCTATAAACAGTGCCGTTGGTTCGCTGAAAAGAATACCATGCTCGTCGAGCACAAGTTGGTCTATGGCTTCATTCAGTGAAGAATAATCTTCTCTTAACGCCCAATAGCGAGGAACTCCACCCCATACACAATACTCCTCTATGGTGCTAACAGCATCAAGGTTCATTGCCTCTTGCCAATGCTGTGGACGAATAGGGCGAAGATTTATCTTCTCATTGGCTCGTCCATATAGAGGGTCAGACTTGTCGAGTACAAAATGCTGCATCATACGTTGTGACGAGCCGCAAATGACGAGATGATAACGTAGCGTGCCGCTGTCTATGATATTCTGCAACACAGACGGTAGTGAAGGGTCCTTCTCCACCATATACGGAAATTCGTCAAGAACAAGAACGGTTTTGTCCTTGCAAATTCTGTTGAACGCCGTAAGAATTGACTCCCACGACGGATAGAGGGGCATGTCGAAGCCGTTGTACTGATTGGCTATCGTTCCTGCAAGAAGTGATATCTGTACTTGAGTTTCCTGACGGCCAGCCTCGAAATATATGTCGTGCTCATTTATCACCCTCTTGAGCAATGTGGATTTGCCAAGACGACGACGTCCATATATGACAACAAACTTACTCGTTTCTGAACCGAAAGCCTTTTCAAGTCGCTTCTGTTCCTTATTTCTGTCTACGAATTCCATATTGTAAAAATGATTTTTTAGAAAATGATTTCTGAAAATATGTTTTTGCAAAAATACAGTTTTCTAAGTTAACAAACAAGCGAACTGAATACTTTTCTCATTGTATATATGTATGAAGTCAGAAATATTTATTATTTTTGCATACTAATACTCTATTATTCACGTATCTCCTAAAAGTCAAGTTATGAAAGCTAACAAAGTTGATATTATCATTCCCGTTTATAACGTAGAACCGTATTTACGTCGTTGTCTGGACAGTATGCTTGCTCAGACATATCCGCATTGGCGTGCCATCTGTGTGGATGATGGTTCTACCGACGGAAGCCCTGCCATACTTGAAGAATATGTCGCTAAGGACTCGCGCTTCAAGGTAGTTCATCAGGAAAACGGCGGATTGTCACATGCCCGCAATGAGGGTATGACTGTTGCAGATGCCGAATACGTGATGTTTGTAGATTCAGATGACTTTATACATCCGCAGACTTTGGAACTCGCCGTTAATCTGATTGAGCGTGACGGTACTGATATGGTGAGCTGGTATCGAAACTCTTTCTACAGAAACATACAGCTGAAACTAATGCGTTTGTTTAAAGTGGATACAGCAAAAGCAGGCGCTTGGCGTTCGCCTTTTAAGTACAGGCTTGGCAGAATAAAGACTATAGTGACGGACGATGCATTGAAATATGCTTCCGACTGGAATCATCCTGAACAGAAGTTTGCTATAAAGCATTGTTTTGTGTGGCGTCATCTGTTTAAGCGTTCACTTGTAAAGGACGTAAAGTTTATAAAGGGAATTAAGTATGAGGACATTCCTTGGTGGTCGGAACTGTTAATGAAACCAATTAAAACGACTATAACGCAGTTGCCACTGTATTATTATTATGTCAATCGCAAGTCCATATCAAAGTCGATTAATGAATTGGAACGTCTTGAGACGTTGTTGAACGGACTCTCTCTAATTCAGAATATGTATCAGGAAAATGGTGATATGGAGCGTTTGCAGATGTGGAGTCATAACATCAAGTGGGCAATCTTGGTAAGAGGAACCAAAGCATTGGCAAGAATAATGGTAAGCCCTGATGCTGATAAGCTTGTGCTTTACATCTCTGATATGGTAAAGACGGGATTGTTCGAAAATGCTACAACCCCTTTGGAACTTAAATCTAAAGCTGCGTATTATGCAGTGGCAGCAGGACAGAAATTAAGCGAGTAAATACGAATCGCATATATTAAAACGGAACGGCGGACTCCCGTCCGACGCGTAGCAATAAGCCTACAACTAAAAGGCTGGCTGCGCGTCGGACGGAAGTCCGCCGTTCCTGTAGAATGCTGTGTTTATGTTAGCCCTTCCTCTGTTTACTTCTCAAACTCCGACTTTTTTGGAAACTTGCTTTCGAGGAACTCGATTGCAGCCTTACGGTCGGCATCGTTGGCAAACTCCGAATCGTTCATGCAGAAGAATACGGGGTTGTATCGCTCAAACTTTTCGTAGAGTTTGTGGTTGTCGATATGCAGACGGAACGAATGATGCTGTGATACATAATGCAAATGTCCCTTCTTTTCGGCAAGAGCTACATAAGAGTACACGCTTCGCTGTACGTCGTCTGCAGCACGAACGTGGTGCGGAATCATCGGACTGAACTCCTTTTCAAACTTCTTGTTAGTAAATGTTATGGTGCTCTTCAGATACGAGTCGATGTTGTGATGAGGCTTGCATCCGTAGTAAGTGCCGTAGTATTTCTCTACAAGTTCGGCTGCATTTCTTATTATTTTAAGATACATGCTCAGCGGTTTGCCCTTAACGTTGTCCCTAAACCATAGCACCAACTTGCGGAATGGCTTGCGGTTCATGTACAGTATAGGCAGTCCGTCGGCAGCAAAGAATGTTGCTGGAGTGACGGATTGATTGATGTACATGTCGTCATTGGAGAAAAGGAAATGCTCAGACAAGCCCGGTATCTTGTCGAGATAGTGCTCTATCAATGTAGAATTGAAGCAAGGCAGACTCTCGGCAGGCATTATCTCCTTGTGATCAACTACTTGAATCTTGGGATTTTCAGTATTGAGCCATTCGGGTTTTTGGTCGTCTGTCACGATGAATATCTTGCGAATCCATGGCGCATACATCTCAATAGAACGCAGACTGTACTTCAGTTCCCCGCTGTCAGCATAGCGTCCTTTGCAGTTTTCTTGTCGTTCTGTGGGTCGTCCGATGCACGCATCGCGCTTAGCTTGCCACTTCGGGTCGTTGCCATTAACCCATAGATAAACCAAGTCTATATCCATATAGATGTTTCTTTATTGATTTTCTACAATGTGTTTTATTTCCGGGTAGTGCTCGCAGATTGCGTTAAACGCCTTCACGTTGCGGTCGACTCCAGCCTTGAAGTTGCTTGTCTTGAGTGAGAGCTCTTTCGGTTTGCCGAGTCCGCGTGGCTTGTTGCGTCCGAACGGAACCGGAATGACGGGATAACCGTTGGCTGCTCCTGCTGCCCAGAACCAAATATCGTCGGTGCTTGGTGCCAGTTTGGTGAACAGTTCAACGTCCATCATGTCGTCTTTGAGTGAGTGTGGCGGATAAAGTACGCCACCTACGCCCGTCTGAATGTTGAGGAAGCTGCGGTGAATGCGCTTGAAGAGGAAGTGATACCAGCGGTATTTTCTCCACTTCTTGTACGGTTTGCCGTACTTGATGCGCTTGGCACGATGTGCAAGGATTGCATCGGGAATCTGTGCGTGCAGTTCGAGCAGTTCCTTAAGCATGTGTTTGTGATAGTGAACATCGTCGTCGACGGTGACGATGATGGCATCTGGGAAGTCGATCAGAGCCGGAATGAGTTTGCGGTACGACCGTATGTCGCGGTCGTAGTTGCGTATTTCGAATATGGGGTTCTCCTTTGCAAGTGCAAGGAGGCTCTGCGGCATTTCGTTTTCGGCAAACTGTGCCAGCGTAACGTACAATATGAGTTTGTCGGGCAGAACGCTTCCGTCCAACAATGAGCGTATGGCCTGCTCTGCAATATTGATTGCCGCAGGAAACGAAGTCATTGAAACAACTATCTTCGGTTGGGTTTTGTTGTCTGTCATAATATACGTATATTATTTGTTTTGACTGATATCGGGAGCCAGATCCTCAATATCGTTAAGGTCGTATTGGTTGAAATACTCCATGGGCACAGAAGTCTGGGTGCCGCTTGCGCGTCCTCTCATCTGCTTTTCGCGGAACTCTTCGAGCGATCTTACAGCATAATGGTTGATGCGTATAATGTCTTGCTGTGGTGTTCGTTGTCTGAAGTTGCGGGTGATGGGGTTGCCGTGCGAGTCGGCAGCCTTCCCTTTGATTCGTGCCACTTCATGACAGCCGATCATTGTGTACACCATTCGTGGATTGACGATGCTCTTGACGTGGCGGTTGAGGTAATGGTCGGGCTGTGAGTGGAAGCGGAACCGCTTCATGACAGGCTCCGACGATTTCGTTTTGTTGCCTCCGCTGCCATATACAAGCCAGTTGATTTCGACGGCGGGAAACTGCTCGAAGCGTTTTAGGAAGTCGGGTATGGAAGCGTCCTTGATAGGAACGATGAACTCGTCGAGGTCGATGAACGCTATCCATCGGGTGTCGAAGCGGTGGCGTTTGAGGCAGTCGTCGTAGGCGGCAAGCTGTATGCGGTAGCCAGGCCAGTCAATATACTCCACTATGCCTTGCTTGATATAAGGTTCGAGAATCTGCTTTGTGCCGTCGGTGCTCTCGTTGTCGTAGACGTAGAACTTGTCTACGCCTTGCGACAGATGCCATTCCACCCACTCCTTGAAGTACGGTCCCTCGTTCTTGGCAATGGCGCAGACAGCCAGATGATGCTTGGGAGCGGTGTGGTTGCGGCGTATGTCGATGTTCAGCTTTATGGCGTTTAACACTCCGAAACGCAGAATACCACGCCACTGATTGCGTGTCATCTTGTGCGGAATTACTCCTGCTATGATTTCAGCTAATACTTTGTGCATAGATTAAGGTTGGGATAGTCGTTAAAGTTCAAAACTTGATTTCTCCGGCAGTATGCTTTGGAATGCCTCATGAAGGTTGTGCATCACCTCGTCGTAGTTGCGTATGTGGACGTTATCGTTAAGGCAGATGAGTGAGTACGACTGCTCGTATATTGACTTGATTGCCTTCTTCGACTTTATCATCAGCGGGAACATCTTGGTGTCGTTGTATGTATTGTATGGCTCGAAGTCGCCATTGCATATCTGCCAGATGCGAAACAGTTCGGGAGTGTAGTCGTTGAGGGCGCGGAAGCGGTTGGACGAGGTCTCGGTGAGTTCCTTGCCGGCAGCTGCCCATACCTCTTCGAATGTCTTTTTGAGATAAGGCTGGGCGTTGTGCGGAACGCGTAGCGTGATGAACTTGTTGTAGAAGCGCAGCAGATAGTTCCAGCGTGCCTTTGAGCCGTAGCTCTTGTCGAACCACTTGTCGTGCCATCGCTCCATCACTTCCTTCTTGTTGAAGTGGCGGTTGATGATCTTTATGTTGTTCTTGATGCGTACATACCATTGCGACCAAGCCGGATTGTAGTCGAACACGGCAATGTCGCATGGCAGACCGTTCTTGAAGAATCGTTCTGGGGTGATATGGTTTATGATGTAGAAGTCGTCGTTGAAGTAGACGAAGTGGTCGGCAAGTCCCGGAATTCTGTACATGTAGCGCTCTATGACCACCGAGTTGTATGTGGGCAGAAACTCTGCCGGTATGAAATCCTTATGATTGACGAGGTGTATTTTGGGGTTGTTCTCATCGAGCCATTCGGGCTTTTGTCCGCTTGTGACGAAATGAATCTTACGCACCCAAGGCGCAAACTTCTCGATACCACGAAACCAATACTTCAAGAATCCGTAGTCGCGGAAGCGTGCTTTGGACACTCCGTTCTTGGTATTGTTGCTGTTGCCTGAGTATTTTGAGAATTCATTCTGCCATTCAGGGTCGTCCATGTTGACCCAAGTAACCACAAAATCAATATCCATATAATTATTTTTTATTAGTTTTGTTGCTGTTAGTCTTCTGCGTATTTGAATCGGTTGTGTGTCCACAGATAACACTCGGGTTGTCGACGTATCTCGTCTTCAAGATGCTTGAAGTAGATGTCGGACAGTTCATAGTCGGGTAGCGACGACGGATTGTCGTGCAATGGGGTGAAGACGCACTCGTAATAGCCTCGCTTCACTCTTCTTGCGTTGACGAAAACTGGTATGTGACCGAAGTGTTTGGCAATCTTCTCCGGACCTACCAATACCGGAACTGTGTGGTTCAGGAACTTGACGTAGTGCTTGATTTGTCTCCGCTTGGGCGACTGGTCTGCAATGAGAGCCACCATACATGGCTGGTTCTGCGATGCCATGTTAGCCACAAAGCGGGCTGTTTCGCGCATCTCCACACATATATTTCCCATGCGTTCGCGCATCTGCTTTATTATTCCGTCGAACGTAGGGTTGATGAGTTTGTGGTAAACCTGGGCGCAAACCACGTCGTCCTTTATCCATAGGCCGATAGATGTCATCCACTCCCAGTTGCAGTAATGTCCCATGAAGTAGTCTACCGACTTGCCCTGGTCGAGCAGGTCGTTTGTCATCTTTATGTTGGAGAACTTCATTCGCTTCATTATCTCGTCGAGTGAGATAGTGGCAAGTTTTCCGCTTTCGAGGACCATGTCCATAAAGAAGTGGTAGAATTTCTTCTCTATCGAAATGATTTCGTGAAGGTTTTTCTCGGGAAAAGATTCGGTAAGATTCTTACGTACTATCTTTCTACGATATCTGATAATATAGTAAAGTGGATAGTACATAATGTCGGATATTACATAAAGAGCCCAGAATGGGATATATGACAATACCTTTATGATGAAAAAGATGATATAATGCTTTTTACTGTATTGCATATTGGTTTTGTTGTGTGAGTCAGACAAAGTTAAGTAAAAAGCGTGAAAGAATGAAATATAATTGGTCTAAAAGTTATATTTGTTGCGTTTTTATTACAAAACAAGCCTTTTGATACGCGATTTTTTCATTACTTTTGTAACTTTCAAATAGCAAAACGAATAATTATAAATATTTGTATGATGACAGACAAGCCTCTGACAATCGCCATTTTCGGCAATTCTTTCCAACCGCGCAAGTCGACTTCGCTCTTGCGTGTGCTGTCGTTCTTGAAGTCGCGCGGTGAGCGTGTGATGTTCGACCGTGAGTTTTACGACTTCCTTACGTCCGAGCACATGCTCGACCTTACTGGTGTCGACGTGTTCGACGGCGACGACTTCGATGCCGACTTTGTCATTTCGATGGGTGGCGACGGCACTTTCCTCAAGTCGGCTGTGCGTGTCGGCATTAAGCAGATACCCATTATCGGCGTGAATATGGGTAGGTTAGGATTCCTCGCTGACGTGTTGCCGGCTGAGGTTGAGGCTGCGCTTGCCACCATCATAGCCGGAAACTACGCCATTGAGGAGCACACCGCCATTCAGGTGGTTACCGAAGGCGGCGGTTTTGAGGGCTGCCATTATGCTCTCAACGACATTGCCGTGCTCAAGCGCGATGTGGCTTCGATGATCAGCATTCGTACAAGCATCGACGAGAGTTATCTGGTTACGTATCAGGCTGACGGTTTGATAGTGAGCACTCCGACTGGTTCGACAGCCTATTCGCTGTCAAACGGCGGTCCGATAATAGTGCCTCAGACCCGCACGCTGTGCCTTACGCCCGTAGCTCCGCACAGTCTCAACATACGTCCTATTGTGATTAGCGACAAGAGTGTGGTGCGTCTGGAGGTGGAGTCGCGTTCGCACAACTACCTCATAGCAGTCGACGGTCGCAGCTATACGATGCATGAGGGTTCGGCAGTGACCATCAGTCGCGCCCCATTCGTGACGCGTATAGTGAAGCCAAACGGTCTGCGCTACTTCTCATCGCTACGCGAAAAGATGATGTGGGGAGCGGACAAACGTTAAAGAATTTTGAATTTTGAGTTTTGAATTAGGAGTTTGTCGCCTTTGGCGATTATGAATTATTCATTTTTGAATTGCTTAGTTCACAGCTCTCAAATTAAAAACCAACAATTCAAAACTCATAATTCATCAATTTAAAATCGCAGGCGTAAGCCGAGAATAATTCCAAATTCAAAACTCAAAATTCAAAAATGCCGTAGGCATCAATTCAACATTCAACACTCAACATTCAATATGTTTAAAATTCCCAAAACCAAGTATCCGGCTCGCATTATTTTGCGATGGTTGTGGCGCGAACTGCGTGGCAATAGGTTGCAGTCGCTGCTCAACGCAACGTTGGGAGTGGCAGATGTGGTGTTGAGTCTGGCTCAGGTATGGGCAGTGAAGCATGCCATCGACATAGCCTCGAGCAGCGAGCACGGCTCGATATATTGGGCGGTGGGGCTGATGGGAGTCATCATACTTGCCAACTTCGGCGTGAGCATAGCCGGAGTGTGGGTGCGCAACATACTGGGCGTGCGTGCTCAGAACCTTATGCAGCAGCGCATGCTTGCCCATATACTGCAAGCAGAGTGGCACAGTCGCGAGCGACATCACTCTGGCGACGTGCTCAACCGACTCGAAATTGACGTAGCAACGGTAGTTACGTTCCTCACGGAGACCCTGCCCAACACGCTCTCCGTAGTACTTATGTTTGTAGGCGCATTCGCTTGCATGTTCGTTATGGACCATACGCTTGCCGTATTGCTTGTGGCTATCATGCCGGTGTTCCTTGCCGTAAGCCGAATCTATGTCGGGAAGATGCGCAGTCTGACCCGACTGGTGCGCGATTCCGACAGCCATGTGCAGTCGGCAATGCAAGAGACGGTGCAGCACCGAATGGTAGTGAAGACACTTGAGGCTGGCGACGACATGGTGGCGCGCCTTGAGAGCACCCAGTCGGAGCTGCGCAGCAATGTCGTAAAGCGTACCGTATTCTCTATTTTCTCCAACCTTGTCCTTAACCTTGGCTTCGCCATAGGCTATCTGATAGCCTTCTTGTGGGCCGCCGTGCGCATGTCGGCAGGTACACTGACGTTTGGCGGCATGACGGCTTTCCTGCAATTGGTCAACAAGATACAGACTCCGGCACGCAATCTGACGAAGCTTGCCCCGGCATTCGTTGGCGTATTCACCGCTGCCGAACGACTCATCGAACTCCTCGAAGAACCTCTTGAACCGCAGGGCGAACCGCAGCGCATGGATGCTCCGTGCGGATTGCGACTTGCGGATGTTACGTACAGATACGAGGACGGCACGCGCAACGTGATAGACAATCTCTCGTTCGACTTCACTCCAGGCACGTGTACTGCCATATTGGGTGAGACCGGTGCTGGCAAGACTACCATTGTGCGTATGCTTCTGGCTCTGACACGACCCACGAGCGGCAACATATATATATATAATAAGGTGGAAACTTGCGAGCTGACAGCCTTGATGCGATGCAACTTTGTGTATGTGCCGCAGGGCAACACGCTCATGAGCGGCACCATACGCGACAATCTGCTGCTCGGAAACCCCAATGCTTCGGAGGCGGAAATGTGGGAAGTGCTAAGCCGTAGTTGCGCCGACTTCGTCAAGGCGTTGCCCTTAGGACTCGACACCAAGTGTGGCGAGCAGGGTGGGGGACTGTCCGAAGGTCAGGCACAGCGCATAGCCATAGCCCGCGCATTGCTTCGCAAGGGGTCGATAATGATATTCGACGAAGCGACTTCAGCCCTCGATGCCGACACCGAATGCCGATTGCTCGAGAGTCTGCTGCACGACAATCGCCATACAGTAATATTCATCACCCACCGACCGGCAGTGCTGGATTATTGTACGCAGACGCTTAGGCTGTAATCTAAATTGTACCGTCCAACAGCTCAGGTTATGGCGAGGACGCCATAACCTCCTATGTCTGCGCTTGCTGTAAATCAAGTTTTTGAGTTGAAAATGAATGTTTTTGATGAAATTGTTTGCGTACACAGCAAAATCTTCATACCTTTGCATCGTCAAAAGGTTAATAGATTGTTTAGGTTAGTAGTAATAGATTTAGGTTTTTAGTTATTAGGTTTAAGGTAAATTGAACGATTGTTT
>JAIJMN010000184.1:0-4897 GCA_022735715.1 Prevotella sp.
AAGAAATGTCCTACTGCAGAAGGCATATTCAGACGCCCCTTCTTCTGTTGCTTCTGAGGTTCAAGTAGGCACAACTCTATCTCGGCATTGTAATTGCACACCATCTCAAAGTGGCGTTTCACTTCTTGCTCCTTTAGGAAAGATGCTGTACCAGCCTTGATAGGCAAGGTAGGAACGGCTATAATGAACTTGTTGAATCCGCAACGCTTGTGCAGTTCAAACATAGTTCGGGTATAGACGTATGTCTTGCCAGTACCCGTCTCCATTTTGATGTCAAGAAGACGATGGTAAGGCAAGTTCTTGATCTTGTCCGAGAGCATATAATGAGTCACCCTTTGCTTAGTGGCTTTATCCAATATCTTCCCATTTTGGCGCACTATGCGTAATGCCTCACTATTGAGTTGTCGCTTCAATAGTGGGTTTTGGTGGCTCTGCTTAGCCGGTTCTTGTATAGATGCCTCTACCACAGTAGTAACACCGTCAACTGGCATCATTTGGTGAGCGAGGTTATTTTCGAGTTTTAATTCCATGCAATTACTTTTTCCAGTGATTGTAACGCTCCTTTATTTCATGAGGAACTTCATTAAAATCCTCAAGATCATACCCATGATACTCCCAATTTCCACTATGCATAAATTTTACATAGTTCTCATTCCGAGAATCCCATGTATAGATAGGAGTTGGAGGCAAAGTTGGAGAACCAGAATCTCCAAAGGCTTTGTTCAGAAGTTCTATCGCATAACTTTCATCATTTGGGTTCCACGCCTTAAAGGTGGATGCAATCTTACCATCACCTATATTTCTTGTTTGCTGAGATATATGCTTTGCTTGTCTCAATTCAGGATGGTTATGAGAGAAAAAATGTTTGAGACTTTGACCATTAGATGTAATAATCAGACTCACATTCTTTGATGAACTTCCGTCTGTTATGGTCAAATCCTTTTCTGTAGTGCCATTGGGTCGGGCAATAGCCATCTCATATATTTTATGGGGAGGTTCAGCCAATTGCAACATTGAATAAGTTACATTTTCCGTTTCATCCTCTTCGTTGAGGTTAAGTCCTTCTGAAATGTTTGGTGAGAAAGTAATATGCACACCTACTGGTCTCTCATGATAAGAAACCTTTTGAACATTTCCCAATAAATAACAGATGAGCCATGAATTTTGATGGTTAGAGCTGATTATATTATAAATATGATCAGCAAATAGCACTTTCAGGTCTATTCTGTTCTTTGCGAAATCAAGTGAATCTATAAGCATTGAAGAATCACTTTCCCAGGCTTTGATATCAATTGCTACTTGCCAGTCCATACTATCTATTTTTCATTTGCAGATGAATTATATCTTTAAAATCGCTCTCTTGGCTGTCCATGAATCCTGCAGGCAATGGTTCTGAGAACATTCCTTTTTCTGTCAATGCACACGAAAGGTATTCACTATGTCCTTCTTGATTGCTGACAAAACAAACATTGACATCTCCTGTTTGGATAAACTCATGCTTTACCAATAACAGACGCATACGGGTCACAATATGGTCGCTATGAGTTTCAATGATTACTTTTCTCCCATGCGCAATCAAGTCCGCAAAAAAATTGACAAGCTCTGCCTGGACACTTGGGTGCATGTGTGCATCAGGATCTTCCACTATCAAAACTCCATTCTTTGGAGTCAGCAAACCTTGTGTAATGATAGGCAAAATCTGGCTTAATCCAAATCCCGTTTGATCCAAGTCGACTTTTACCTTAGATTCATTACGAACTATAACACGATAACGCTTATTTGCATCGCGTTCTACACTGAGTTCCTGAGCCAAGTGCATACGTTCAACAATCCAATATGTAAGAAGTGATATCAACTTCTGGTCATACCCTTCAACAATTTCATTTTTATGCTCATTGATTAGGAATCTTGAATACTCGCCATCAATGCCCACATTATCGTAGGATAATCTTGAATATGTTCTTGCCAAAACAGGCTTCACTCTTTGCGGACCAATATAGCTAATTCTTTTAAAGAGTGTTTCAAGAGTGTCACTTATATCTTTTATAATCGTTAAAGATATAAATTCATCTTTTCGTTCACCATAGAATGGTAAAAATCCATATTTGTAAGAAAGAGTATAACCTGTGCTGATATTCTTTTCTTTTACTCCATTATTATTAACCATTGTAGCTTTTGAGAAAGTCACACTATGTGTATCTTTTGTAGATGGACTATACACGCGGAAACTCTCCTTGCGACCTTCTTCGCCATACCATAGATCCAGTTGAAGACTATCAAGTTTAAACGATTTATTGATTGAGAAATCCAATGTAATGTCTAACTTATTGAGCAATTCTCCATTAGGAATATACTGACTATAAGAATCAACATTCTCTATCTCCCTTTTTTCTAAACTAAGTACATAATGAAGTCTTTTGCTCTTGTCTTTATTATGAATCAGGTCTAAAGGTTCATTGGCATGAATATAATCTCCCGTAAAATTGAGTACATCAATAGAATTTGATTCAAATGTCTGTTTGAGTAACAGCAATGCCTGAATAAGTGATGATTTACCACTACTATTAATACCAGCAAGCAATGTAAACTTTCGAAAATCGAAATTTTCCACACGGCTAATTGATTTAAAACCAGATACTGTTAATTTCATAATTGCATTCTCTATTTAATATCTTACATCTATGTTCACTGTTAAAGTTTTGTTGCCCTCCTTTAGCGTGCGGAGGTTCTTCTGCAATTCCTCACGATGGGTGAAGCCGAAGCTGTAGCCGAAGATCACGATGTTGTGAGGAGAGAATGGCTCTCCATTATACTTATCCATCAAAGCGGCTATGCTACTTTCGTTGAAGTCATAGTCTGGATTTATCATGTATAGATGGTCGTCCTTCCAGTAGGCTTTATAATTGCCGAGCATCACTTCCTCAGCATCCTCAGTCAAGCCATAGCCGTCAGCGACGAGCCATGTGCGAAGAACAGTCTCAATGCCAAAATCATCAACTCCTAACGGAGAGAAAAAAACTTTAGAAGGGTCGAACTTCTCCATCAGCAACAATGCATCCTCCTTAGGCTCTTCCAAAGTATAATGCTTGAAGCCAAGGTCGCCGGCAAAGAGAGGGTTGGCTGCCTTGATTTTCTTGGCGGCTCGCTTGATACGCTCCATGCCAACTTCATCGATGGTCTTGTAGCCAGCTTTAGCTGCCTCGCTGTCTGGCTTGCATGACTCTGGAAGCTGAACGAGAATATAATGCATATTACTACCATCAATGCTCATTTCCATAACAGCGTGGGCTGTCGAAGATGAACCACCAAAGAAATCTACAGCAAGTCCTTCCTTAAATGCCATCTTAAATAAATGCCGAATTAGTTCAACAGGTTTTGGTGTTTCAAACACAGCAATTCCATCAAATAATTCTTTCAAATCATTTTTAGCTTTCTCATTAGTTGAACCTTCCTTAGCAAAAATCATTGTTTCTGGAGTTAAACCTCTTTCCTTTGCATTTAGGTATGTCTTTACACGAGGAACTCCATTACCATCCTGACCAAACCAAATTCTATTATCTTTTATGGCCTCTTTCATGGTATCTTCGTTATAAATCCAACAGCGACCACTCGGAAGTTCATGTTTTTTACCATTGGGAGCAACAACCGTATAGAATTGAGAATCCACGCCATGACCAGCTTGAGCATGTGCAGGGTCTGATTTCCATAGACCTCTTGGATCATTATCGGGATTACTATAACTTGCTAAGGCTTTACCGGACATTGGAAGCTGATTGATACGCTTTACCTCATCATCATAATAGTTTTTGGAATAACAAAGTATATAGTCATGACGAACAGACGTTTCTTTTCTATTTTCACGATTTAGCCTTTTCTCCCAAATAAATTGCGCAACAAAACATTCTTCTCCAAACACCTCATCACAAAGCTTCTTCAGATTCGCCTGCTCATTATCATCAATGGATATAAATATCACACCATCGTCAGTCAGCAAATCGCGTGCAAATGAAAGACGAGGCAACATGAAGGTGAGCCAAGCCGCATGGCTGGCACTTCCACGACGAGTCATAGAGAGAATACGTTCTGCACGTTCAGGAGTTACGTCCAAACGTTTGGCAAGGTTCTCTGCAGTGAATTTAAACTTGTCATTATATACAAAGCCATCAGAGCCAGTATTGTATGGCGGGTCGATATAAATCACCTTCACTTTGCCACTATACGACTTTACAAGATGCTGAAGTGCATCCAGATTGTCGCCACTGATATATACATTCTGGCTATCCTTGTTCTCCGGCTTGGCATTATGCTCCTCGTCAGGACGAATGAGCGTGGTAGTGTCCATATTAGTAAGCATACGGGCGTAGTTCTTGCCCAACCAGTTGAAACCACTTGTCTCATCCGTAATAGTAGTTCCTCCAGGCAATGCAGCCTTGAAAGCCTCTATGTCAAATACGCCATCAGCATGGAAGCACTGAGGGAAGTACTTCTTCAGCGCATCCATTTCCTTCTGTCCCGCCACTGCATCAGCGTTGTGATTCATTATATCTTTTATCATATTCAAGTATTCTTATCATTAACGTTCACTGCAGTCCATCGTGACACGTCTTTAATAAATAATATTAAAGATGCAAATATAGTTAATTCCTTCGAAGAACGTGAACAATTCGCAATAAAAATGAGGTTCATCCGGTATTTGGAGTGATAAATAGATACCCCATGTTCAGTAAGATTGAACGTGGGGAATTCCACACGCATGCAAAATATTAGCATTTTATTTTGTGATTTCAGTCAATTATACTAACTTTCCTCTATAAAACAAAAATGAATATCTCCGCAAAAGGTAACTATACATCAGTATAATAAAAATGAGGCACATAAAATCCTTGACCCAAGTGCA
>JAIJMN010000185.1:0-4823 GCA_022735715.1 Prevotella sp.
CCCCTCCCTGCTGGGGAGGGGCTGGGGGTAGGGCTTTTGAAATAATTTACATTATGACTTTTACAGATGAAATAAGATTGGGCATTCCTGACTACTTACCCGAGCAGAAGCCCTACGATAACAATATAAATCATGCGCCCAAGCGCAAGGAGATACTGACACATGAGGAGCGACAGCTTGCTCTGCGCAACGCTCTGCGCTACTTCCCCAAGCATCTGCATGCGGAACTGGCGCCCGAGTTTATCGAAGAATTGGACAAGTATGGTCGTATATATATGTATCGCTACCGTCCGAGTTATGAGATGTACGCCCGACCCATCGACGAATATCCGCACCATTCGGAGCAGGCTGCCGCTATAATGCTGATGATTCAGAACAACCTCGACCCCGAGGTGGCGCAGCATCCGCACGAACTGATAGTGTACGGCGGCAACGGAGCCATATTCCAGAACTGGGCACAGTACAGACTAACAATGAAATATTTGAGCGAGATGACAGACGAGCAGACTCTTGTGATGTACTCGGGACATCCGCTCGGACTGTTCCCGTCGCACAGGAACGCTCCGCGCGTGGTGGTGACCAACGGAATGGTGATACCAAACTATTCGAAGCCCGACGACTGGGAGCGCATGAACGCTCTCGGTGTGAGCCAGTATGGACAGATGACGGCTGGCTCATATATGTACATCGGTCCGCAGGGCATTGTGCACGGCACTACCATAACCGTGCTCAACGCCTGCCGCAAGCAGCTCAGCGCCAAGGGCACGGCACACGACATCAGCGGAATGCTGTTTGTGTCGTCGGGATTGGGCGGCATGTCGGGCGCACAGCCCAAGGCAGGCAACATAGCCGGTGTGGTGAGCGTGGTGGCTGAAATCAATCCTTTGGCAGCCAAGAAGCGCTACGACCAGGGATGGGTAGACGAGCTGCACGACAACCTCGACGAACTGATACCAGCCATACGAAAGAGCGTCGACGAGAAGCGTACGGTGTCGATGGCATACGTGGGCAATGTGGTAGACCTGTGGGAACGACTCGCCGACGAGGGAGTGCACGTGGACATAGGCAGCGACCAGACTTCGCTACACAATCCGTGGGCTGGCGGCTACTATCCTGCCGACCTGACGCTGGAGGAGTCGAAGCAGATGATGGCTGAGAATCCCGACGAGTTCCGCAAGCATGTGCAGGCGTCGTTGCGCCGACAGGTGGCTGCCATCAATCGCCTTGCCGAGAGTGGAATGTACTTCTTCGACTATGGCAACGCCTTCCTGTTGCAATCGAAGCGTGCAGGAGCCGACATCTGTCAGGAGAATGGCAAGTTCCGCTATCCGTCGTACGTGCAGGACATTATGGGTCCGATGTTCTTCGACTACGGGTTCGGTCCGTTCAGATGGGTGTGCACATCGGGCTCTACTGCCGACCTTGCCAAGACCGACGAGATTGCTGCATGTGTGATGAAGGAAATCATGCAGAATGCGCCCGACGAAATAAAGGGACAGATGGCAGACAATATCCACTGGATTTGCGAGGCAAGCCGCAACAACCTTGTGGTAGGCTCGCAGGCACGCATCCTGTATGCCGACGCTGAGGGCCGCTCGAAGATAGCCCAGGCTTTCAACGAGGCAATAAAGAGAGGCGAGATAACACGCCCTGTGGTGCTGGGACGCGACCATCACGACGTGTCGGGCACCGACTCGCCTTTCCGCGAGACAAGCAACATATACGACGGCTCGCAGTTCTGTGCCGACATGGCTGTGCAGAACGTGATAGGCGACTCGTTCCGTGGCGCTACATGGGTGTCGCTGCACAACGGCGGCGGAGTAGGCTGGGGTGAAGTGATAAACGGAGGTTTCGGCATGGTGATTGACGGCAGCGAGGAGAGCGACCGCCACATACGCGAAATGCTCTTCTGGGACGTGAACAACGGAATCGCACGCCGAGCATGGGCTCGCAACGAAGGCTCAATACACAGCATAGAGCGTGAAATGCAGCGTTCGCACGGATTGCAGGTGACAATGCCCAACATCGTTGACGACGAAATCATCAGCAAATACGCCAACCCTTAAACCATATATCAACCTATCAACACTACAATCTATCAACTGAAGCAATATGAAGATACACAAGATTTCAGCCGAGCACCTTTCGATTGAACGTATAGGTGAAATAGTATATGGCGGCTACCAGATACAATTAAGCTACGACGCACAGAAGCGCATAGTGGAATGCAGAAAATATCTCGACCGAAAGATAGAGGAGACAACTTCGCCCATCTATGGCGTGACTACCGGATTCGGATCACTCTGCAACGTGAGCATCGGTCAGGACTATCTGGCGCAGTTGCAGATAAACCTCATGATGTCGCACGCTTGCGGTACGGGCGACCGTGTGCCCAACGACATCGTGAAGATAATGCTGTTGCTCAAGATTCAGTCGCTGAGCTACGGTTTTTCGGGCTGTCAGCTCGTCACCGTCAACCGACTCATCGACTTCTTCAATAATGATGTCTATCCGGTGGTGTACATGCAAGGCTCACTCGGAGCTTCGGGCGACTTGGTACCGCTGGCTCATCTCACGCTTCCGCTCGTAGGACTTGGTGAGGTGGAATACCAGGGCGAGATAATCACAGGAGCCGAGATGTTGCAGAAACTGGAGTGGCAGCCAATACAGCTTGCCTCGAAAGAGGGACTGGCGCTGCTCAACGGTACGCAGAACATGAGTGCCTTTGCCGTATGGGCGCTGCTGCAGTCGCACAGGCTGAGCGAATGGGCAGACAGGATTGCAGCAATGTCGCTCGACGCTTACTACGGACTGACGGCTCCTTTCATAGATGCCGTTCATCAGGTGCGTCCACACAAGGGACAGATAGCTACGGCGGCACGCATGCGCCAACTGCTTGAGGGCAGCGAGATTGTGGAGAAGCCGAAGCAGTATGTGCAAGACCCGTATTCGTTCAGATGTATTCCGCAGGTGCACGGTACGGTGAAGGACACTATCGACTATGTAGCATCAGCGGTTGACGTGGAGGTGAACTCGGCTACGGACAATCCGACCGTATGTCCTGATGATGACCTCATTATTTCTGCCGGCAATTTCCATGGTGAGCCGATAGCAATGCCGATGGACTTCCTGGCAATAGCCTTGTGCGAATTGGCCAACATCTCGGAGCGCCGCATCTACAAGCTTGTGAGCGGAACACGCGGACTGCCCAGTTTCCTTGTGGCCAACCCGGGTGTGAATAGTGGATTCATGATAACGCAATATGCGGCTGCCTCGGTGGTGAGTCTGAACAAGACGCTGTCGACTCCATCGTCGGTAGACAGCATCCCGTCGAGCCAAGGACAGGAGGACCATGTGAGTATGGGTGCCAATGCTGCTATAAAGCTCTACAAGGTAGTGCTCAACACGGAGCGTGTGCTTGCCATAGAGCTGTTCAACGCTGCCCAGGCACTCGACTTCCGCCGTCCGCTGAAGTCGTCGCCAGCAGTGGAGACGCTGCACGATAGCTACCGAAAGGTGGTGCCCTTCATCGTCAACGACGAAGTGATGTATCCGCATATTGCGAAGTCGGTAGAGTTTTTGAGGGGAGAAAAGTTATGAAACAACTTGTTACTAACATACACACGCTTGCTGGCGTAGAATACGAACCTAAGCTCCGGCTGAAGGGCAAGGAGATGGGGCGGTTCTACACCATTGACGATGCGTGGCTCCTGGTGGAGGACGGACGTTTTGCTGAGTTTGGTAGTATGGCAGACGGTATGCCGGCATTAGCCGACGTAGACGAAACCATTGACGCAGAGGACGGAATGGTGCTGCCGTCGTGGTGCGATTCGCACACGCACATTGTATTTGCCGGTAGTCGTGAACGCGAGTTTGTAGACAAAATAAACGGACTGAGTTATGAGGAGATTGCCCGTCGTGGCGGAGGAATTCTCAACTCTGCTGACCTGCTGCACAATACTTCGGAAGACGAACTCTACCGTCAGGCGATGTGTCGGCTGAACGAGGTGATACAGAAGGGAACGGGCTGCATAGAGATAAAGAGCGGCTACGGACTCAATATGGAAGACGAGCTGAAGATGCTGCGAGTGATAAGACGCATGAAGGAGACATCGGATGCTCGGATTGTGTCAACCTTCCTTGGAGCGCATGCTGTGGCGCGAGGAATGACACAGGCCGACTACGTGAGGCTTATCATCGACGAGATGATACCCGAGGTGGGACGCCAGCGTCTTGCCGACTTCGTTGACGTGTTCTGCGACCGTGGATTCTTCACGCCAGAAGAGACAGCACGCATACTCGACGCTGCTGCCGCATGGGGAATGCGCCCGAAGATACATGCCGACGAATTGGAATCGTCGGGTGGAGTAGAGGTGGGCGTAAGGCACGGAGCCTTGTCGGTAGACCATCTGGAGAGCATGACCGTAGAGGAAATAGAATTGTTGCGCCAGAGCGACACAATGCCTACTGTACTGCCAGGCACATCGTTTTTCCTGAATATGCCTTACGGCAAAGCCCGAAAGATGATAGATGCAGGACTTGGCGTTGCGTTTGCTAAAAAGAAAGGTGAAATGTTATCTGATATTTGTATTTATGCTACAGCATGCGGACATGCAGGAATTGGTGGTGGGATAAATGCGGCTATCACATATTCTGAGACCAAGTCTTTACCTACATCGGGAGTCAGCAATTCAGTAGGTGTAACGGTTGGCGGCGGAGTTGGGGGGCATTTTGCGTATACTTATGTAGTGGATGTTGATAATCCAGAATCATCGACAGAATCTGTTGGTATCGGTGCAGGTGTTGACGCTTCAGTTATGACT
>JAIJMN010000186.1:0-4820 GCA_022735715.1 Prevotella sp.
CTCCCCTCCCTACGGGGGAGGGGTCGGGGGTAGGGCCTTTACTTCAGCTGCTGCAATCGTGCAATGTACTTGCCCAGAATATCGAATTCGATATTGACAGTAGAGCCCACGCTGATGTTGCAGAAGTTGGTGTTGTCGTGGGTGTAGGGGATGATAGCCACGGTAAAAGAGTTTGCGGTAGGGTTGCATACGGTCAGCGAAACGCCGTTGACCGTAACCGAACCTTTGTCAACGGTGAAGTATCCGCGCTCGGCCATAGCCTTGTCAAACTCGTATTCGAATGTGTAATAAGTCGAACCGTCGGCATCGCGCATGTCGATACACTTGGCTGTGCCGTCTACATGCCCCTGCACGATGTGTCCGTCGAGTCTGCCGTTCATTATCATCGAGCGCTCTACGTTCACCTTGTCGCCTACCTTAAGCAGTCCGAGGTTAGAGCGGTCGAGCGTTTCCTTCATAGCCGTCACCGTGTAGTTGTTGCCTTCGATAGACACAACGGTCAGGCAAACGCCGTTATGTGCTACGCTTTGGTCGATTTTCAGTTCGTTAGTGAACGAGCATGTCAGCGTGAAGTCCACATTCTCCTTGTCGTTTTTGATGGCAACGACAGTAGCCATTTCTTCTACTATACCGGAAAACATTTGTCAGAGTATTTTTTATTGTTAATGTTTAAGATTAATGTACGTGGGGCGCAACGTTCAGCAAAGTAACTAAATATTTTCCTTTCCTCCAAATTTTTTATGGTGCTATTAAGCCATTCAATTGCTATAGTCTCGCAAAAGGGCTCCTTTGGGCTTGTAAAAGGACTCGTTTTGGGGTGCAAAAGGACTACATTTGAAAATCAAACGTCTGAAAGTTGAAAATCAAGCGTCTGAAAGTTGAAAAGCAAACGTCTGAAAACGAAAACAGGAGACAAGAATTATTGCTTATCTCCTGCTGTAATATTTGAAAAACAGGCCGCCCAGTGATGTGATGAAACTCCGAGTATACAAGATTTGAGAGCTCTCCGCCTTTGTAATCCACCGGCTTTGCAGCTTAGTCCACTGAGGGTTTTATATGGCCCGCCATTAGCAAAAGAAGTCTTCTCGGTTTCGATTTTTTTATTGATGAGTATCCCGATCAAACTGGCACGACCCGTATGTTTTTCTTTTTCTTAGTGCAAAGTTAATACTTTCGCGTGATACGACAAAATGTTTAAGACATAAGTTTGTTGTTATTGCATTTTTTTCGTTCAATTAATGAACAAGTAATAGAATTATTTCATATCTTTGCAATTGATTACTAATCTGTAAAGATTACAACCTTTAAAACTTATTATGTCTATGACTGATATATTATATAAGGTGTACCGTTTCTATGTAGACGGATTTCGCAGTATGACAGTAGGGCGTGTGCTTTGGACAGTCATACTCATCAAGCTCGTTGTCATATTTCTTGTGCTCAAGCTATTCTTCTTTCCCGATGTGCTCAAGCAGAAGGCAGAGGATGGCGACCGTGCCGGATATGTGGCGCGCGAACTCATAAAGCGTTGACTCAAACCATACGTGTAGAATTGTTCAATTAAAATATCCAATAACCATTAACTTTTTTAAGCTTATGAATCATCTGCTTACCATCGACCCTACGCTTATCGACTGGTCGCGTGCACAATTTGCGCTTACAGCCATCTATCATTGGCTGTTTGTGCCGCTCACGCTGGGACTTGCCGTAATAATGGGCATTATCGAGACTATTTATTATCGCACAGGCAAACCCTTCTGGCTGGAGGCTTCTAAGTTCTGGCAACGTCTGTTTGGTGTCAACTTTGCCATGGGTGTGGCTACGGGCATCATCCTTGAGTTTGAGTTTGGCACCAACTGGAGCAACTATTCTTGGTTTGTCGGTGACATATTCGGTGCTCCGCTTGCTGTTGAAGGCATTGTCGCGTTCTTTATGGAGAGCACATTCGTGGCTGTGATGTTCTTCGGATGGCAGAAGGTGTCACGCGGATTCCATCTTGCTTCAACATGGCTCACGGGCATAGGAGCCACTATTTCGGCTTGGTGGATTCTCGTGGCAAATTCGTGGATGCAGTATCCTGTAGGTTGCGAGTTCAATCCCGACACCGTGCGCAATGAGATGACGAGCTTTGCCGAAGTGGCGTTGTCGCCTATGGCTATCGACAAGTTCTTCCATACTGTCATATCATCGTGGATAGTAGGTGCCGTGTTTGTGTGTGCCGTCAGCTGCTGGTATCTGTTGCGTGGTCGTGAGCAGCAGCTGGCACGTCAGAGCATCAAGATAGCAAGTGTCGTGGGCATTGTTGCCTCGCTGTTGGCAATACATACGGGCCATTCGTCGGCTGTGAAGGTGGCAGAGGTGCAACCTATGAAACTTGCTGCTATGGAGGGACTGTACGATGGAGGCAATGGTGTAGGGCTGACCATGGTGGCAGCCATCAATCCATTCTCACAGCCCGATTATGCCAAGGGGGGTGAGGCTCCGCTGCGCATAGCTATGCCTAATGGGCTGTCGCTGCTTGCTACAAGTACGCTCGACGGTTATGTTCCAGGTGTAAACGATATACTCAATGGATACACACGCCCCGACGGAAAGCGCGAACTTTCGGCTGAAGAGAAGATGCAGCGTGGACGCAAGGCCATAACGGCTCTTGCCGAATATCGCAAGCTGAAAGCTGCAGATGCCAACGACAAGCGCCTGCCCCAACTTGCCCGTCAGTTGCAGAAGGACATGCCTTACTTCGGATATGGCTACATAAAGGACCGTGCCGAACTGGTACCTTACATCCCCGTCAACTTCTATGCTTTCCGAGTTATGGTTGGCTTGGGCATGTTGCTGTTGTTGTTCTTCCTCGTCATTGGTCATGTGGCATGGCGTCAGGACATCACCAAGCGTGGACGTTGGTTGTGGATGGCTGCCTTGCTGATGCTTCCGCTTGCATATATAGCAAGTGAGGCAGGATGGATTGTGGCAGAACTCGGTCGTCAGCCATGGGCTATTCAGGACATGTTGCCTACTGTAGCTGCCGTATCCGACCTTAAGTCGGGCAGCGTAGCGCTCACGTTCTTCATCTTCCTCATTCTGTTCACGCTCCTGCTCATTGCCGAGATAAGGATAATGTGCCGTGTGATAAAGAACTATAAGCCGCAAATAGAGTCGGCTGATTAATTTCAATACTCAGGATTTAACATTCAACACTCAACATTCAACATTACTATGAGCTATACATTTCTTCAACAATACTGGTGGTTTGTAGTGTCGCTGCTCGGCGCATTGCTCGTATTTCTGCTCTTCGTTCAGGGTGCCAACTCGCTAGTCTACAGTCTTGGTCGCACAGAGGATGGTCAACAGAAGGTGATAGAATCCACCGGTCGCAAGTGGGAGATAACCTTCACCACACTCGTAACATTCGGCGGAGCCTTCTTCGCCTCGTTCCCATTGTTCTACAGTACCAGCTTTGGCGGAGCCTACTGGCTGTGGATGATAATACTCTTCTCGTTTGTGCTGCAGGCGGTGAGCTATGAGTTCCAGCATCGCATGGGCAATTTGCTCGGCACGCGCACCTATCGTTGTTTTCTTGTACTGAACGGCATTGTAGGCCCGTTGCTGTTGGGTGGGGCAGTAGCCACATTCTTCGACGGTTCCAACTTCATTGTCGAAAAGGCATCGCTTACAGATATAGGCGCTCCCGTCATAAGCCGTTGGGCTAATGCTTCGGCAGGACTCGACGCCCTGCTCGACCCCTGGAATCTTGTATTCGGATTTGCCGTAATGTTCTTGGCACGTATGCTTGGCATACTGTATATAATGAATAACGTGGACGATGAGGACATACGCTCGCGTGGTTCGGTCAGACTCGTGGGCTGCATGGTGCCGTTCCTCATGTTGTTCATTGCCTTCTTTGTGCGCACATTGCATAAGGACGGCTATGCGGTAGACCCTACGACGGGACTGGTGTTTATGCAACCGATGAAGTATCTGCACAACTATCTCGACATTTGGCCCTTGGCTGTGCTCACCGTGATAGGCGTTGGGCTGTTGCTTTATGGCGTAGTGCGCAGCATTATCAGCTCTACATATATACGTGGTATATGGCCGGCAGGAATAGGCGTAGTGCTTGTGGTGCTGTCGCTGCTGCTTGTGGCAGGGTGGGGCGATACTGCCTACTATCCTTCAAATGCCGATCTGCAATGCTCGTTGACAATAGCCAACAGTTGCAGTAGCGAGTTCACGCTGCGCACCATGTTCTACGTCTCGCTGCTCGTACCATTCGTGTTTGGTTATATAGCCTATGTGTGGCGTGTGATGGACAGAAAATAAACAGATAAGGGACGAAGCTGCAATATCAATGCCTATAATTGTTGGCAATGTAGATATTGCGGCTTCGACCCTTTTATTGATATCGTTTCTGCTCTTGCTTAATGGTTTAAGGTTCCGGTGTTTACAACGGGCTGAGCCGAATCGTCGCCACAAAGCACTACGAGCAGGTTGCTCACCATGGCAGCCTTCTTGTCGTCGTCGAGTTCGACAATATCCTCGCTACTCAGTTTGTCGAGAGCCATCTTAACCATCGATACAGCACCCTCTACAATCTTCTCGCGAGCTGAGATGATAGCGTCTGCCTGCTGGCGACGAAGCATAACGGCAGCTATCTCTGGAGCATAAGCCAGATAGTTTATGCGTGCCTCTACCACTTCTATGCCAGCCATGCTCAGTCGCTCGTCAAGCTTTTCCTCAAGTTGCTTGTTTGTCTCGTCGTATGCCCATTACTATCAATTCTATACTTAACAACGTCAACAGAATGTTGGCAAAAAGCATTG
>JAIJMN010000011.1:0-25362 GCA_022735715.1 Prevotella sp.
GTCATGCAGGAATGTGATCAGATCCGGTATATCTTCACCGACATGTGCACATGCGTATGCGATATACAGTACTTCTCCCATTTCAACCTCGTTCAGCCCGCCGTTCTTGCCCTGCATCTTCTTGTACAGCTCAAAATAACGGTCTGACAGTTCTTTCCTGCTCTTTGACAGTTCTGCAAGCGCTCCCAGGTTCAGAGTCAGATCAATCTTGTTTCCGTCCTGTGTGCTGATTTTGTAAAATTTCGCCATGCTCCTGTTCTCCCCTCTACTGACCTTCCGATACAGGAACCACAGTACTCTGTACCAGTGATGTGTCGAAGTGTTCCAGCCACTTTCCTGCTATCTCTTCGTCCAGTTCGCTCTTCAGTGCTTCGTACATACACTCTCCGTTATCGTCCGGAAGAAGTGTGATCGTAAGCTCCAGCTCTGGAACTTCTTCCTGCCCGTTCTCGACGGATCTTTTCGGGCCGCTTTCCAGAATGCAGCGTGGGTATGCTTTGAACTTCTCTTCGTCATCTTCGTCCAGGACTCTCTGTGTGATAGAAAATTCCGGATGGCTGCTGTTCTGTCCGTATGCATACACGCCTTTCTTCAGGTTTTCTCTTGTCATGTCGTACATTTTGTTGTAGACGTCTCGCGGTACGTGAAGAGATTCTGTGAGGGTTCCACTTCCGGTTCCTTTTACTTTCTCTTTCGCTTTCACTCCGCGGCATTTCTTCGTGATAACTTTAACTTCCAGTTCTTCCTCGCTGGATCCGACGCAGCTCATAGTCGAATAGTTTTCTTATAGTATTCAGCTTGGCTTCGGTCTCGTTCCATTCGTCCTGCTCGGTGCTGTCCGCCAGCAGTCCGCCTCCAGCAAAGAGCCGGTACACGGCAGAGTCTTCCGCCTCGCTCTCGATGTGCATACATCTTAGTGTTACGAACAGGTGGGTGTCGCCATTCGGATTGAATGGTCCGGCAAAACCGCTGTAGTAGCCACGCGGTTGCGACTCGTTGTCGATGATGAAGCGTCGGGTCTCGTCCTTCGGGATGCCGCATACGGCAGGTGTAGGATGCAGAGCGTCCACCACATTGCCTATGAGCGCAGTGTCGTTCATGCTGAAACGTATGTCGGAACGCAGGTGTTGAAGGTCGGCAGCATACGTAGTGTATGGTCCTTCGACGTTGATGTCGTCCGAGAATTGCCTTACACATTCGGTGATATACGTTTCTACATATTTCTGTTCGCGCTTGTTCTTGTCGCTCCATTCGCCTGTTCCGGGTCGCATAGTGCCCGCCAGAGCCATGGTGTGCATCTGTCCGCAATGTCCGCCAATCAGAGTTTCGGGCGTAGCGACAAGCCATGTGCCGCTGCGCTTGGTTGAATAGAGTGCTATGAACATGCGCGGATAGCGTTGGCAGGCTCGTGCGAACAGCGTCAGTGCGCTTATGCGTGCTGTAGCTGTGAGCCGGGTGCTGCGTGCCAATACGATTTTGGCAAATCGTCCCACCTTCAGTTCAGCGTGGAACCTATTGAAGTCGGCGTTGTATTGCGTGCGTTCGGCAGTGCAGTCGCAGCTGTTCAGCGTGGTTGACATTTGTGTGTTGCCGGTGGCTGAGACAAGAGTGTGCAGCTGCGAGGGCTCGATTGTTTCCCATTGGGTTGGTACAAGCAGTATGGGCATGTCGGTCGACGGGGCGAAAGGTGCAATGACAAATCCGCTTCGTCCGTTCAGTTCGGCTGCCGTTGACAATTCTTCAGGCTCGTCGTTCAGTTTGTTGTGAACGACGAGTGTGGTGTTGGGCAGTCGGAAATATACAAAACTCATATTGTTTTATTGCGGGTGCTATTCTTTTGGGGGCTTGCCCACATCCTTGCCTTTCATTACAAAGTTGGTGATTTCTACCGACGAGATGAGTTCGCCGGCAGAGTTGCATATCTCGATGTGCCACTGGTGCAGGGTTTTCCCCTTGTGCAGTATGCGTGCTGTGGCTGTGACGGTGTCGCCTTCGCGCACCGACTTGACGTGGCTTCCGCTGACGTTGATGCCCACGCAGATGTTGTTGGGGCACAAAGTCATTGAGCCTACGCCGGCAAGGTTTTCTGCCAGTGCCAGTGTGGCGCCACCACTGAGAAATCCGAATACCTGACGGTTGCGGCTGTCAACCTTCATTCGTGCCTGACAGGTGTCGGGGTCGGGTGTCGACAGAAACTCCATGCCGAGCGTGTTGGACAGTCCGTCTTGTTTCAGTCGTATCTCTTTAATTCGTTCAATGTCCATAATCTGATGTTTATAGTTGTGGCTCTATCCTTCGCGGAAGAAGTCGAGAGCCTCCTTTATTTCTTCTTCGTTAGCAGTCTGGTTGATGCGTATGTCGCCGACATTGCCCAATAGTGTGAAGTTGATGATGCCCGACGTGTTCTTCTTGTCGTGGTGCATCAGTTCGATGAGTGTCGGGTAGTTGTCGCATGTGATGTTGAATGTGCCGTAGTTTTCGCGTATGAACTGTACGGTCTGGTGCATGCGGTCGGTGGGGAAAGCTGTCTTGCGTGCGCTCATATACAGTTCGCTGATGAGTCCGTACGCCACTGCGTATCCGTGCAGTATCGGTGTGCCGCGTCGCATGGCAAACGATTCGAAGGCGTGTCCCATAGTATGGCCCAGATTCAGTGCCTTGCGTATGCCGTGCTCGTGTGGGTCGGCTTCGACGATGCGCTCTTTCACCTTGATGGATTCTGCCACCATGCGTTGCAGCTGGCTGAGGTCGGGTGTGTCAAGATTGAATGTCACCAGTTCTGCCCATGTACGTTCGTCGGAGATTAGTCCGTGCTTGAGCATCTCGGCATAGCCCGAGCAGATGTTGTCGTGGTCGAGTGTGTCGAGAAACTGTGTGTTGATGATGACGAAGCGGCTGTCGGAGAACACGCCGATTTCGTTCTTCAGTCCGCCGAAGTTGATGCCGGTCTTGCCTCCCACCGAAGCGTCGACCATTGCCAGGAGCGTTGTGGGGATGTTGATGAAGTCGATGCCTCGCTTGAATGTGCTTGCTGCAAAGCCTCCGAGGTCGGTCACCATTCCGCCGCCGAGGTTTATCATGAGCGAGTGGCGGGTGGCTCCGCCGTTGCTCAGCGCCTGCCACACCTGCGAGAGTGTGTCGAGGTTTTTGTGAGTGTCGGTGGCTTTGATGATTATTGGGGTGCTGTTTCTGAGTGCTTTGAAGTTCTTGATTTTGGGCCAGCACAATTGTTGTGTTGTTTCGTCGGTGAGTACGAATATGCGGTCGTGCTCACATTCTGATATGGCGTTTACAAGGTCGCGCTCGAGGTTTCCCGAAATTACTACTTTCTGTTTCATAAGGCTCAACGTGTTTATTCTTATGCTGTTTATTCACCTACAAATTTAGCTAAAAATCCGCAAATTGCACTCATATCAAGCTCAAATATAATGGAGTATAAAAAAAAGTAGTCCTTTTGCAAGCCAAAAGGACTACTTTTACTATCCAAAAGGGCTCCTTTTGCAACTCAAAAGGACTCCTTTTTCTGAGGGTAGGAATCTTTTGGTGAAATCCGTAGTTATTACATCATCGGTCTGCCCATGCGCATCATCGGCATACGTCCGCCTCCCATTGGCGGTCGGCCGAAGCCCGGACGACGGTTGCCGGGGCCGTCTGGTCCGCCACGTCGTGCCTGCTTGCCTCCGAAGAGGTTGAGTCGGTAGATGACGTGCAGCATTGCGTAGCTGTTGATGGAGTTGTACTCTACGTCGCTGCGGCTCATTGCCGACACTGTGCGTGAGAAGTTGCTCTGGTTTTTGAGTATGTCGTAGAACTGGAGCGATATTGTCAATGCACGTCCGCGCATGAATCCTTGCGACAGCTGTGCGTTCCATATCAGCTCGTTGGTGTTCATCGACTTGTCGGAATAGCCTCGGCGTGAATTCTGGTGTATGTCGGTCGAGAGGCTTGTGCCCCACGGTGCGGTGAGGTTGACGGTTCCGCCGTAGGCAAACTGCCATGTGTCGAGATTGCTCTGCGGTTGCAGGTTGTTGCGTGCATGCATGTAGTCCATCGAGCCGTCGAGCTCTACTTCAAGCCATGAATTGCGGAAGCTCATGGCAAGACGTTCGCTTACGCTTGTCGACTTTGTCACGTTGCGCTGCGAGTCGGCGTTGCGGTTGAGCGACAGATAGCCCACACGGTTCTGATAGTCGACGTTGGTGAATGTGTTGATGTTCCAGTAGCCCGTGGTGTCGATGGCCATATTGAATATGAACATGCCTGAAGCGTTCCAGTTGCCGTTGATGTTCTCAGGTCGGTTTATGCGTCCGCCGGTCTTCTCGTCGTACGTCACCTTGTAGCCGATGGAGTTGCGCGTGTTGGAGTAGTTGACGCTTGTCATTATCGACATCTGGTGTTTCTCGATGTAGTTGTTGTATTCGGCGCGCAGATTGTTGGTGAACGAAGGCTTCAATCCGGGATTACCCTTGCTGATGTTGAGCGGATCGCTGTCGTCGGTGATGTCGAGCAGGTCGGTCATTGAGGGTTGCGACGTTGAGCCTCGATAGTTGATGCGCAGCTGGCTCACCTTCGAGAATCGGTAGCGTAAGTCGAGTGTCGGCGTGATGTTGGTCACGGTGCGCACTGTGTCGACGTATTTGCCTTGATAGTCCTGTATGAACTTGGATGTCTGCGGCTGTACTTTCACGCCGAAGTTGAGCTGATACTTCTGTCGGAGCATGCGGAACATCAGGTCGATATCGTGCGTATAGTTCTTATATTCAGAGTAACGGCTCAGCGACTTGTCCTCATATTCGGTGTAGGGCTTGTCGAGCAGGCTGAGATAGCTGTCCCACTGGCGGTATTGCGGAGTGAGAGTGCCGAAGAAGTCTTCGCCCAGATTGGAGAAATTGTATGTGGCACGGTCGCTCTTGCTGTACGAATACTTGAACTGATAGCTCAATTGCAGGAACGTAGCTTTCCACAATGGCTCGCTGTAGGTGGTCTGTACGCTGTAGTTGTACGTCTTGGTCGGCGTGACGTTGTAGCGATTGGTCTGGTAGGTTGAGTCAGCCAGAGGGTTGTCCTTCATCTTTATCTGATAGAGGTGGACGTTGTTTGTGGACAGCGACTTGCTGTCGCCGTCGTTATAACTGAAGTCGCCGCGTAGCGTGACGTTGCGTCCGCGGTTGCCAAGCTTGCGGTTTAATTGCAGCATTCCGCCAAATTGCTTGCTGTCGCTGTAGCTTATTGAACTCGACTTTGAGGTGTTGACCATCTTGCCGGCTTCTGCTATTGTGCTGATGCCTTTGTCCGAGAGCGGGTCGTCGGTGTAAGAGTAGGGGTCATCGTTGAACTGTGCTGAGGTGGATGCCGACCGTCCGTCGCTTGTAGAGAGGCTCATCGAGGGGCGGAACATGATGTTGGTCATGGTGTCGGGCTTCCACTCGAATCGCATCTGGGCATTCCATGAGTTGCTGCGTGAGAACTGCTGGTTGAGCGAATTGCTGAACGATTTCGACGAACTCACGAAGTTCTCGGATGACGACTTCGACCGTGTGTCGCCGTTGCGGTGGTTCCATCGCACCGAACCGTCCCACGAAAATGTCTTGCCATTGTCGTAATTGAAGTTGGTGCCAACCATCTTTGAGGCGTTGAGTCCGTTGCTTCCGCGTCCGAACGAGCCACGTCCGCCACCTCCAGGAAATCCCATGTCGTTGGTGTTGTTGAACGATCCGAATCCCATTACGCGTATCTTGGAGTTGAAGTAGGCTCCCATGAGTCGCTCGGCGTAGCGGTTGTGCGTGCCGTATGCAAGGTCGGCGTTGGAGAACAATCCCTTGTTCATGCCGGGTTTCAGTCCGAAGTCGAGCACGGTCTGCTCGTTGCCGTCGTCGATACCCGTAACGCGCGATAGGTCGCTCTTCTCGTCATAAGCCTTGATACGGTTGACAATGTTGGTGGGAAGGTTCTTCATTGCTGTCTTGGTGTCGCCCACCATGAATTCCTTTCCGTCCACCTTTATCTTCTTGACTTCCTTGCCGTTGATGGTAATCTTGCCGTCGTCGGCCACCTGTGCGCCCGGCAGACGCTTCACAAGTTCCTCGATGGTGGAGCCTTCGGGTGTGCGGAACGCCGTGGCATTATATATAAAGGTGTCTTTCTTGAGCGTAACCTTGGCTGTATTGGCTGTTACGGTGGTTCCCTTCAGGGCTATAGCCGACGATGCGAACATGATGTTGCCGACAGAGACGTTGTTGTCGTTGCTGACAGACACGTTGCGGTAGAGGGTCTTGTATCCCACGTTGGAGAACTTAAGTATATACTTTCCGTTTTTAGGAGCTATGATGCTGAAGGCTCCATTGGCATCGGTCACGTTGCCTTTGACATACGAACTGTCCTGACGCAGCAGTTGCACGGCTGCCTGCTCCATCCGTTCGTGAGTGTCTTTGTCGGTCAGCGTGCCCGTAATCTTGCGGTCTTGGGCTGCCACTCCCAATGCTGTGAGCATGAGAAGGAGCAAGAAGACAATCTTTTTCATTCTGTTATTATTTTCTTGTTGGTGTATTAATTGTTTGCCTGTTGAGTTAACTGTGAATGTCAATTGACTTAATTGTAAATGCTGATTTACGTGTTTTATGACGTTTTTATTGCTTTGTGGTTTAATTTAAAGAAACAAAAAACGGTAGAAAGTAAAAATAAGGAACAATAACTGATAGTAAAAAGCAACAATAACGGCAATAAAAAAAACAACAAACCAACATTGTTATACTTTAAATCCAATGTACGTCAATGTTGGTTTTGTTGTTGTAAGTTGCTATTGTAGTGCTTGTTTATGTCGAAATGCGTTACTACACGTTTACATTAACGTGCGCTACATTATTTATATGTGTACCTAACGTTATTTGTAGAGATAGCGTTTGATACTCTTCTTCGGTGTCTTCTCAAACTCTTCCTTCACAATCTCTATATCCGACAGACGGCAGTAGGGTGGTTGGTCGGCATTGAGCTCCTGGCGGTTCTGCTCCATTATCTTCTCAAGATCGGCTTCGTTGAGGCGCATTGTGTCGGCTTCGTCGAAGTCGGGATATACAAGACCGACGAGTTTCTCGCCGCGCTGCACTACAACCGACTCGTTCACCATAGCCAATGAGTTGAGTCTGTCCTCTATTTCCTCCGGATATATGTTCTGGCCCGATGCTCCGAGCAGCATATTCTTAGAGCGTCCCTTGATGAATACGTTGCCGTCGGCGTCCATAAGTCCGAGGTCGCCGGTGTGATACCATCCGTCCTGGTCGAGAGTAGAGGCTGTTGCTTCCTCGTTTTTATAGTAGCCCAGCATGACGTTGAGTCCGCGTGCCAGGATTTCTCCGGGTACATTGGCTGGATCAGGACTGTCTATCTTCACCTCCATGTGTACTACTGGCTTGCCGCATGAACCTTGTACGAAGTCGTTATGGTCGGCATAGCAGATGATAGGAGCACATTCGGTGGCTCCATAGCCTACGGTGTAGGGGAATCCGATGCGCTTGAGGAACTGTTCTACTTCCTGATTGAAGGCTGCACCACCTATGATTATTTCGTAGAAGTTGCCTCCGAACGCCTTGACAACCTGCTCCTTGATCTTCTCGTTGACCTTCTTGCTCACGATAGGCATGTTCAGCAGGATGCGCATGCGGTTGTTCTGTATCTTGGGGAATACCTTCTTGCGTATGATCTTTTCGATAACGAGCGGCACAGCGATGATGATGGCTGGCTTAACCTCGGCAAATGCGGCTGCGATGATGGCAGGCGACGGTACGCGTGTGAGGTAGAACACGTGGCAACCGAAGAGGAATTCGAACATAAACTCAAACGCCATGCCGTACATGTGAGCCATTGGCAGGATGCTGATGATGTTGTCGCCCTTCTTGATGATATTGCCTAATACCGTGATAGCGAAATCGTAGTTGCTCCACATGGCTCGGTATGGAATCATAACGCCCTTTGAGAAGCCCGTCGTTCCACTTGTATAGTTGATGAGAGCCATCTCGTCAGGACTCTGCTCCTTGTAGTAATGTACGTGTTCCTTGCGGAAATACTTGGGATATTTCTTTCCGAACATCTCGTTGAGGTGTTCGCGTGCGTATGTGAGTTTGTCGGTACGCGACACTACAAGTGAGTAGTCGGGGATGTAGATGATGCCTTCGAGGTTGGGCATCTTAGTCTGGTCGATGACAGTAGCTACATAGTCGCCCACGAAGAGCAGCTTGGCTTCGCTGTGATTGACGATGTTGTGAATCTGGTCAGCAGTAAATTCGTGCAATATAGGTACTGCAACGGCTCCGTAGGTGAGTGTAGCGAGGAATGCAACAGCCCAGTTTGAACTGTTACGTCCGCATAAAGCGATCTTGTCGCCTTTAACTACACCACTGCTTTCGAACATGATGTGCAGTTTCTCTATTTTGCGTGCCACGTCGTGATATTGCAGAGTGGCCCCCTTAAAATCGGTCAGGGCATCCTTGTCCCAATTGGTAATGATGCTCTGTTCGATAAGAGCGTTAAAACTCGGTATTTCCATTCTTTGTTTGTTTATCATTTTGAGGTGTTTTAGGCTTTATTTGTAGAGGTATCGCTTGATGCTCTTTTTGGCAGTTTTCTGGAATTCCTCTTTCTGTATTTCTATAGCCGCTATCTTGCAGAAAGGCGGCAGTTGGTTGTTGAGGGTTTTAAGGTTTTCGTCCATTATTCCCTTTACGTCGTCGTCGTCGAAGTCCATAGCCTCCTTGTCCTCTATTTCCGGGTGTACAAGAGCGACGAGTTTGGTGTCGCGCTGTATTATTATGCTTTCGCCGACGAGCGGCATATTGTTGAGTTTGTCTTCGATTTCCTCCGGATATACGTTCTGTCCGTTGGCTCCGAGGAGCATGTTCTTGATACGTCCTTTAATATATATATGTCCGCTTGGTGCCATTGTGGCGAGATCTCCGGTGTGAAACCATCCGTCTTTGTCAATAACAGCGTTTGTGGCTTCCTCGTTTTTGTAGTAGCCGAGCATCACGTTCATGCCTCGGGCAATCAGTTCGCCAGGCACGTTGGCTGGGTCTGGGCTTACAACCTTCGCCTCCATGTGGTCAACAACTGGTCCGCACGATGCTATTTTGTATTTGTCGTAGTTGGCAAAGGTGATGAGCGGTGCAGTCTCGGTGGTGCCGTAGCCTATGGTGACGGGCACTCCAACGTTGTTGAGGAATTCCTCGATGCCCTGATTGAGCGGTGCTCCACCTACGATTATTTCGTATGCGTTGCCGCCGAATGCCTCCATTATACGGTCGCGGATGTGCTGTTTTATCTTCTTATTGATAACCGGCATGTTCAGGAGCAACTTCATGCGGTTGGTCTGAACCTCTGCCAGCACCTTACGGCGTATTATCTTTTCAACCACGAGCGGCACAGCCACGATGAGTCGGGGCTTCACTTCGGCAAACGCTTCGGCTATAAGCGACGGCGACGGCATTCGGTTGAGGAAGTACAGGTGGCATCCGTTGATGAATCCGAATAGGAATTCGACTGCCAGTCCGTACATGTGAGCCATAGGCAGAATGCTTACGAGATTCGAACCGGGCTTGACGTTGGGCGTAAGACACTTCAACACGTAGTCGAGGTTGCCCCACAGTGCGCGGTATGGCAGCATCACGCCTTTTGAGAATCCCGTTGTGCCGCTGGTATAGTTGATCATAGCCAGCTCTTCGGGGCTTTGCTCCTTATAGTAACTGATGTGTTCCTTGCGGAAGTATTTCGGGTATCGCTTGCCGAATATCTCGTTCAGGTGTTCGCGTGCAAACGTAAGTTGCTCGCTGCGTGATATGACGATGGAGAAGTCGGGCAGGTATACGATGCCTTCGAGAGCCGGCATCATGTCTGGGTTAACTTGTGTGCACACCACGTCACCTACAAACAGGAGTTTCGACTCGCTGTGATTGACTATGTTGTGTATCTGTTCGGGTGTGAACTCGTTTTGTACCGGTACGGCAATAGCGCCGTATGTCAGTGTGGCGAGGAATGCCACAGCCCAGTGGCTGCTGTTGCGTCCGCACAGGGCTATCTTGTCGCCGCGCTTCACACCGCTGTTTTCGAACATGATGTGGAGTTTTTCGATTTTCCGTGCTACATCGTGGAATTGCAGTGTTGCGCCTTTGTAGTCGGTGAATGCGTCCTTATCCCAAAACTTTATTACGCTGTCCTCTATATATTGGTTAAAACTTGGTATTTGCTCCATTGCACAATCTTCAAAATTTTGTGCAAAGGTACGTCATTATTTGCACATTCCCAAAACTTTTGTGCTGTAATTGGTGTTTGATAGTAATAATTGTATACAAAAACGCCTCCTTACCTTATTATATAGTAAGGAGGCGTATATTTTGTTTATTCGTATCGCATTGATTTTGCAGGATGTATGTGCGAGACAAGATAGCTGGGTGCTATGAGCACGAATAGTGCTATGAGCATGGTGGCTATATTGAGCGCTACGATGAGCATCCAGTCGAGTTCTACCGGTACCACGTCGACATAGTAGGTCTGAGGGTCGAGTTTGGCAAATCCGGTGAGCTTCTGTAGCAGTATTAGAGCCAGTGCCAGCGCGTCGCCGATGAGCAGTCCCTTGCCTATGATGAATGCTGCAAACCACATGAACGTGTGCCTTACTGTAGAATTGCGTGCGCCCAATGCCTTGAGCACTCCAATCATCGTGGTGCGTTCGAGAATGATGATGAGCAGTCCGCTTATCATTGTCACCACAGCCACGGCAGTCATTATGGCGAGTATTATCCACACGTTGAGGTCGAGAAGGTCGAGCCATGAGAATATCTGCGGGCTCAGCTCGCGTATGGTTTTCGACGAGAACGTGTTGCCATACTGGTCTTGTGTGCGGTTGACACGATTGATGATGTCGTTGGCAGTAGTGCCGAGTTGCTTGAAGTCGTTCACGGTCAGTTCGGCACCTGTCACCATATCGTCTGTCCAAGCGTTCAGTTTGCGTGCTGTGTATAGGTCGCAGAAGCACGTGGTCTTGTCGTATTGAGCCAGATTGGTCTGATAGACGCCGCTGATTGTGAAGCGTCGTGTGCGCACTCCGCCCTCGCCTATGAAGTAGGCGAATATCCGGTCTCCCGCCTTGACGCGCAGTTTGCTTGCCATATCCTTCGATATGAGTATGCGGTTGGTACTCTGCTGGTCGGAGAAGTGGGGGATGCTGCCCTCCACCATACTCTTGTGTATGAAGATGGAGTCGAATTCGGGTCCCACGCCCTTGAACATCACGCCCAGGAAGTCGTTGTCGGTCTTCAGTATGCCTTGCTTCATGGCGAAGCGTTGCACGTGCTTCACGCCGTCAGTTCTTTTCAGTACGTTCATCATCGAGTCGCCTATGGCTACTGGCTGGTCAATGGCGGACGACTGCAGGGTGTAGAAGTTTGCCACTTGTATATGGCTTCCGAACCCTACTACTTTATCGCGTATGGTGTGCTTAAATCCCAGCACCACGCACACGCTTATTATCATCACCGCCAGTCCGATAGCCACGCCAGCCACGGCAATGCGTATTGCTGGTTTCGACACCTTCTGTTGGTCGCCGATATGATCGGAGTATATGCGGCGGGCAATAAAAAGAGGAAAGTTCATTATAAACATTATTCATTAACCTTGACTCTTCCTGGATAAGCCTCCAGGGCCTTGCGCAGCACGATGAGTGCGCGTTTGAGGTCTTCCTTCTTCAGCACGTATGCTATGCGCACCTCGTTGCATCCAACGCCCGGAGTGGTGTAGAATCCGGCTGCGGGAGCCATCATTACGGTCTCGCCTTCGTAGTCGAACTCCTCCAGACACCAGCGGCAGAACTTCTCGGAGTCGTCAACGGGCAGCTTTGCCACCGTGTAGAATGCGCCCATAGGTATAGGCGAGTACACACCGGGTATGCGGTTGAGTCCGTCGATGAGGCATTTGCGGCGCTCGACATACTCCTCGTACACGTCGCGGTAGTAGTCCTCTGGTGCGTCGAGCGAAGCCTCGGCTACAATCTGACCCAGCAGAGGAGGCGAGAGTCGTGCCTGGCACAGCTTCATTACGGCAGCGCGCACCTCAGCGTTCTTGGTTATGAGTGCGCCGATGCGAATGCCGCACTCCGAATAGCGCTTCGATACGGAGTCGATGAGTATGACGTTCTGCTCGATGCCCTCCAGATGGCATGCCGAGATGTAAGGCGAGCCGGTGTAGATATATTCGCGGTAGACCTCGTCGGAGAAGAGGTACAGGTCGTACTTCTTCACCAAGTCGCGTATCTGGTTCATCTCGCGTCGTGTATACAGATAGCCTGTAGGGTTGTTGGGGTTGCAGATGAGTATGGCACGTGTGTGCTCGTTGATGAGTTCCTCAAACTTCTCCACCTTAGGCAGCGAGAATCCCTCCTCAATGGTAGTGGCTATGGTGCGTATCTTGGCACCAGCCGATATGGCGAACGCCATATAGTTGGCGTAGGCAGGCTCGGGGATGATGATTTCGTCGCCCGGATTGAGGCACGACATGAATGCGAAGAGCACGGCTTCTGAGCCTCCCGACGTTATGATGATGTCGTCGGCGGTGACGTTGATGTTAAACCGCTTGTAGTATCCGGTGAGTTTCTGGCGATACGAGAGGTATCCTGCCGAAGGCGAATACTCAAGGACTTTGCGGTCGATGTGCTTCAGGGCATCAAGTCCAACCTGCGGTGTGGGCAGGTCGGGCTGGCCGATATTTAGGTGGTAGACTTTAACACCGCGCTCTTTGGCTGCTGCTGCCAACGGGGCCAACTTGCGTATTGGCGATTCTGGCATTTCAAGTCCGCGTACTGAGATTTCTGGCATTTCTGTACTCTAATTTAATGATTAAGTTTTAAGCGCTTTACAATGCGCCTTGTTAACTGCAAAGTTACGATAAATTTCGATAAATCACGGCTTTTCTGTATTATCTTTTTGATAATTGTGTAATATTATCCAATAATGTAGGTTTATTGTATGTCATATTGTTAGTATTTGCAGGTCGATAAAACGGTATTATAACCGGGGCTTTTCAAAAGGACTCGTTTTGCAAGCCAAAAGGACTCCTTTTGAAAATCCGATGGATTTTAAGTGAAAAGTGAAAAGGGAAAAGTGAAAAATCCGATGGATTGTTAATGTTTGGCGAATGATTTCGTATGGTTTTGCCACTATATATAATATAATAAGGTGTAGAGCCTATGCGAGTTTGCAGACTGAAAGATTTATACATCTGGCTCAACATCACATTCGACTGGTATACCCGCGACACCCGCGACCTGCTCATGAGCAAGATGGTCGACCCGATAACAGGCTTCGGCTCTATCATGGACAACATCGGACGCATGCGCAATACGGGATTCGAGCTTGAGGTGCGCTCTACCAATATCGACAACAAGGACTTCACATGGACCTCGACGTTCATGATGACGCACAACAAGAACAAGGTGCTCAAGCTCGCCGATGTGCCGCAATACTTCACCGGCAACTACTACGTCGTGAAGGAAGGCTACTCGCTCGGCACCATCTGTCTGCGCGAATATGCCGGCGTTGACCCCAAAAACGGTCTGCCTATGTACTATTCCAACGTCGAGAAGGACGGAGTGCGCTCGCGCGAAAAGGTGTACGACCCCAATGATGCGGTAATGGTGCCGCTGGAGAACATCTATCCCACCGTAAGCGGAAGCATCGGCAACACGTTCCGCTACAAGTATTTCGACCTTATGTTCAATTCTACATCGTGCGCAACGCCTTCAACGTCATCAAGGCCATCGACGATGGCAAGGTGAACGCTACGCAAGCCGAACTTGCCAACTATCGTGGCGAGGCACTTGCCGCAATAGCCCTTTGCTATTTCGACCTTACACGACTGTATGGCTATCCTTATGCCAAGGACAACGGCGCTTCGCCCGGCGTGCCATTGCTCGATCACGCCATAGGCTATGGCGAAACGTCGACTCGCAGCAGCGTGGCTGAGTGCTACGAATATATTATCAACAAGCTGAAGGAGGCGATTACGCTGCTCTCAAATTCACGCAATGACGGACATCTCAATTCCTATGCAGCACGCGCATTGCTCGCCCGCACCTATCTGTATTGTGGAAAGAACAAGGAAGCGTTCGGCACTGCCGACATGCTCATCAACGACTTGAAGTCGACGGGATTGTACTATCTTGTTGACAACGCCCACTATGCCGACATGTATTCATGGGGCAACAAGTTAGGAGCAGAGGCTTTGTTCCAGGTTTCTAACACTGCAACATCCAATCCAGGTCGCGACGGACTGTCGTATATGCTGCACTGGTGGGGATATGCAGCCGTTGTGCTGACCGACGATTTCGCACAGAAACTCAAGAGCGACCCTGCCGACGTGCGCAACCAGCTCGTTGCAACCTATCAGGACGGTGGCGACCATCAGTACTATAATCTACTGCTGAAGTATCCGGGTGAGAAAGGTTACGACTCTCCGTCGTTCGACAACAACTATACCGTAATACGTCTGTCGGAGGTGTACCTCATTGCTGCCGAGGCAGGACTGAAGGCAGGTGGCGAACTGCGCCAGCCGGCACTCGATTATCTCAACGATATCGTGAGAAGAGCCAATCCTAACGCTTCCGTAAGCGACGCTGAGTTCACACTCGACCGTGTTCTCGACGAGCGTGCCAAGGAGCTCGTTGGCGAGGGACATCGCTATTTCGACCTTCTGCGCAACGGCAAGAAGATTGTACGCCGAGGCGGTAAGCACCTGCCCAACGCTCCCGAAGAAATCGACTGGAACTATTATAAGTGCGTATTGCCTATAAGTCGTGATGAGTTTACGTTCAATCCTGACATGGAGCAGAACGAAGGTTACACTAAAGAATAAGTAAGGTTATGGAAAAGACAAGATTCAAGAGTTTGTGCTCGTACGTGTGGCTGGTGGTGATGCTGGCATGTGTGGCGAGCTGTTCGGACGACGACGGGCTGCAACCGCAGCAAACCGACTTCGTGACGTATAAGATAAAGGGCTACGAAGATGCCAAGACTACAATCGATGCAGCTACGCATACCATTATCTGCAACAGCAGCATACAGGACCCTATTCAGACGTAAATTGCAGTCCGGCATGCGCAACGATGGCGATGAAGTGGCGCAATCCGCAGTTTACGGGCACCGTAGAGGACACTCGCAACAGTGCCGTGCATAGCGAAATAGACGGTGGCACGTGGTGGTATCCGCGCGATATTGTCAATTACTTGCAGCGTAATGGCGTTGACGCATACTACTGGAACTTCGATGGAGCTACTACTGAAGGCTTTATAAATAAGGTGCGTCAGCTCATAGAGCAGAACAATTTGTGCATAGTATGCCTCAACAGCGCCAACCTCAGCGTTCAGACAGCCGTGTCGAAGGAGTATCACACACATAAATATTATAGTGACGGCTCGGGCCATTTCCTCCTTATCAAGGGCTATCGTGTAGTGAACGGCAAGACCTGGTTTGAGATTCACGACCCGTGGGGACTCGACAAGAAGTATTCGGACGGCACCTACTGCGGAGCCAACCGCTACTATGCCGGCGAAGAAGTGGCAACATGTATCAAGTGGAACATCTGGACTGTCGTGGTGCCATACTCTTGATAAAGACAATTAGTGTAAAAAAATAGGAGGCTACGGCGGGGACGCCATAGCCTCCTATAATGTGTACTTTAGCCTTTGCAGGGCGTATGTTGTGTAGTGTCTGACGCTTTAGAATTCCTCGTCGTCGTCAAAACGCAGACCCTCTGTCTTGTCCTTGATGTGATAGTCGCTGAGCATACCGAGGAAGGTGGAAATCTCCTTTACGGCGTGTTCGGTGTCGGGACTTATCTTCTTGCCCTGCAGACGCAGCATCATAGTGCCGTAGAGGGCGTTGAGGCATGTCTCCACCTCGCTCACATCCTTGTCGCCACGATTGCGCAGTTCGACGATAAAGGGCAACACCTTATAATATTCGGCGTTGTAGAAGGGGAATCGTGAACTCTGCAACAGCTGGTTGTGCAGGTCGTTCATGTCCTTCACCACAATCTGGTTGATGGTGAGGTGTCCCTTCTCGCGCTTGCCCTCCGAGTTCATCATCGTGATGAGGTCGCCATACCAGTCAACCATTTCTTCGCGTTGTTCGTCGGTATAGTCGGCAAATCGGGCAATGTATTCGTTCTTGATGCGTGACAGCTGACAACCATAGGCGCGTATGATGTCCTCCACCTGCCACATATAGAGTACAAATTCGGCTGTACTCTTCTTGCGTAGATCTTGAGCTATAAACATATTTAATAAGGCAATTTATAAAGGTTGAACACAGTTCCGAGCAGCATGATGATCGAGAATATTACCACTATGCAGCCCACGACGCGATTGATGAGCAGAATGCCGGTGTTGTCAAACTTGCCGCGCACCTTGTCGATGAGCCACGTCAGTCCGAACCACCACAGCATTGCGCCCAACACTATGCTCAAATAGCCCACTGACATCTCAATAGGGCGGTTGGGCACGACGAAGGCGAACTGTGCGTAGAGGAATATGAAAAGGAAAATGATAAGCGGATTTGACAGCGTAACAAGAAAAGCCGTTATGCCGTTGTGTACGAGTGTTCCCTTCTGCGTCTTGTTGCTCTGGTGTATGTTCTTGGTAGGATTGGAACGATAGCAGTATACTCCGAACAGCAACAGCACTACGCTGCCGCTTATCTGCAGCAGAAAACGGTTGCGCTCATTACCCACTATGTCCATCATGAAACTCATTCCAAGACCCGTGAACAGTGCATATATGATGTCGCTTACGCAAGCGCCGATGCCTGTGACAAATCCATACCAGCGTCCCTTGTTGAGTGTGCGTTGTATGCAAAGCACTCCGACCGGTCCCATTGGCGCCGAAGCCATGATGCCTATGAGTATTCCTTTGAATACAAAGTCTAAAATATCTAATTGAATTGGAAATTGCATAACGCTTGCAAAATTCGGAATTTTATGCGATATAGACAAATTTTATACTTAAAACTTTGTTGATTTACAACATTTTTAATACCTTTGCCATAATGTAGTGTGCACCATAATGCAAGTGCGCACTCGCTAACCATAACTATTTTAATTTACCAATTATAACAAAAAATCATTATGACAGAAGATTCTCTGAAACCCTATGTAATCGGTTTGGACCTCGGTGGTACAAACTCAGTTTTCGGTATTGTTGACAGCCGTGGCGACATCAAGGCCACTACTGCCATCAAGACCCAAGGCTATGGCGATAACGTTGAGGCTTATGTTGACGCTTCGGTTGAGGCTTTGAAGATTATCATCGACCAGGTTGGTGGCATTGAAAAGATCAAGGCTATGGGTATCGGTGCGCCTAACGGCAACTACTATAACGGCACTATTGAGTTTGCTCCTAACCTTGAGTGGGGTCGCAAGGGCGTTGTGCCTTTGGCAAAGCTCTTCTCTGACAAGCTCGGCATTCCAGTAGCTCTCACCAACGATGCCAATGCGGCAGCTATCGGTGAGATGACATACGGCGTGGCACGCGGTATGAAGAACTTTATCGTTATCACTCTCGGTACTGGTGTAGGTTCGGGCATCGTAGTCAACGGTCAGTTGGTATATGGTTGCGACGGATTTGCAGGCGAGCTGGGTCACGTTATCGTTAAGGAGAACGGCCGTCAGTGTGGTTGCGGACGCAAGGGATGTCTTGAGACATATTGCTCGGCTACAGGTGTGGCTCGTTCGGCACGCGAGTTCCTCAACAACAGCGACGAGCCTTCATTGCTGCGCGAGCTTGATCCTGAGAAGATCACATCGTACGACGTTGCTGTAGCAGCAGGCAAGGGCGACAAGATTGCCAATGAAATCTTCGAGTTTACAGGCAAAATTCTCGGTGAGGCTTGCGCCGACTTCGCAGCTTTCTCTTCACCCGAGGCATTCATCTTCTTCGGTGGACTGACTAAGGCTGGCGATCTCATCATGAATCCTATCAAGAAGGCTTACGACGAGACAGTGCTCAACATCTTCAAGGGCAAGGCCAAGTTCCTCGTTAGCGGTCTTGAAGGCTCATCGGCAGCTGTGCTCGGAGCATCGGCTGTAGGTTGGGACATCCAGGACTAATCAGACAGATTGATTGTCAATACATAAAGCACTAATCATCTGAATATTTATTCGGGTGATTAGTGCTTTTTAAGTTAAAAGGAGTAACATGAGTAACGAAATACAGTTTCTTCTCTACAACATGCCTGATGCCGATGGCAAAGTGCAGGTAGTCATAAATGGCGAAACGCTTTTCTTTTTCTTGTTGTTTTTGTGTAACTTTGCATCCATTATATATAATGTATATACTTAAAAACTATCTATTATGTCAAAAAAACTCTTTGCGTTGCTGCTGTTGTTGTGTAGCATCGCCGTCACGGCTAAGGACGTGAAGACAGGTAACTGGAATGTCATACCGTTGCCGCAGTCGGTAGAAGTCGTTGCCAAGCCGGCATTCGTCATCAATGCCCACACCACAGTTTATTGTCCTACAGGCGACGCAGTGCAGAAGCGCAACGCCGAATTCCTTGTGTCGTATGTCAAGGCTATGACCGGTATCGGCATCACTGCAACCGACCGCTCGGCTTCCAACCAGATACGTCTGGGTGTAGCAAGCGTAGCTGGTGGCGACGAGGCTTACGACATCAACGTGACAAAGAAAATAATCACTCTCAACGGTGCCACACACGCTGCCGTGTTTCGTGGACTGCAGACCATCGCCAAGGCGCTGCCTATGGTGAGCGAAGCTAAAGAGGTGGCATTGCCGGCTGCAAAGATTCACGACGCGCCACGCTTTGCCTATCGGGGATTCATGCTCGATTGCGGTCGTCATTTCTTCCCGGTCGACTATATCAAGAAGTTTATCGACGTGCTCGCAATGCACAACATCAACTATTTCCATTGGCATCTGACCGAAGACCAGGGTTGGCGCATCGAGATAAAGAAGTATCCTCTGCTCACTGAGATTGGTTCGAAGCGCAAGCAGACGGTGTTGCCTGGCGGTAAGGAATACGACGGCAAGCCCGTATCGGGCTATTACACACAGGACGAGGCACGCGAAATAGTGCGCTATGCAGCCGAACGCCACATCACTGTAATTCCTGAGGTGGACATGCCCGGACACATCCAGTCGGCACTGGCAGCCTATCCGCAGTTGGGATGCACCGGAGGCCCGTACGACGTGTGCTGCCACTTCGGCGTGATTCGCGAAGTGATGTGTGCCGGTCAGCCCTTCGCCCTGCAGCTTGCCAAGGACGTCATCAACGAGATTATGGACATCTTCCCCTCACCTTATATACATATAGGTGGCGATGAGTGTCCCAAGGAGCGCTGGAAGGAGTGCGAGCGCTGCCAGGCCAAGATAGCCGCTCTCGGACTGAAGGATATAGAGGGCCACTCAAAGGAGGAGCAGTTGCAGTCGTGGTTTATGGGCGAGGTAGCCAAGGAGATAAAAGCCCGTGGCCGCAAGATACTGGGATGGGACGAAGTGCTCGACGGAACCCCGTCGAAGGATATCACCGTAATAGCATGGACCAGTCAGAAGGCATCGATACGCTCAGCCAAGGAAGGACACAAGACCGTTGTGGCTCCTATCACCAACTTCTATTTCTCCAATCCGCGCATCAATCAGATTGTCGGCATACCCAGCATAAAGCGTGTCTATGACGTTGATCCTGCGTTTGCCCAACTGTCCGACAGCGAGAAGACCAACATCATCGGTGCCGAAGGATGTATATGGACTGAGTGGGTGCCCGACACCAAGAAGCTCGAATGGGAACTCTTGCCACGTCTGGCAGCCCTTGCCGAAGTGCAGTGGACCAGTCAGAATCAGCGCGAGTTCGACAGCTTCGCCGATCGTCTGCTCCACATGCACGACATCTATCGTAAGCTGAACCTTAACTATAAGGACGACATAGAGAAGGCAATCATAACAGAAGGAAAAACGGTAAAATAGAAAATTTCGTCTGAAATAGTTGCACGTAACCCTTTTTATTCGTACTTTTGTCTTGAAAGATAACAAAAACCATATTAATATTATGAAGGATATAGCATGGTCAGAACTTTCGTTCGGTTATATGCCGACCGATTACAATGTACGTTGCTGCTATCGCGACGGTAAGTGGGGCGAAATAGAAGTATGCTCCGACGAGTATTTGAAACTGCACATGGCAGCCACCTGTCTGCATTATGGTCAGGAGGCTTTTGAGGGATTGAAGGCTTATCGCTGTCCTGACGGCAAGGTGCGTGTGTTCCGTGTTGAGGACAACGCTGCACGCTTGCAGTCGACATGCCGTGGCATCATGATGCCCGAGTTGCCTACTGAGCTGTTTGTTGAGATGGTGAAGAAGGTGGTGCGCCTCAATCAGGAGTACATCCCTACATACGAGAGTGGAGCTACGCTCTACATTCGTCCGTTGCTCATCGGCACATCGGCTCAGGTAGGAGTACATCCGGCTTCGGAGTATATGTTCCTCATCTTCGTCACTCCGGTAGGTCCGTACTTCAAGGGAGGCTTCTCAAGCAATCCGTACGTAATCATTCGTGACTACGACCGTGCAGCTCCGCTCGGTACAGGTATATATAAGGTGGGTGGCAACTATGCTGCAAGTCTTAAGGCCAACTCTATAGCACACGCCAAGGGCTATGCCAGCGAGTTCTATCTCGACTCTAAGGAGAAGAAGTATGTTGACGAGTGTGGCGCTGCCAACTTCTTCGGCATCAAGAACAACACCTACGTCACTCCTAAGTCGACATCAATTCTTCCTTCTATCACCAACCGCAGCCTTATGCAGATAGCTGAGGATCTGGGTATGAAGGTGGAGCGTCGTCCGGTGCCCGAAGAAGAACTTGAGACATTCGAGGAGGCAGGAGCATGCGGTACAGCAGCCGTTATCTCGCCAATCTCACACCTCGACGATATGGACACAGGCAAGGTATACAACTTCGGTGAGAAGCCGGGCCCATGGTCAACCAAGCTTTACGAAACTCTGCGTGGCATACAGTATGGCACCGTTGAGGACAAGCACGGCTGGACAACAGTAGTGATTGAATAAAAAGAAATAACTAAATAAGGCAAAGACCTGCATCGGAGCAATCAACATTGCTCTGATGCAGGTCTTTTTTGTAATATACGATCAATATCCTACACCCGATTTTACGACACAAAAACTCGGCTCAACATTCAAGTGGTATTATAATTTCAACGAATACGTTATCATTGGCTTACGATAACGTTATCGTAAACAGATGAAATCGCAGGCGAGAATCTTTGAAATCTTTGTACTAAAACAAAAACTCAAAATTCAATAATTCAAAATCGCAGGCGTAGCCGAGAACAATTCAAAACTCAAAATTCAAAATTCCTAATTCCAAAAAGGACTCGTTTTGCAATGCAAAAGAACTCCTTTTGAAAATAGTGGCATTTCTATCGATGAATAACCAAATATACGAAGAGCCAAAATTTTCGTTTCTTGTCATTGAAGTATGGATATAAATGGTTAACTTTGCAGATTGAGTATTTCGAATATACTGATAATATACTAAAGATTAATTTATTAAAACCAATATATGGGCAAAGGAAAACTGGCGAAGTTCGCCGACATGGAAAGATACGAGAACGTGTTTCAGTATCCGTTCTCGGTAGCCGACAACGTGCCGTTTGAGATGAAAGGCCGATGGCGCGAGATGTACTTCAACAACGACAACCCCATTGTGCTCGAGCTGGGATGCGGCAAGGGCGAATATACAGTAGGGTTGGCTAAGATGTTCCCTAAAATCAACTTCGTTGGCGTTGACATCAAGGGAGCACGTATGTGGACAGGAGCCACACAGGCTATAGCCGACGGACTGAAGAATGTGGCATTCCTGCGCACCAACATCGAGATTATCGACCGCTTCTTCGGCGAGGATGAGGTGCAGGAGATATGGTTAACGTTCAGCGACCCTCAGATGAAGAATCCGCGCAAGCGTCTCACCTCCACATTCTTCCTTGAGCGCTATCGTCGCTTCCTCACAGACGGCGGAACGGTACACCTGAAGACCGACTCCAACTTCCTCTTCACCTATACCACATACATGCAGCAGCACAACAATCTGCCGCTGCTCTTCCGCACTGAAGACCTCTACCACACCGACGGTCTCGACGCGCAGACACAGGAGATACTGGGCATTCAGACCTACTACGAGAGTATGTGGATAGAGCGTGGACTCAACATCAAGTACATGAAGTTTGCGCTGCCCAGGCATGGCGAGCTGTCAGAGCCCGAAGTGGAGATACCGCTCGACGAGTACCGCAGCTACCACCGCGACAAGCGTAGCCCGAAGACTTCTGCGAAGTAAATTCAAAACTCAAAATTCAACATAATGACATTATATCCTAAACTTATAATGGATGCGCTTGCCACCGTCATCTATCCCGGCAACAAGAAGAACCTTGTAGAGGCCGACATGGTGGCTGACAATCTGCGCATCGACGGCATGAAGGTATCGTTCTCGCTCATATTCCCGCGCGACACCGACCCCTTCCTCAAGTCGACAGTGAAGGCAGCCGAGGCAGCTATTCACTATCATGTATCTAAAGAAGTAGAGGTGACAATCGCTACCGAATACCTCTCCAAACCACGTCCCGAAGTAGGTAAGATGCTGCCCAACGTCAAGAACGTGATAGCAGTAAGCTCGGGCAAGGGTGGAGTAGGCAAGAGCACCGTTGCAGCCAACCTCGCCATAGCCTTGGCACAACTGGGTTACAAGGTAGGACTGCTCGACTGCGACATCTTTGGTCCTTCGGTTCCTAAGATGTTCCAGGTAGAGGACGCACGCCCTTATGCCGTGAAGAAAGACGGACGCGACCTCATAGAGCCGGTTGAGAAATATGGCATCAAGGTGCTCTCTATCGGATTCTTCGTCAATCCTGATACAGCCACACTCTGGCGCGGCGGAATGGCATCCAATGCCTTGAAGCAGCTCATAGCCGATGCCGATTGGGGCGACCTCGACTACTTCATACTCGACACACCTCCCGGAACAAGCGACATACACCTCACACTCTTGCAGACACTCGCCATCACGGGTGCCGTCATAGTGTCCACTCCGCAGAACGTGGCGCTTGCCGATGCACGCAAGGGCATCGACATGTACAGCAACGACAAGGTGAATGTGCCCATTCTCGGACTCGTTGAGAATATGGCATGGTTTACACCTGCCGAACTGCCCGAAAACAAATACTACATCTTCGGCAAGGAAGGCTGCAAGAATCTCGCCAAGGAGATGAACGTGCCATTGCTCGCACAGATACCGCTCGTACAGAGCATCTGCGAGAACGGTGACAACGGAACACCTGCCGCACTCGACAGTTCGTCTATAACCGGACTGGCATTCCTCAATCTTGCACAGGCCGTGGTGACGGTGGTGAACCGTCGCAACAAGGAGCAGGCTCCTACACGAATCGTGAAAACTACCATACATTAATATATATAATGTGATGGACTGAAAAAAGCAATACGCTTAATGGACTATTCTGAGAAACTCGTTGTCAATGGATTGAAGGCAGGCGACACCGAAGCCTACCAGTATATATTCGACACTCACTACCAGGTGCTCTGCTATACAGCCAACCGCTATGTGCGCGACAGCTTTGTGGCAGAGACCATCGTGGGCGATATGATATATCGTATGTGGGAAAACCGAGCTACGCTCAATGTCAACACTTCGTTGCGCAGCTACCTCATTCAGGCAGTGCGCAACGGATGTATTGACTATCTGCGCTCCAAGCACCAACGCTATGAGGTGGCAGCTTCGCATCTTGCCGAAGCCGACTGCATGGCAAATCTTGCCGATGGCGAGCAGCCGATAGACCGCCTTGTGGGCAACGAGCTTGCCGACCGTGTAGACACGGCTATCGAACATCTTCCGGCAGAATGCCGACGTGTGTTTGAGCTGAGCCGCTTCATGGGCAAGCGTCACGCTGAGATAGCGTCCGAACTCAACATAAGTGTAAGTACTGTAAAATATCATTTGCGTAATGCATTGCAGCTGCTTGCCCGAGAAATTGGAAGCTACATCGTCTTCGTGTTCTTCGTAAGCGGAATGACCGTGTGACAAGGGCATTATCAACGGCACAAAACTGTTTTTTCACCTTTTTTGAAAAAAACTTTGATTTTTGACTAACCCTTTTTCTTGAAATTTCGTCACCTATATGAAAACCAATAAAACCAACGAACATCCAATGCAGCAAGACGAGATATACGAACTGGTGGCTACACAGCTCAGCGATGCACTTACAGCCGATGAAAGCCGTCGTCTGAACGAGTGGATAGGAGCCAGTGAAGCCAACCGCGAGGAGTATGATCGTCTTGTAGAAGTATGGAACTCGACACCTGATGTCAGCCAACTCTCGCAGTACGACCGCCATAAGGCATTTGCAATGTTCCTGGAGCGCATTCAAGCATCCGGTGTAGTGCCAGCAGCCAAGGCAGCTGACGTAGTTGCAGACGACGATGCTGACGATGTGCAGCCTGAGGCCATAGGCATGAGGCGATATGTGCTGAGGTTTATGCGCTATGCAGCCGTGGTGACGGTGCTGGTGTGCGCCTGCTCATACCTATTCTATAATATAGGCCAGCGCAACATGTCGCAGGCATTCGCCATGATCAAGGTTGAGGCACCGCAAGGCTCCACAACGAAGATGACGCTGCCAGACGGCACGGAGGTGTGGCTCAATGCAGGCAGCTGTATAGAGTATTCGCAGGGCTTCGGCGTAAGCGACCGCCATGTGCAGCTCACGGGCGAAGGCTACTTTGAGGTGCATCGCAACGAGTCGATGCCGTTCATCGTCAAGTCGCCAAGCCTTAACGTACAGGTGCTCGGTACCAAGTTCGACTTCCGCGACTATCCCTCCGACCATTCGGCAATGGTGAGCCTTGATGAAGGCAGCGTAGCAGTAGGATTGCGCTCAGCACACGACGGCGACTATCAGTATCGCCTTGCGCCCGACCAGCGTGCCGTGCTTGAGAAGCGGAGCGGCAATATGCGCATAGAGAACCGTGCCACAACCGATCGTCTTTGGACTGATGGTACCATAATGCTTAATGGTCGTAGATTGGCCGACATAGCTGTCGACCTTGAGCGCAGCTACGGCACAAAGATACTCATAGAGAATCGTGAACTTGCCCAGACACGCTTCTACGGAGTGTTCCATCGCAAAGATCAGAGTCTCTCCCAGATACTTGCCACACTGGCTGCTACCGGACACATACACTATGCTATAAACGGCAATGTGGTGCGGATATACCGCTAACACCCATACAA
>JAIJMN010000187.1:0-4653 GCA_022735715.1 Prevotella sp.
ATTCTGGTTGCAGCATGCCTTCTTGTAGTCGAAGGCGTAGAGGCGCATGTATGCCTCCTACAGTTCCTTGGCTCCATTGTAGGAGGGGTTGGCGGTGTGCTACTGGGTTGTCACTGTCACAACCATTTCTGGTGTGAGGACGGTGCCGTTTGTACGTTTGATGCGTTTAGGCTTCACTTGAAATACCCTACTCATAGATGTTTGTTTTTTAGGTTTCTATCTTTCATATCATGCAGATTGCGTGACACTTGTTTTCAAAAAACAAAGGTAACGGAAAGTAGTGACCTGTACAAGTCCATAATGGTTCACAAACGAAAAAAGCTGATTCACACAGCTGGAGACAATGACATTGCTGTCATAGCTTCTTGCTGTGTGAATCAGCTTTCTATTGTTGGTTATAGTACTGCTTACAGGTTGATTTTCACACCTGCATTGAGTCTTACACCGTAATATTCCACTTGCATTGTGCGGTTCTTCTCGCCTTGATAATAGCGTAAGGGCTGGTTGAGCAAGTTGTTGGCATTGGCATAAACCGTGAACTTGGTTTTCTTGCCCCATGTGTAACTGGCGTTAAGATCGAGATAGCCCACCTTGTCGTAGTAGCGGTCGAGGGCGCGGCTGGTGCTCATCTGGTCGATGAATGCCGAAGCGAAGTTGTATGAGAGTCGCAAGTTGATGCCGCTCTTCTCGAAGAACATTGAGGCGTTGGCAGTATGCTCAGGCGAACCTGCCACCTTAACGTCGTCACCATCCTTTATGCCCAGACGCTCATTGAAGTTGCGTGTTGTACTGTGAGTGTATGTATAGTTGCCATAGAAGCCGAGACACTTGAGTGCGGGCGAAATGAAACCGAAGTCGCGCTGGTATGCTACCTCTACACCAAGCACACGTGCGTCGTAGGCGTTGATGTTCTGTTGCACCTTGAACTGCTTTTCGGCGTTTTCGCCTGTGAGTCCGAGGTCGCTGCCGAGATACTTGTTCGACGACCACTCTACATTTACATTCTTTATGTCCTTGTAGAAGAGACCGAGGCTGACAAGTCCTACACTCTTGAAGTAGTGGTCGATAGAGAGGTCAAAGTTTACAGCCTTGGCTGGCTTGGTGTTAGGATCACCGATTGTTGCTTCATCGTCAGAGATGTTGAAGGTCTTGTTAGCGATGAGTGCCGAGTACTTCGGACGTGAGATTGTCTTCGTTACTGATGCACGCAGACTGCCGTCGTCGCTATATTTGTACTTGAGGAGCAAGCTTGGCAGAAGGTCGGTGTAGTGGTTCTTGAAGTCACCTGTCGGTTTCATGGTCGATTCGTCGTCGGTTACCTCTACATTATATCCGCTGGTCTTGAGGTCGGTACGCTCTACACGCAGTCCGAGAGTAGCAGAAAGGCGCTTGCCCAACTTCTGGTCAAAGCGCAGATAGCCGGCTGTTATCTGTTCGCGTATCTTATAGTTGCCAGCCTCTTCCTCATAGTTCTCAGTGCCTTTATACTTGCTGAAGTCAATCTTGCCAAGTGTCTGCTTTGAGATGAAAGGTGAGTTGGCTGGATACTGGCTACCTGGCATAAATCCGTCACGTATCTGCTGTACTGTAAGTTTGCGCCAGCTGTCGCCAAGCACTTCTTCAGGATCATAATCGAAGAACGACTTGGTGCGTGTCTTTTCCTTGCTGGTGTACTTGGCTCCAAACTTCAAGGTGTTGCCATAGAGTCCGTTGGTAATAGGAAGTGTGAAGTTAAGTCGTCCTTTCCATTCATTCTCTACGATATCCTGATTGGAATTGTCGAGTTCGTCGAGCTTCCAGTTGGTGTCATCAAGGGCGGGCAGCGATGTTGCATAGTAAGGCTGGCGGTCGCCTACGTCCTCAAATCCTTCACCGAACTTAATCTTTGAATTCTTGTTATTGTACTTGTACGAAGCATAACGCTCGTTGGGACGCTCCTCTGTTGCACGCGAATAGCTGGCAGCCCAGTCCATCTTCAGATTGCCGAAGAGATGTTCGCCGTCGAGAGTATAGTCCATTGTCTGCTGAAGTTCGAGTCGGGCATTCTTGGTGTCGGATGCTCCTGCCTTAGTTTGCATAACGACACACTGTTTCTCGGCCTTGCTGTTGAGCTTCTTATAGCTTATGCGGTAGCGGTTCTCCTAATCGCTGCGACGGTTGTACATTCCCTTGAACGAAATCTTGTGCTGCGGATTGAACTTATAGTCGAGTGCCAACGAGTAGCTCTGACGCTCGCGTGTTACATAATACTGACGCACCTGAGCCTCTTTCAGTTCAAGCTGCTTGTCGTCGTTCTCCTCATATTCAAACTCCGTATTGTCAGAACCGCCCGGTGCATACTGGTAAGAGGCTGCTGCCATAATACCAAGTTTATGGTTGAAGAAACGGTCGCCCCATGTTGCACCGAGATCAAGCTGCGGTTTGCCGCTCACCCATGTATAACCCGAACCAACGTTGAAGTTCAATACACGATGCGAAGGAGTATTCTTGGTCACAAGGTTTATCTCACCACCGATGGCATCACCGTCCATATCCGATGTCACAACCTTGTTTACCTCTATCGTCTGAACCATATCAGCAGGAATAAGGTCGAGCTGCACGTTACGTGTATCGCCTTCGGCTGAAGGGATGCGGTTGCCATTGACTGTTACTGAAGTAAGGTCGGCTGATGTTCCGCGCACCTGTCCGAAGCGTGCCTCACCCTGGTCGTACTGCACATTGATACCATTGATACGCTTCAGAGCATCACCAATATTTGAGTCGGGGAACTTGCCCACCTGGTCGGCACTAACTACATTGGTCACACCCATTGTTTCCTTCTGCATCTGCAATGCCTTGCGCTGTCCGTAGAAAGCACCTGTCACTACAACCTCCTTCAACTCGTGCGACTCCGAAAGCTGAATGTTGCGCTCCACATTGTTGCCTGTAAGCTTTATGGTGTAGTATTTAGGTTCATAACCTACGTAGCTCACCTTCACCTTATATGTACCCGGCTTAAGATTTGACAATGTGTAGAATCCGTTCACGTCGCTTGTCACGCCCGTGTGCAATTCCTCAATCATGATTGTAGCTCCAGGCAGAACCTGACGGTCGGCATCGGTGATACGTCCGGTGATGGTTCCCATTTCGGGCAATGTAACATTATCCTTAATGTTGTCGCCATACATAGGCATAATGGTTGCTGAAGCCAAAAGGGCTGCAAGCAAGTTTTTCCTGAATTCCATATATCAATAATATTAATGTGTAGCTTTAGCTTACTTGTTCTTTGTTACAGTGTGGATGATGTTGCCGTCCTTGTCAATCATCGACAGACGCAACTGCTTCTTGTCGGCGGTCAATACAGAGAAGCCTTCGGCTGGGCTGCAGAATACAGTTCCCTCTACCGGCTTCACCTTTCGTGCAAGTGAAGCTGATGAGTTGACAACATAGTCGATGTTGTCGCCCTTAATCTGAATGTGTTGGAAGTTGTGGATATGTCCACAAACATACATTGCCACATTATTATACTTGTGAAGCAATGGCATCACACGCTTCTGCATGTCCAGACGTTCGTTGGCGGTCTTGCCCGTCTCGGCATAGATAGGATGATGACCAACTACTACTACCCAATCTTCCTTAGCCACTTTAAGAGTCTGGTCGAGCCAAGACAGCTGTTTCTGCATATCCTCCTTGCATGCATCTGGGTATTTTTCTTTTGCCTCGCGATACTTGTCGATGAGTGGAGTGGTGTCAAGAAACACAATACGAATGCTTGTTCCTTTGTGATCATACACCTTGGTGTAATACTTTGAAGGCATCACCCAACGACGGCTCACCTTGCCATAGTCGAGCACAGCCTGTGTGTTGCCACGATACTCATGATTGCCACACACGGCAAACCAGTCGAGCATCAGTTCTGGATGAGAATATACAAGTTCGTAGTTGGTCATCCATAACGGGTCGTTAACAGATGTAACGCCATTGAAATGATGAATGTCACCGGCAGCAATTACACACTCCGGATTGACGGCATCAGCCATCTCACCCATAAGTTCGGCAATAGGTTTCTGCTGATAGTAACCATTACGACCAAGATCGTTAGCTATATAAAAATTGATTTCGCCATTAAGCGCGTCCCAGGTCGGACGAGCCGCATAAGTCTTTGCTTCCGATTGTGAAGCACACTGCTTCGTGCACTGTGTCTGGGCGTAAGAAGGAACTGAACCCACAAACGAGGCTAATGTACTTGCTAAAAGCGTCAGCGCAATGACGCTGTTCTTTAGAAAAACTGATTTCATCTATTAAAAATTATCTTGATTATTTCGAGTGCAAAGGTATCCCGTCGATATTACAATGAAGTTACGATAATTTTTATAAGCTGTTAATTATGTAAACAAGCCAAAGAACGCTTGCTATATATATTATAAAGGTATGGATATAATTGTATAGCGCATGCAAAGGTAATACTTAGCGCAGGCGATGTCAAGTAGGAATGCTATATATTATTTAAGATATATATATTATATAAAGTACGTATATAATAATGTGTAAATGCGTGGAGGATATGTACAAACAAAAAAAAGGTCTCCAAAGTCGTTAGACCTTGAAGACCTCAAGTAAAGAAGGCAGCCACCTACTCTCCCGCATTGCATTGCAGTACCATCGGCGCAGGCG
>JAIJMN010000012.1:0-25324 GCA_022735715.1 Prevotella sp.
AGATTTACATTATACACACTATCACTTGTCTTGATATAGTCAGCCTCATCCTTGGCGGCAGCATTGGGGTCGACAACAGCAAAAGGTGTCTGTAGCAAATATTTGTTGATTTCATCCGAAGGTCCTGTGCAACTTAGCTTACGTGTCTGGGCATCGATATTCACAGTCAAGTCCTTATCGGCTTCAAGATACATAATGAACGAGAATCTAACTCCGCAATATATTTTGACATACTGAGCGGTAAAGTCATTCTTGCTTATTGTTGCCACTCCATCCTTTACTTCCACCAAGTCGGTCTCGCCTGTAGTGCGCCATTGAATCTCCAACTTTGTATTCTCTTTGGGGTTGGCAATCTTAAACGTATAAGTGCCGGCAAACACAGGTGCAGATGTAAGCAAAGCCAATGCTGCACCAAGAATTCTATTTTTAATCATCATTGATTGTTTGATTGTTGATTGATTAGTGTCTCGTTAAAAATATTCGTATCAAGGCATGAATATCATTACGAGCCTATCTTCGGCCAATTGTATTCCATATCCAAGACCTCACCGAAACCTGTAAATACATGTTCTGACTCAAGATTTATAATTCCGTTGCTCTCGTTGAAGTAATACATATAAACCTTACCTTCTTTGGCGCTTTCGTTGTAAGTAGACAGAATCAACACTTTATTGCTATACGGATGGTTTGAACCAAATTTGTTAGCCTTCAGTATCTTCATTCCTGTTATCTTCTCATTAGCGCCATTCAAAGCATACACTTCTTTTGCATTATGGGTTCCAGAATAGTCGTACAGATAAATCTTCTTGTCTGTTGCATAATAGAACACCGGTCCACGCTCACCTATTGCATAATACTTGGCCTTGTCCATTTCCGGACAATCACCTACAGGATACTGCTTTACAATAGCTAAATTGAGCTTCTTTTCATCGAAATTAACCTCATACAAAGTTTTCTTATGAGTGTCCCAATCTTCTATCAAACCAAGATCGTGGTTTTTGAAACCCATATCCATGTAGATCAAGTTGCCATGCATATTGTTCCAATCGAACGGATAACCAGTTGCATCGGGCAGAGTTCTTAACTTAAATTGCTTGTCAACATAAAGGAATCTGCCATTCAAATCATCGTAGATTACTATGCCTTCGCCATAGTACGACCCCCAAATAAAACGAGGCATATATTTAGACGCTCTATAGGTAAGGCCGTCAGGCTGTATAGGCTCAACATAGGATGTAAAATTCCAAATAGTATTATATATGTACACACGTCCATCATTGACCATAACTTCATATCCGTAACGGCTGAAGGCTCCTTTGTAAGGAGACCAGATATAGTTTTGTGGATTCCACGGCTTGCCGTCAGTCATCAACGATGACATGTCAAAAATCTTCTGCATTGTAGAACCTTCAAGCTTTGCTCCACCCTTGTCAGTCATTATAGTTACATACTGACGCTGATAATCGATAAAGCTACCGATTCTTACACCACGACCTTCCAGTTGCTCACCATTCATGGCATACAGATTACGCAGCACAATGTCCTTATCTACACGACTTGAAAAGAAAGGAGTCTTTATCAAGTCGAAATCGGTCACGCCATCTTTTTCATGTAGCACCAACCAGCCTTCAGTTATGCTGCCTTGTACAGTGAGAGCCATTTGTTTGAATGTATCAACATTGGTTCGCTTATTGTGGCAAGTAAACACAAGAGTATACAAACCAGCAAGTTCTTCTACCTTGAAAGAAAGATTTTTCTCATTGCCAATTACCTTTTCCTTCTGGTAGTCTTTCCGCTTGATGTCGTTAGACCAAAGTCGCCATGTATATTCATAATCAGCCTCCGAGTCACCGGCTAAGTCTACATCAGCTGCAATCTCAAGTGTCTGGAACTGTTCTGCTGCATAAGCATCTTTATCTGTTGTTATCTTAACATCGGGCAATGATATGTAATCATAATTTCCGTTATCGTTATAACAAGAACTTAAGCATACCATAGCCCCAATAAAGAAAGCAATATATATCAATTTGTTCTTCATAATTTCAGTACTTTTTTATTGTTAAGCAAAAGTTATCAACATGCCGTTTTCATCTTTAAGAGGATCATCGGGGTGAGCTTTGTTGTATTCGTACAAAGCTTTGGTCAAAATGCCCTTATAACGAATGCTGTCCGAGATACTCCACTTTTCGTACCCCGTGGCAATACCAATAGTTTGAATAACAAACTTGTGCTTTATTACACTATAGTCGCCAAAAGGCCATCCAGTAGGTTCTGTCAATTTAGATGTCAGTATGATTCTGAAAGATTCGGCATCAATAGGAGCAGCAGCAAACAAATCGTTTCCGCATAGACGTAGCTTTACTACCAGGTCCTTAGTCTCCACTTCAGCCGATTTCTTTATCTTCACAATCAGACTATCCTTATACGCATTGGCTTCCATTCGCTTCTGTTCAATGACAAAGTCAACGCCGTCTTTGGCTGTCGATTCGCTTTCTATCACCTCCACTCCTACTTCACGGTCTTGAGATGCAGCATAGCCAAAAAGTTTTATCGGCACCTTCACTATGTCTTCTTCCACATTTGGATGCAATGCAAAAGAATAGACAATACTGTCATTTCCATATGAAGGATAGGCAAAACCTATATAAGCCTGATTCTCGTCATACTGCAAATAGTCGTTTTGATTGCAGCTGTTTAGCGTTACTGATGTCAGACACGCCAGTAACAGAATATATAAAGTCTTTATTTTCATATTGCCTTGTTTTTAACGGTTACCATATTCTTTCTCCTGATCAGACAATGGGAATACATAGTATGCCTTGCTGAAAGGAACTGTAGTATTGGGCAATTCTGCCAAATCCTTGCGCTTGCAGTAGAAGAACCATTGACCCTCGCCAATAAATTCCTTACGGTATTCTTTACCAATGGCTGTCTGCAACTGCTCGTCGGTTAGATTTTCTTCCTTCAGGTCTAAGCTGGCGTCGAATCCACGGTGCTGACGCAAAGTGTTCAAATAGTTGACAGCGTCAGTTTTAGATGTAGCGCATTCTGCAGCGATAAGCCACATCTCGCTTACTCTAACCAGAGGTTGCTGGTTGTTGTATTCATTATTAGAACCCTGCCACAGCTTTGTACTTCCATAGTAGTTTCCGTCCAGCTGCTCAAAATAGTAGTTGTCGCGCCAGTCGTATCCTCCATAAGTAGCTGCTTCGAATATATCGTCTTTCACTTCAGGCGAAACATGGAGTATGTTGCCAGAACCGTAACTTGTGCCTTCCTTCATATACTTCTCGGTAAGATTCTTCAGCGAACGGTTGTTAAGCATGAATATGCACTCGCTCTTGAACAGTCCGTCGCGTGTGTCACGGCTTGTTGTAGTAACCTTATCGTTCGACACCCAAGGGAACTTCTCTGAGTCGATAACTTCCTTAGCGCACGCCAAGGCGTTTTCCTTATCATTCTTATACATATAGACACGTGCCATCAACGCACGTACTGCATAATAATTAAGGTGCCATTTGCGTGTGCCTATGAAATCGGTAGTAGCGTTGCCTGTTTTAATAGGATCGTTCTCCAACAGTCTTGACGCTTCCTTCAAGTCGACTATTATCTTGTCCAACACATCAGATACGGTATATAATGGAGTTACGTTTTTCGAAATCGAAGTTACGTAAGGTATCGATTTCTCGTTTGCACCACTTGCATAACTCTTGCCATACATGCGAAGCAAGTCGAAATGCAAGAAAGCTCTCAAGGCATAAGCTTCTCCACGATATATGTTTTCCTCGTTTGTAGAAAGTACGCTTCCGTATTCGTCCAGACCCTTCAGCAATATGTTGGTGTTGGCAATGGCGTTGTACATCTGTGCCCAAACATTTGCCATAATGCTTTCACAAGTTGAGTTCTTGTATTCGAAACGCCAGAAATGGTAATAGTTGCCCATTTCCTGTGTCCACACATATTGCTGACCAAGTGCGTCTACCATACCGTAAGTGAGATGTGCGCCATAGAGCCCTTCATCACACATCTTGGTATAAACGCCTGTAAGCTGGTCTTTGAAACCGTTTTTAGTACTGAACAAGTCATCGTACTTCACTTCCGACTCAGGGCTGACATCCAGCCAGTTTTGGCAAGATGTGGTGCCAAGAACCAAGCAGATTGCCATTCCGCAGAATCTGGTTATAATGCTTTTATATTTCATTGATATCTACTTTTTTAGGGTTAGAATGTTGCTTGTAAAGAAAGAGAATAGGTGCGTGCGAACGGATATGTAAGACCTCGTTCTGCCTTTACTGTAGAAAGACGGAATACATCATCCATATAGAAGCTTGCCTTCAAGCGTTCCAATCCGATCTTCTTCACGAAATCATGATGACGGAAGTCGTATCCGATATTCAATGTAGAAAGGCGCAATTCGTCAAGATCCTGTACGAAGCGCGAACTTGGCTTGGTGGTCTTGTATGGACTATAAGCGAAGTTCACCTTATCACCAGGCTGACGCCATACAGAATCGTATATGCGTTTGTCGACATTCAATGCTATGTATGCATTTTCAACACGGTCTACAAGTGTCTGGTTGTATGTCTGTCCGCCAAACTGATAGTAGAACGATACGTTGCAGAATATGCCACGATAGTCCATATTCAATCCGAAGCTGCCCGAGCATTTAGGCATGGCATCGCCACAAACCACCTGGTCTTCTGTACGCCATTCGGTTGTTGTCTTTCCGTCTTTAGTAAGATAAAGCTCGTTTCCGGTAGCAGGATCGATACCCAATGAGCGCACAGCCCAGATGGCATTCATCGACTGTCCCTCGATAAAGCGTGTGCGTGGCTTGTTGGTCTTTCCGTCCATGATATCCTTGTCTTGTGCATCGTTCTGAGCCTTAAGGGCGTTAGATATCTTCTTCAACTTGTTCTTGTTATGGGCAATAGAGAAGTTGGCTGTGATGTAACGGTCGCGCTTAGGATCGAGCAATATGTTCACACTTGTTCTCAACTCCATACCCTTGTTCTCGGTACTACCCAAGTTCTCGCGATAAGATGTAAATCCCATTGAAGGAGGAATAGTAAGCGACAGCAACTGGTCGGATGTGCGTTGTATATAATAATCGTAGCGCACGGTGAGACGGTTGAATATGTTCAAGTCGAATCCTACGTTGTAGTCCTTTGTCTTCTGCCATTTCAGATCGTCATTAGGCAGAGCTATCAGATACGATCCCACCCAATTGTCGTAAGCCTTGTCTTGATAGTAATTGAATGTGGCAAGAGCCTGATAAGGATTAAAGTTCTGCGAACCTGTATAACCGGTAGATGCACGCAACTTGAACTGTCTCAACCAACGAGCGTCTTTCATAAAATGCTCTTTATGCAAATTCCAACCGATACCTGCCGACCAAAATCCTCCCCAACGCTTGTCTTTACCGAATCGTGAAGAAGCGTTGGCACGATAAGTTGCATCAAGCAAATAGCGATCGTCGTAAGAATAGTTCAAAGCGGTAAGCAAGCCTAATTCGCGACTGATGCTTTCACCACCCGATGGACGATAGTTCTCGGCAAAGCCCAATCCGGAAGTGATAAAGCCAGTACGTTCATTGGGGAAACCTATCACCTGGAAATAAGTGCTCTGTGAACGTTCCTCCTTTATACTGTATCCTGCATTCAGATAAAGCTGATGTTTGTTGAGCAGCAACGAATAGTTGGCTGTAAGGTCGGCGCTGTACGAACTGCTTTCTCCATTGCCCATACCATATTCACCCTTTTCAAAGAAGCGCTCCTCACTATAATTCAAGAACTTGGTGTGTGAAGCCGGATAGAATGTCTCGCTCTTGCTAATGGTCTTTGCCAAGCTAAAGCGTCCTATCAATTTAAGAGTCTTGAGTGCCTGCCATTCTATATAGAAGTTATTGCTCAATCCTGTGTACTTGCTGAAATCTTTTGTTCCAATATTTGCATTCCACATAGGGTTGCCTACTGTAACACCAATAAGTCCTCCACATCCGGTAGAACCGGCAATCTGCTTTAATGCTCCGGTCTCATCGTATGGACTCCAATATGGATTCAATGTAGCATATTCAGAAAAACTTCCGTAAGGAGAGTTGTCAGCATGGTTGAGCGTAACATTAAACTGGTTACGGAACAACAGGCTCTTATAGCGGTAAGAAAGAGAGAATCCACCTGTAAAGGTCTTACGGTCAGATCCCTTCATAACACCCTTAAGGTCGTTGTACAGCAAGTCCACACCATAACGCAAGCGCTTGTCGCCACCTTCCAAATATACAGAATGACGATGGCCGATGCCTGTACGCAACGGTTGTGCAAGCCAGTCGGTGTCAACACCACTTGCTATAGACTTCATAATATTATTAAGATACTGTTCCTTTGACCAGTCGTCGCTAAAGGTACCGAAAGTCTTGTCTACATCGTACTTCTCACGAGCGTTACAAAGATTATATCCGGTCAGATCTGGAACAGTAATGTTCAAGTCGCCCTTGTAAGTCACCTTAAGCTTTCCAGGATTAGGCTTACGGGTCTCAATTACAACAACACCATTAGCAGCTTTCGAGCCATAGATAGCCTTGGCAGCTGCATCTTTCAAGAGCACGACTGTCTCTACACGGTTCATATCAAGGTCATATACGGTAGTAAGGTCAGTCTCAAATCCGTCAAGAATGAAGAGCGGCTGATTGGGATTGCCAGTATAGGTACCGTTTACATCAGTAAGCGACTGCTGACCACGCATCTGGATTTCCGGCATTTTATTTGGGTCGGAACCTAATTCAATATTGTCAACAATCTTAAAAGAAGGATCGATGTTCTTGAGGTTTTGCAGCAAGTTCTGGCTACCATTACGCATAAGCTCTTCTTTCTGCACAACTGTAGCAGCTCCAGTAAAGCTTTCTTTCTTGCGCTCATAGATACCATTCACCACAACATCGTCAAGCTGAACGCCATCATGCATGATGATTTTGCGAGTAATGTTCTTTGTGCCTTTAGGAAACTCAGCAATCTCTGCCTTCATTCCTACATACGAGAATCTAAGCGTTGTCTGCTCGGTAGAGATGCTGAACGAGTAACGTCCTTCCGCATCAGTAATGCCAAGAGGCTTCTTTACCCCCCCCATTACCTGTACGCCTACCAATGGTTCGCCCTTCTCGTCCATTACCACACCACTCACAATACGTTTTGACGGCATGTACATAGTAACTATTTCGCCAGATACCTTATAGGCACAATTGGCCTTATCGGCTATTTCATCGAGCACCTGCTTAACCGACTTGCCGTGTGCAGTAATAGAAATGAGAGGCATCTTCTTGGCCTGCTCTGTACTGACGACCACGCTGAGTCCTGTCTGAGTCTCAATCTTCTTGAGAATTGTCTCAACTGTGGCCTTCGACTCGTCAAGTGTCACCTTCGACGCTAATTTACTTTGGGCTACAGCAGTCAGAGAACTCAACAACATGATCAATGCGAAACCGAAGCAACGCAATGTTGTCTTTAAATTGTCTGTTTTGTCCATAATAGATGTTTTAAAATTTAAGTTATGTATTTGGTCTTTACTTTTATCGTAGTTGTTTTATTTCTTCGTGTTTCTCACATTAAAGCATTTTCCTTCAACGCCTAATGCCAACGAGAGCGACTCAAGTGTCTGCCTGATGTCTACATATTTATATAGCACACCCGAAACGGTACGCCCGGCAAGACTCTCGTCATATTGCACCTCTCTGCCATACCACATTGAGACTATCGATATTAGTTTTCTGACCGTAGCCTCATGGAAAGCGTATTTGCCCGTGTTCCATGCTACATAGCGGTCTATGTCAGTCTGAACTACCGACAAGCTGCCACCCGCTGCTATGCTTGCCTCTTGACCAGGTTGCAGTATCCGCTCTTGCGTTGTGGCACTCTTCACTCCTATCTTTCCACTTACCAATGCTACACGGGTGGAATTGGACTTAGTGCTGACATAAAACTCCGTACCATAATCTATGATGTCACCCATGCGGGTATGTACAATGAATTGTCGGCTTGCATCGTGAGCCACCATAAAGTAAGCCTCGCCTTCTACAATTACCTCACGCGGAGACGATGCTCCGAATAGGGATGCCTTCGGGAAGCGTTCGGGATATATTATGCGTGAGTTGTTGCCAAGATGCACCATCGTACCGTCGTCAAGCTGCACCCACGACTCCTTAGCACGTTGTGTCTCTATCATCTTTGATTCAAGAATCCGTTCCACGTCTTCAGCATCAAGCTGATATTCTACGATTTGCTCCTTGCTGATTGGTTGCGGCTTTATGACGTGACGTGATGGGATGTCGGCTGTTTTGTCGGCAGTCAACAAGATGTCTGCCTTGTCGGCTTTAACACTTTCGCGTATTGCTCCTGTTATGTCCTCAGACAATACCGGTGGTGTTGTCCTGGTATAGTCTTCATACCACATCATTCCGCCACCTATTATAATAAAGGCTACTACTGCAGCTGCTACGCGCCACGTATGTCTAATCATACTTACCCATTTGCCCGGTTTTCTTTCTGAATCTGCACGCTTGCCAATCTTAGCCCAAGCCTTGTCAACATCTTCGTCAGAAGTGTTAAACAAATAGCTGCCCGAACCATGAAAATGAGAACGTATGTTATTATACATCCTTTTATTCGACTCCGTATTAAGCCACTCGTCAAGCAAGCGTTGTTCCTCAGCATTAAGCGAATCGATAATCGACTTTATTATTATTGAGTTTATATTCATCGTTTTTCTTGTTTTCAAGATTGTTTTTACTTAAGAACGTATTGGGTTAGCGTTTTGGTTAATTAAAAGTAAAAAATATTTCAAAAAGCAAGAAAAAAGATTTATCTTTGCATCTCAAACAGATTATGAAGAGATTGGAGAAAGACATTTATACTATGAACAACGACTCTGGAATGACTAATATGGAAAAGTTATTCCGTGAGCATTATGTCTCCATGGTCTTCTATGCTCTCAAGACTGTAAAGGATAAAAATATAGCGGAGGATATTGTACAAGACGTCTTCATACGCCTCATACAACGACGCGACACTTTACAATTGGAAAGCAACGCCAAATATCTTCTGTTCATTTCCTTACGCAATGCAGTCATCGACCATCAACGCAAGGCTTCACATCACTTTCAAGAATCTATTGTCGATTCTCCTGATGATTTCTCTTTGGAAGAATCTATGTTCGAAATTGAACTATACAAGCAACTTTACGACGCAATCAAAATATTACCTACAAAATGCCGTAAGGTAATTGAGATGCGACTTGAAGGAAAAGACGAGCACGCCATAGCTGCCGAACTGGACATTAGTTACGAAACCGTTCGCACACATATCAAAAACGCCACAAAAAAGCTACGCGATAAGTTTGGTGATACGCATGTCATGAGTATTTTCCTGACTATAATTTAAAGAGGATAAAGTAAAAAAGTCAATTATATGGACAGAAAACCATACAATTGACTCTTTTACCTTTTTATTTTTTTACCTTTTTCTCTTTTACTTCTTCAGCAGTTCATCGAAGAGCTTTGTAATGTTAGGCTCTGACGGACGTGGAGCATCTGCCTTGATGATCTTGCCCTCACGGTCGAGAAGGATGAAGCGTGGAATACCATTGATGAGATACTTCTGCATGAAGTCGCTCTTTGTGTCAAGATGCAACTGAATGCCCTTCATGTCACCCTTCTGTATGCGCTTCTCCCAAGCTGACTTGTTGCTGTCGCATGAGAGACCAACAAAGTGGATGTCCTTGCCTGCATACTGCTCCTCAAGCTTGGTCATATAAGGAAGCTCGCCACGGCATGGACCACACCATGTAGCCCAAACGTCGATATAGACATATTTGCCCTTGAGTGATTCAAGCGAAACCTGCTTGCCGTTGATGTCAGTAGCTGTGAACGAAGGTGAGATGCAACCTGCCTTCAATCCTTCCCATTGCTTGCACACCTTATCAAACTTATCTACAAGTTTCGGATCGCTGACATTCTTATGAAAGTAGGCTATAAGTTCGTCTTTGCCGTCAAGACCTGAGCTTGACACAACATCATAGGCATAGGCATTGGTGATGTACGACTTCACCTTTGCATCCTTAACGTTAGCGTCCATGAATGTCATGAACTCCTTGCTACGGTCGCCGCCCTGGAAAGCCTGACACAGTATGGCGTTCATGATGAAGTCGCCATACTCGGCATACTCCAGACAGTTGCCGTCGATGATAGCCACCTCCTTAAGCTTGTTGGTATATAGCGCAGTCGGGGTGTACGAGTCCATCTTCTTCAGATAAGGGTGGTACGACATGTACATTGGGAACATAGCATACGACTTGAACAACAGACGCTGCTGCTCTTTCTTTGTGAAATTGGCAGGCAGATTTGCTTTCTTCAGCAGAGCGAGGTTGGCATTGTACACGCTGTCGCTACTCTTGATGAAGTCGGCCTCTTCCTTGGCGGCAGCATTGAAGTCGAGACTGGCAAAGGGCGACTGTAGCATATAGTTGTTGATGTCTGCCAAAGCACCTGTGCAGCTGAACTTGCGCGCCTCAGCATCGCAATTCACTGTAAGGTCCTTATCAGCCTCAAGATACAGATTCAAGGCGTAGGCACGGCCGTAATATACTCTAACATACTGCGAGGCGAAACCGCTCTTGCTGACAGTAGCCACGCCATTCACGACGTCTACCTTACTCATCTCGCCCGTAGCACACCAGTTGATTTCAATCTTTGCGCCCTCTGTAGGGTTGGCAATCTTGAACGTGTAAGTTCCTGCATACATCGACATTGCTGCACACAACGACAATGCTGCACCGTAAATTCTCTTTTTATTCATTACTGTTTATTTGTTAGTTGATTTATTATTTAGAAATTTGAAATTCCTCAAGATTCAGTATAGCTATTTTAAGGAGTCCAAAGGTAGACATTTCTTCGGTTATATCCAAAGAATATAGATTTTATCTACTTTTCATCAAACCTTTTTCCTATAAGACAATCATCAATAGCCTTCTTTATCTGCTCACCACGCAAATACTTGCGATAAATCTTACCTTCCTTGTCTATCAGGATAATAAAGGGAATGCCATTAAACTGATAAGTCTTGAGCACCGATTTTCCTGAATCAGGTGTCCATCCTTGCATCCAAAGCATCTGCTCTTCTTTCAAGGCTTTAGTCCAATCATCCTTTTTGGTATCAATAGATATACATTTCTTTGTTTATCTCCAAATATTACACACAATTATTTCGATATGGAGTATTACAAAAAGAAAGAGGAGTCATGAATACCCACAAATAATTCACGAATTTCTCAGGAACGAATATTCATAAATAATTCATGAAAATTCGTGACTTTAAACAAAAGGATACTGGTGACAAATATAGTACAAGCAGTAAAAAAGTGTTACAAAATAAAAATCGATTATAGAGATTTGAGAGGTCGTTTTTTATGTTTTTTGCAGCATCCTACACCACTCTATTCTCCATTTAAGGCTTCTTTGTATTGCAAATGAAGTACAGTTGGAGTGCAAAAGGACTACATTTTAAAAGAAAGGGAGGTATTTTACGTGATGAAATTTCTTCGGCTTCGACAAACAACCACATAACTCACTGATTATAAATAAAATAACCAGAAACACTCAAAACTCACGAATTTCGAGCCAAAGAATTCGTTGTGCGTTCAGCAAGCAGTTTTGAGCGGTTAAAAATGCAAATATTGTGTCAAGGCGTTGTCCAAAAGGTGGTGCTGAGAGTTGTCATATACAAAAGAAGTTGAAAGTTGAGAGTTGAAAGTTATGATTGCTTTTATTGTTTAACCAATGCATATCATAATTCTCAACTTTCAATTCTCAACTAAAAATCCTCTACTCCTGTTCTATGCTGTCGAGCAGTCGGCCGGCAAGCGAGATGGTGTTGCCGTCCATCTTGGCAAGACGCGAGCGTATGAAGGTAGACAAGCGTTGCTTCATAGCCTGGTCTTTAGGCTCAATGAGGCGTGTGAGATTTAGGATGAGCAACGTGCGGTCGCGAGGGTTCAGATTGTCATACTCGCGGTTGCAGTTGTCGAGGAAGGTATTGTCGCTGTCAGCTACACGACTCTCTATGAGGCGGAACATCGGCGCATACTCATACTTCTGGTCGAGATGCATGCCGAGCATCTCGCTCTTAAGCTTCTGATAGTCGGCCTCCACGTACTTCTTCTCGCGCATCTGATAGCCCGAGAAGTAGGTAGTGAGGGCGTTGTGATACAGATTCTGTATGCGTGTGTATATGGCATCCTGCATCTTCTTGTCGAAGCGGTCGTGATTTGCCACCATGAAGCGGGCACGGTCGTTGTCAAGATTGAGAGTGTAGCGTGTGAAGAGGAAGGCGTTGTCGGCGCTGAGTCGCTTCTTGTCGGAGAGGCTGTTGAAGTAGTCGTCAATCACCTTGAAGCCCTCTGCCTCCTTACGCTGCTCCATAAGATAGAACGCATAGTTGTTGATGAGGTCGGGGGTGCGCTTGCCCTCAGCATACAATTGCTTCATGCGCTCTGGCGAATGGTCGGGATTAAGACCCGACTCTATCTTGGCTATGAAATCGTCGGGAGGCATCGAGCCGCTTGCAGTCATGAGTTGCTTGCCCTGGGCGTCTATCACATAATATGTAGGATAAGCCTTTACTCCATATTTCTTTGCCAACTCAACGCCTTCCTTCTCTGCGTTGAGTTTCAAGCACACGAAACGTGCATTCATAAAGTCGCCCACACTCTTCTGTGGGAACACCTCGCGCGACATTCGCTTGCATGGTCCGCACCAGTCGGTATAGAAGTCGATGAATACGTGTTTCTTCTCTTTCTTGGCTGCCTGCAGCGCTTCGTCGAACGATATGTAGCGGAAGTCGGTCTGTGCTGCGGCAGGCAATGTGCAAAGCCCGATGAGCAGGCTTGCCATTAGTTTTGCTGTTTTCATATTCTGTTATAGATTCTTGTTTGTATGGTTTAGTCAGAGCAGTTGCGATATTCCACCTTCACCACCTTCAGGTTGGTCTTCCAAGGATAGTTCTTTGTGGCATACTCCTTCTCGTTAATCTTAAGTTCGTTGGGGCTGTCCTCCATTTCGTATTTGTATACGATGCCCTTCTCTGCATCCGACCATGTGGCTACGATGATGTCGTCGGGATTGTCGTCGGAGTGAACATCGAACGCCATGTAGGTAATCTCGCCATCGAAGGTCTTGAGCTTCTGTGCCTTGTTCGAGTTGTAGTTGTAAGCCCAGAGGTCTTTACCTACCGAGTAGAGTATCACGTACTGATTAGAGTAGAAGGCATAGTGGCTTGCCTTGGTGAAGTCGGTGGCTACGCTGAGGTCGATGTTCTTGGATGTCATCTTCTTGAATTGATAGGCACCGGCGACAAATATGTATACATAGTACTTGCCGTCGGCATCGTTCATCAAGGCATACGAGGCACCATTGTTGCCCTTACCATTCTCACCATATACGAGATCACGCACGGGGGTATACTCGGTCTGGTCAAGCCAGAAGGCACCCTCCTTAGTATCGGTGATTTTTACCAGATTGGTGTTGGCGCTATAGGTAGAGGCAAGTTTTACAAACTTGTGGTTGGTGCGGTCGAATAAGTACACTGTACTTGTACGGTTCAAATTGTTGGGATAGAATCCGTAAGGCGCAATATCTACAAGTTTGTCATCGCCCTGCACATAACAGTTGGCAGGGTTGCCATAGCTCTCGTTCAGATAGAGCGAACCGAAGAACATGGCTTGGTCGGTCAGGACATAGCGCGATGTACTCGAGCGCATTATGTTGCTGGAGCCATAGGCGTGTGGCCATATATCGAGCACCTTCAACGGCTTCTTAATGGTGCTGATAGTAGGCCATGCCATATTGTTGAAGTTGACATCGGCAAACCCAATCTTCGACTCTGATGAAGAATGAGTGAGCGGATAAGAGTTATCGTCTGTTACAGCATAAAGATACTCCAAATTGGCCTTTTCGGCTCCTCTTAGTGTACATCCCGTAAAGAACAGATTCTTGGCATGCTTGATACCACGGGTGTTTTCAAACATGTCGGCTATGACGGTGGTGTCGCGCTCCTCAAGCATGCTGACAAAGTCGATGCCTACGGTGCCGTCGGCCTTGTCGCCATACAGATAGAATCCACGTACGTAAGGGCTGATTACCTTAAGCAGGCAGTTCTTCTCGTAGATGAGCTTGGTGGCCTTGTCGGTGACACGGAAGTAGATGCTATAAGTGCCAGGACGGATATTCGTGAGAGGATAAGACAGGTCTTTCTCGTTGCTTATAACCGTGTGAGAATGCTGCGTACCACCAATGTCCTTAGCACACAGATACCACATATAGTCGAAGCTGTTCTGGTCGTCGCCCGAGAGTGTACCGGTCACCTTGACAGGTATCTCAAGGTTCTCTACGTCAGCCACCTTGTAGTAGCTGTCTTCAATGCCTTCTATCTTGGCCTCGTTAACATCGCTCATTGTGTTGTTGCCCTCATCGTCGACACACGACGTGAAAGCCAGCAAACCAAGCATGTATAGTAAGCAATATTTCTTTTTCATATTATTTGTCATTTTCATGTTTCTTTAGATAATCTTCTGGTTTGGTGAATGCTGTCCATGCATCCTTGCCATACTTGCCGCTCTGCACAGCCATCACCCACATCATAGTGCCGTCCTTATCGATTACGGGGTCCTTGGCACGGGCGCGACGCACCAGTTCCTCAGCCACCTGCTGACCGATGGCTGTGGCACGTGCTTGCGACATCTTCTCGCGTGTATAGTCAAAGATCGTTGTGCCCGAAATCTCCATCATATACTTGTACTTGACATCGGAGAACTTGCCAAACAATCCACCTCCGGCATCAGAACCCATCCATCCTTCGGGCTGGATAAGCACGTCGTCGACAAACATGTTGTGGAAGCGGGCGTTGGGATTGTAGTTGAACTCTACCTTAGGCTGTGAAGCATCGTAAGGTCCGGGATAGTCCAGATAATTCTCGAACATAGTGTGGAAATATTCGTTAGGGATAATCTGGAGCTGGAACTTGAGTGTATCGTTGCTCAAGCGCTTGGTGCGATGGAACGTAACATCGACAAATGTGCTTGTCTCGCCTGCCTTGATGGTATACTCAGGCTTCAGCGGCTCGTACTCTACGCCCTCCTGAAGGTCGGTACTGTCCTTGGTTACTATCACCTGGAAGGCACGGTCGAAATCCTTGGCAGCTCCTGTTGCCGAAATCTTGACGGCAATGGTGGTATCATTGGAAAGAATATTGCCGAATGTCACCTCCGAATAGTTCCAGTGTGCCCAAAGGTCGGGGGCTATCCACGATGCACCACGACGCACATCGAAATACAGACAATCCTTGCCCTCGTAGTCCATCAGCTCCTTTTCGCAACCGATAAGAGAGAAGAGAGCCATGGCAAGCATCAGTATTGAATATATCTTCTTCTTCATTGTTTGTCCTCCTTATTTAGAAAGTAAGCGTTTGTTGGCCTCAACCTCAGGCAATGGCCATACGTATTTGTTGACATCCATCTTGTACTGACCCTCAAGCGGCTTGTCCTCTGGGTTCCAGTAAGAACCTTCCTGTCCGAACTCGGTGCCCGACATCATCTGCTTCATAGCCTTGCGCTTGTAGAAGAAGTACATCTGGCCCTCGCCTATCTCCTCACGCATAAACTCGCGATAGATATAGTCCTGGACAGCGTCGTCGCCCTGACCGTCCTTGAGTTCGAGCTTGACACAGTTGCGTGCCGTACGGATATCATTGATGTATCCCAATGCTTCCTCATTGGTCTTGGCACATTCGGCTGCAATGAGGTATACCTCGCTGAGACGTATGAGCGGTATCATATAGCGGAATGACGATGCCTGCACATCCTTATACTTATTGAAGCACAGAATGTCTTCCTTCTTGTCTTCCTCGCCTTCCTTGTCGCTCTTCACCTTGATGGTCTCTACCGACCACTGGTTGTTGCGACGAAGGTCGCCGAAGTCGTCGTAGAAGTAAGTAAGCTTAGAGAAGAGGTTGCCGTCTTCCATCGACGAGCCCTTGAATACAAGCATTTTGTTGACTTCGCCCTTCGAACTGAACATTCCGTCGTATAGGGTCTTGCGGCTCTGATTGTAGAGCGAGAATATCACTTCTGACGAGAATACAAGATCGGGATTGCTTGTACTGGTCACAGCGTTCTTCTTTGTCCATGGGAATACGCCCTCCTCCTTATTGAGCTTGATGATAGAGGTGGCCTCGTTGTAAGCATTCTCCTTGTCGCCAAGCCACAGATAGAGGCGAGCCTTAAGTGCCTTTACAGCATAGTAGTTGAAGCGGAAGTTGCGATAGCGGAATGCTGTCTTGTCGTTAGGATCGTCAGAGTCGCCGTTCATCACACCATCCTTGCGTATACGGTCGTCCTTAAGCAACCCCTCTGCTTCATTGAGGTCGTGCATTATCTTAGCTGCCACATCCTTGGCAGAAAGCAACGGCTGTATCTCTTTCGACGTTGTCTCCTGATAAGGCATTACAATGGTATTCTCAGTTTCTGCCGAATATATCGGACCATAGAGACGCAGCAGGTCGAAATGGAAGAAAGCACGCAAAGCCAAAGCCTCGCCCTTGACATACGGACGATAGAGCTTGGAGAGCTTTGAATCGGAATCATCACAGTGGCTGAGCAAAGTGTTGATGTTGGCTATGTACAGATAGAGCGATGTCCATACCGAATTGGACATACTCTTGAAGTCTGCCTGGTCGTACTTGAATGCGGCTGAATTGTAGAATGAATGGTTGGTGTTGGCCTCAACATTATAATATTGTGCCATGACATCAAGCATTCCCATGGAGAGTGTAGAGCCGTATAGCTCATTCATCTTCGAATAGACGCCGTTGAGTGCCGACATGTAGCCCTCGTCGTTTTCAAACAGCAAGCCTTCCATGATTGAGTCTTCGGTGTCTACTTGCAACCAATCGTTGCACGATGTTGTCGTAGCGCAGATGGCAAGCGACAAAAGACCGAGTTTTACTATCTTAAAAATTTTCATAGTTGTCTGAATTAGAGATTAGAAACGAAGTCCGATGGAAGCCGAAACGCTTCTTGAGAACGGATAGTCAAGACCGCGCTCTTCCTTGATGGTAGAGAGACGGAATATGTTGTTGGTGTACAAGCGGCAGTAGAACGATGACAGACCTACAATCTTGAGCCACTGCGATGTGGTGTCCTCATAGCCAAGCGAGATGCTGGTACACTGTAGCGTGTTCTCTGTAGCGATGAAGCGGGTTGACATGTTGGTAGTCGAGGTGTCGTTGATACGCTTGAACTTAGCACGGTCGCCCGGCTTCTGCCAACGGTCGTGCAAAGCACGGCGGTCCTGATTGTACTTTATAGCTTCGTTGCTGATGTTCTCTACCTTTGACAGCAGTGTACTGAGCGTTGTCTGTCCGCCAATGCGATACTGGAAGTTCATGCCCAATGAGAATCCCTTCCAACGTACTGTTGTGCCGAAGTTGCCCTGTGCATCAGGGGTTGTATCGCCAACCTTCACTTCCTGATTGGAATCCCACTTGTACGAATACGAACCGTCCTTGTAGAGGAATATCTCATTACCGCTCATCGGGTCGATACCAAGTGAGCGTACTGCCCACAATGCTGTGGTGCTGGCTCCGTCGTAGTAGCGTATGAGCGACTGCGAGGCACGGCCGTCAGCATTGAGCTTCTCAAGTGTATTGCCGATGTTGTAGTACTTGGTTGTGGTGTGCAGCATATTGGCTGTCAAACGCCATATGAAATCCTTGCGCTTGATGACATCAAGACCAACGGTTATGGTGAAGCTACGGTTGTCGGTTGCACCGATGTTCATAGGTATAGACGATACACCTGTAGATGTAGGCTGCTCTACCGAGATGAGTTCAGGGTCGGACTTGCGGATGTTGTAGTCGAGAGTGAGCGATAGGCGATTGTTGAACATAAGTGCGTTCAAACCGAAGTTGTGGGTCTGCGTGCGCTTCCACTTCAGGTCGTTGTTGCCCCACTTCGAAACCATAGCCGCAAGACCAAACGGGTTGGGATAACTGGTGTAGTAATTATAAACGTTGTTGGCAAGCTTGGCATCAACGTTCTGGTTGCCTGGGTTACCGAATGTATAACGCACCTTGAGGTTGCTCACATACTTGTTGCGCTTGAAGAAGTGCTCATTATGGATATTCCATGCCACACCTACAGAGTAAGTGGTTGAGAACGGATTGTTGATACCATACACCGAAGCACCGTCTGTACGTACATTGAAGTCGAGCAGATAGCGCATGTCGTAAGCATAGTTGCCGTTGAAATAGAAGCTGGCTGAGCGTGTCTTGGTAATTGATGACGACGGACGGCTGTTCTCGGCATAGCCATTAGAGAAGTTAGGATTCCAGAACTTGTCGCTGATATAGCCACGTGTAGTGTTGGATGCGCTTGTAGCATTGCGCTCTGACAGCTGTGCACCGCCTACGAGGTTGTAGGTGTGACGTCCGGTCATACCGCCATAGCTTGCAATAAAGCTGCCGTCCCAACTTGTATTGTTGTTGTCTGAGCGTGTATAGTTGCCACGGTTCACCTCCTCAGTTGCTGCAAACGATGTGTCGTAAGGCGAGCGGAACACTTCAGACTTGCCACGCGATGTGGTAAATCCTAAACGTGCATTAAGACGCAGGGCGGGTATCGGACGATACTCTACATTGAAGTTATTATTGAACTGTAGTTCGTCACCACGGTTGAAGCTCTTCTGCTGATAGTTCCACAACGGGTTGTACACATACTGCGTACCGTTGATGGTCTCGTAGCTTTCGAGCACCTTATATACTTCGCCGTCGGCATCACGCTTAGAATAATAAGGGTTGGCCTGTGCAAACTGGCTGAACGACACGACGTTGTTGTCGGTCTTGGTATAGTAAATATTTGTCTGGTTGCTGAAGTTGAATTTGTCGATACGATAAGAAAGGTCTACCGAACCATCGATGTTCTGGCGGTCAGAGTTCTTCATCACACCACCATTGTCACGATAGCGCATGGTCAAACCATAACGGAAGGCAGAATCACCGCCCTCGGCATTGAAGCTATGGTCGTGAGAGAATCCTGTCCGTAGCGGCTCACTCATCCAATAGGAATCGAGTCCTGCCACTACATTCTTGTATCTATTATAATATGTAGCACGGTTAAGGTCATCAAGTATCTCACCGTTCTCGTCAAGACTACCATAATAGCCAGAGAGTTTCTCAAACTGCAACTTCTCGCTGGCATTCATAAGATTGTAGTCGCTCAGGTCTGCCCAGCTCACATTGTAGCTACCGTTGTAAGTGAAACGCAGCTTGCCTGCCTCTGGCTTCTTTGTCTCTACTACTACAACGCCGTTGGCTGCCTTCGAACCGTAGATGGCTGTAGACGCAGCATCCTTAAGAATGGTGATGCTCTCAACACGGTCCATACTCATATCGGAGATGCGCTGGAGTGTTGTCTCAAAACCATCAAGAATGAAGAGCGGCTGGTCCGGATCGTTGCCATACTTATCTGAAAGACCATTAATACTTGTAGTACCGTTGATGTTGATGTTCAACTTAGCATTAGGGTCAGAACCTGCGAGATTGTTCTCCAGAATGACAAACGAAGGATCGAGTGCTGAAAGACTCTGCAGCACGTTCTGGTTGCCTATAGCCTTGAGTTCTTCCTTGCGATAGGATGCTGCCGAACCAGTGAAGCTCTCCTTCTTGCGCGAATAGATACCCGTAACCACGGTCTCGCCAATAGCGTTGGCATCGGCCTGAAGACGTATGACATTCTTCTTGCCAGTAGACATGCGCATCTTCTGCTGCTTCATTCCCACATACGTGAACGTAAGTGTGGTTTCGCCCGCAGGCAACATGACGCGGAATTCACCGGTCTGGTCAGTCAATGTCAAGGTCTTGCCGTGCTTGTCCTTGACGCTAACACCAAGTAGCGGCTGGTCCTCATCGTCTATAACAACGCCTCTATACATCTGTCCCTTGGCTGTGGTGGCAGATTGAGGCGTACCATTAACATTTTGGGCTTGCGCATTTACCCCCCCCATTTGGAATAAGGAAGCTATGGCACATCCCAAAACAAGATTGCGCATACCTACGGATTCAAGAATCCTACTGCAGGATACGCCCAAAGTGTTTGTCTTCATGTATTCAACCATATTAAGTGATTATGTTTCAAATTGTCAATTTTAAGCTCATTACACTATTGTTTTAGCAAGATTTGTCAAAAAGTCATTTACAATAGTTACTGGATGCAAAGATACAAAAACATTATAAATAACAAAAGAAATGCTAAAAAAAAATCTATAAAAATTTACGATTTATCTATTTTAAGGGTCTTTTTATTATACTTATATCAACCAAAAGAGGCGGACTGCATCACTGCACCCCGCCCCCACAATAATTAATTAGAGAGTTATAAAAAATTAAATTCAATAGAAAAATCTATTGCTGTAGCCGTTGCTACATTTTAGTCATTATCTTCATGCCTTCCTCTACAGCCTTCATGTTGAGAGGAATGAGGCCATGATGGCGCTCTGGCAGAGTCTTGAACAAAGCTTTGTTCAATCCGTCGGTGCTGACGATGGGGCACACCTTGAGCAGTCCGCCCAGCACAATCATGTTGAACACCTTCGAGTTCTTCAGTTCGGCAGCCTTGTCCATGGCATCGATACGATATACATTGATATCCTTACGTGTCGGCGGATTGATGATGCCGAAACCGTCGTAGATAAGTATACCGCCCGGCTTAACCTTAGGCTCGAACTTGTCGAGCGAAGGCTGGTTGAGCACAATAGCCACATCGTAATGGCTGAGAATTGGCGATGAAATACGTTCGTCGCTGACGATGACTGTGACATTAGCCGTTCCGCCTCGCTGTTCGGGGCCGTAAGCCGGCATCCATGTCACTTCCTTATCCTCCATAAGTCCGGAGTAGGCAAGTATCTTGCCCATTGAGAGCACGCCCTGTCCTCCGAAACCTGATATGATTATTTCTGCTTTCATAGGTTTGTCGTGTCTTTTAAGTCGCCCTTGGGATACTGCTTAAACATATTCTCCTCCATCCACTTGTTGGCCTGGACTGGTGTGAGCTTCCATCCGCTGTTGCATGTAGCAACGATTTCGACAAGCGATGATCCGCTGCCCTGCATAGAAGCGGTGAATGCCTTCTTGATAGCTGCCTTGGCCTTGCGTATAGAGGCTACATTCTCAACACTCTGGCGCGATACGTAGCATGTGCCGGGCAGCTGGGCTGCTATCTCAGAGAGATTGAGCGGCCATCCGTGCAGACGTGGGTCGCGACCATAAGGACATGTCGATGTCTTCTGACCGATGAGGGTTGTAGGAGCCATCTGACCGCCGGTCATACCATATATGGCATTGTTGATGAATATCATGGCTATGTGCTCGCCACGGTTGAGTGCGTGAATGCTCTCTGCCGTACCTATACAAGCCATATCGCCATCGCCCTGATAGGTGAACACGAGGCGGTCGGGCCACAGACGCTTGATAGCTGTGGCACAAGCTGGAGCACGTCCGTGTGCAGCTTCCTGCCAGTCGATGTCGATATAATTGTATGCAAACACTGCACAACCTACTGGGCTTACGCCAATCGTCTTGTCCTGCATGCCCATTTCCTCAATTACTTCGGCTACGAGTTTGTGTACCATGCCGTGTGAGCAACCGGCACAATAGTGCATATGGTTTTCATTGAGAAGATCTGGCTTCTTGTATACCAGGTTCTCAGGTGATACTATATCGTTCATACCAATTTCTCCTTTAATACTTTTACCATTTCCTCTGGCTCGGGCACGATGCCACCGAGTCGTCCGTAATGCTCTACAGGCACTTTGCCATTAACCGCCAGACGTACATCGTCAACCATCTGTCCGGCATTTATCTCGGCTACAAGTATACCTTTCACCTTAGCTGCTGCAGCTGCTATCTCGTTTGTAGGGAACGGCCACAGCGTGATAGGACGGAACAGCCCTACCTTGATACCTTCGGCACGTGCCATCTCAATGGCCTTCTCGGCAATGCGCGCTGCGCTACCGAATGCCACAATCATATATTCGGCATCGTCCATGAACTTGGTTTCGTAGCGAACCTCGTTCTCACGTATCTTGCGATACTTCTCCTGCAGGTGCAGGTTGCGCTGCTCCATAACCTCCGACTTCAGTTCGAGCGAAGTGATTACGTTGGGCTTGCGACCCTTTGAGCGTCCTGTCGATGCCCATGGGCACTCGCGCAGAATCTCCTCTTCGGTGCGACGGGGCTTGATAGGCGGCAATACCACCTTCTCCATCATCTGTCCGATTACACCGTCACTAAGAATCATAGCCGGTGTACGATATTTAAAGGCAAGCGTAAAGGCAAGGTCTACAAAGTCTGCCATCTCCTGCACCGAGTTAGGCGCAAGTACAATGACGTAATAGTCGCCATTGCCGCCACCACGTGTGGCCTGGAAATAGTCACTCTGCGACGGCTGGATGGTACCCAATCCAGGACCTCCGCGCTGTACATTGACAATAAGTCCTGGAACTTCAGCGCCAGCCATGTAGGAAATGCCTTCCTGCATGAGCGACACACCTGGACTTGACGACGAGGTCATTACCTTCTTACCGGCACCACCACCACCATAAACCATGTTGATGGATGCCACCTCACTCTCAGCCTGTACCACAACCATACCGGTTGTTTCCCACGGCTTTAGTTCGGCAAGCGTTTCAATGACTTCAGTCTGCGGTGTAATAGGATAGCCAAAATAGCCATCGACACCGCAACGAATGGCAGCATGGGCAAGAGCCTCGTTGCCTTTCATAAGTTTTACTTCCTGTTCTGCCATAGCGATTAGTCCTCCATTTTTTTTCTGTAAACTGTTATACATCCGTCAGGACATACAATACCGCACGACGCGCATCCGATACATTCGTCCGGAAGCACTGCCTCAGCATAGCGATAGCCATGTACATTGACGGCTTTCGCTGACATGGCAATCACATTTTTTGGGCAAGCCACCACACAAAGAGAGCACCCTTTGCACCGGTCGGTATTGACCACGATGACACCTTTCATTTTTCCCATAGTTTTTCGTTTTGTTTTAGGGTGTGTAGTTTATTTGATTAAGGGTTATACATGTCTTTGCAACGATAAGCAAGTATGTCGTCAAGCATCTGTTTGGCTTCAACGGCTGGCGAATTGGGGTCGAGCGCTATCGCTTCAAGATAGCAATCGAGAGCATGCTTCCAGTCGCCCTTGCGACTATGCTCATTACCGAGCTTGTAATAATCCTCTGCTGTCATATTTTATTAAGTTTGAGATGGTGTTATGTTGAGATGGTGTGACAACATCACAACTACATAACCGCCGCCAGTAACGTATTCTTCATGAGCGAGCAAATCGTCATCGGACCTACGCCACCAGGCACTGGTGTGATATATGAACACTTGGGTGCAACCTCATCGAATTTCACGTCACCATTAAGACGGAAGCCACTCTTGCGTGTAGCATCAGGCACACGTGTTGTGCCAACATCTATGACTACAGCTCCAGGCTTCACCATATCTGCCGTTACGAAGTCGGGACGACCTATGGCAGCAATGATGATGTCTGCCTCAAGACATTCGTGCTTGATGTCCTTTGTGTGCGAGTGGCACACGGTGACAGTACAGTCGCCATACTGCTTCTGCATCATGAGCTGTGCCATTGGCTTGCCCACGATGTTGCTGCGACCCAATACTACGCACTTCTTGCCTGCTGTCTCGATGCCGTAACGCTTTAGCAGCGTCACGATGCCAAGCGGTGTGGCAGAGATGAAGCACGGCAGTCCGATAGCCATACGACCCACATTGATAGGATGGAAACCATCGACATCCTTACGATAGTCGATAGCTTCAATTATCTTCTGCTCGTCGATGTGGCGCGGCAGTGGCAACTGCACGATGAATCCGTCTACGTCGGCATCATGGTTGAGTTTGTCGACACAAGCCAACAACTCTTCTTCGGTGACATCATCCTCATATCGGATGAGTGTCGACTTGAAGCCACACTTCTCACAAGCCAGAACCTTGTTCTTGACGTATGTCTCCGAACCTCCGTCGTGGCCTACGAGCACGGCAGCCAGATGTGGCTGCTTGCCTCCTTTAGCCATTATGGCCTTAACTTCTTCTGCTATTTCAGCCTTAATGGTTTCGGCAGTTGCTTTTCCGTCTATAAGTTGCATATTGTTATGTTTTAAAACTTAGGCATTCCTGGCATTCCCTTCATCTTACCCATCATTCCTGCCATCTTTGCCATATTGGTTCCGGTGACGAGCTTCATCATCTTGCGTGTCTGGTCAAACTGCTTGATGAGTCGGTTCACCTCCTGGATGTTGGTTCCGCTACCCTTTGCTATACGCATACGGCGGCTCTGGTTGAGAATTTCAGGGTTAGAGCGTTCCTTAGGAGTCATACTCTTGATGATTGCCTCGATGCCCTTGAATGCGTTGTCGTCGATATCGACATCCTTGATGGCCTTGCCCACACCAGGAATCATCGAAGCGAGATCCTTGAGGTTGCCCATCTTCTTTATCTGCTCAATCTGTCCGAGGAAGTCGTTAAAGTCGAACTTGTTCTTCTGAATCTTCTTCTGAAGGCGGCGTGCCTCCTCCTCGTCAAACTGCTCCTGAGCGCGCTCTACAAGACTCACGATATCGCCCATGCCGAGTATACGGTCAGCCATACGAGCTGGGTGGAATACGTCGATAGCCTCCATCTTCTCGCCTGTACCTACAAACTTGATAGGCTTTGTCACTACAGTACGTATTGAGAGGGCTGCACCACCGCGTGTGTCACCGTCGAGCTTGGTGAGTACTACGCCGTCGAAGTCGAGACGGTCGTTGAACTCCTTGGCTGTGTTGACAGCGTCCTGACCGGTCATTGAGTCGACTACGAAGAGTGTTTCGTCAGGATTGATGGCGTTCTTGAGATTTGAAATCTCGTTCATCATCTCCTCATCGACAGCCAGACGACCCGCAGTATCGACAATCACTACATCGTAGCTCTTGGCCTTAGCCTCGCGCAGAGCGTTGTTGGCAATAGTGATAACGTCCTTGTTGTCAGGCTCGGAATATACTGGTACGCCAACCTGCTCGCCTACCACCTTGAGCTGGTCGATCGCAGCCGGACGATAAACGTCACATGCTACGAGCAATGGCTTCTTGTGCTGCTTGGTCTTGAGCATATTGGCAAGCTTGCCCGAGAATGTAGTCTTACCCGAACCCTGCAAACCGC
>JAIJMN010000188.1:0-4564 GCA_022735715.1 Prevotella sp.
TAGATACCGAATTGCAGAGCGTAAAGACTATGCTTGATGTGTTTGGCTATACTTTCTATGATGATATCTGCGGAATGACTCCATTGCAATACCGCGATTATGTGCAGCAAAGTTATGAACGACTATTGGCAGCCATCAATTCAAATGCAGCTATTGGCACCGCCACCAGAACATTGGCGCAGAGTATCCTGTCTATGAATTATGCCTCGGCTTTGTTTGGCTTTGAGAACAATATATCTATGGCTCCAATGATATCTGGTAAGAGGGGAGTGCCACGTGCCGACATGAGTGTCGACTCTCTGTCTTACTTCAAGCCGCTGGAGCAACTCGCTGTACTTCATTCAAAGAATCAGCGTTACTATTATTATCTAACCGACTTCACGTCAGCTCTTTGTCGTCAATATATGTCTGCTGACTCGTTGCTTGACGATATCGCTGTGGGCAAGCGTCTGAGCCGTTCGTTCAACCGCAAGCGTCCTCTTACCGAGCAACAGATGGCAGTGGCTCATGACAGCATTGCCAACGGCATGGTGCGCGAATTGCTTTTTGCCAACAACGAAGACTTAAAGTCGCAGCTTGCTTCAGCCGACAATATTCTTGCTGAAGTTAAAAAATCAGCCAATCAAAATTCTACATTTAGTATTATTGACATAGACCCCAAGATGTCAGCCCAGCAGATATTGCCCACAATAGCAGATAAGTATAAAGGTAAAGCTGTGCTCATTGATTTCTGGAACACATGGTGCGGGCCGTGCAGGGCTGCAATGTCGGCAATCCATCCATTGAAAGAGCAACTTACTGATGTCGTTTATGTTTATATAGCCGATGCCTCATCGCCTGTAGATAAATGGGGCGAGATGATAAAGACAATAAGTGGCGTGCATGTGCGCCTGACCGAAGAACAGGCTGATGCTCTTGGCAAAATATATAAGTTCTCAGGCATTCCTACGTATTTCGTTGTAAATAAAGAAGGAAAGATAACCTATCAGAAAACAAGCTTTCCGGGAGTGGAGAAGTTGAAGGAAGAGCTTACGTCCGCAATGCATTAGCAGGCACGCTACGATTGGAGTGAAGGCTCGTAACGGTTGGTACGAGCCTTCGTAACGGTTGGCACGTGAGCTCATTTCAGTTGGTACGAGGTGTTGATAGAGCCGCGTTTAGTATACTTTTTCATTATATTAACCGAAGATTATCAGTACCGAACCGACAATCATTATCAATGCGCCTACGAGTTTCTTCACTATGCTTTCTTCATGGAATATCTTGTAGCCCAACACTATGCTGACGATGGTGGAGAGTTGGAACAATGCCAGTCCATATCCCACATTAATATGCTTAAATGTATAGTTGGTTGTGTATTGCGTCAAACCAATGCAAGCTACAAGTCCAATGACTATCCGCATGTCATGAGGCTTGATGTTTTGAAAACTGCACTTCAGGTCTGTTTTCATTATAACAAGCTGAATGAATGAAAACAACGCTCCTGCCCAACACCATACTATGAACGATACGGTTGTGTCTGAATGTATAATCACTTTCTTGATGATGACAGCCTCAATGGCTGTAAGAACCATAGCCAATATACGATATTGTATCTCAGGGCTTTTCAGTAGTTTCAAAGAGAAACTTTCTTCAGTGGTGTCGAAGATGAAATAACTGCCGAAGACAATTGTGCCCACCCCCGCCATTCCTATAAGCGATGGCAGTTCGCCAAGCATAATAATGCTCACAATGATACCGACAATTGATTTATAGGAGTTGATAGGTCCAAGTACGGACAGGTCGCCACGCTTTAGAGCCATGACAAGAAAACCGTTGCCTACGGCTCCAAACAGTCCACCCAATGCTGCATATCCCCAAAACTCTCCAGAAAATGAAGTCCAGTCAATCTGCCATGCTAATGCAATGCATGCGATGCTGAGCGTCATGTAAGAAATAAAGTTGACCAAAAGAGGGTCGTGCCCTCTGCCCGTAAGCTGTTTCTGAAAGACATTCGAGAATGGGTTTAGGAGTACACGGACGATAATTGCTAAATAAGTGAGTGCCATAGTTGTCTGTTTTTTATATTTTTAATGAAATTACGTCTTGGGCAAGAAGTCTATTGCTATGCGGTTTTTTTTTATACGATTCATATATATAGTGCTGTGCGTTTTGTATAACGCATAAACCCGCAATATACGTAAGAAATCCTGCTTAAACCTATTGTTTTCTGAACAAATATACGTAAATTTGCGGAAATAAACAAAATCAAAACCGCAAATATGCTAAAGGAAGAAAGACAAAAACTGATAACAGAACGGCTCGGTCGTGACTCACGCATATACGTCAGTCAACTGAGTGAAGAACTTGGAGTGTCGGACGACACACTGCGCCGTGATTTGCAAGAACTTGAACAGCAAGGCATGCTTACTAAGGTGCATGGTGGGGCTATTGCCAAATCGGGCATATCATTGCGTTTCAATGAGCGGCTCAACACTCAGACTGTGATAAAGCAGCGTATTGCCGAGAAGGCTGTGGCTTTGTTTGGTGATGGTGACGTGATAATGATTGACGGTGGAACGACGAATCTTGAGATAGCACGCCAGTTGCCAGATGACAAGCATTTCGCGGTATTTACAAACAGTCTGCCTATAGCGCTCTCACTCTCCGAGAAGCCAAACATCGACCTTACGATGCTTGGAGGACATGTGTGGGGACCATCGCAAGTGACAGTAGGACTACAGACCTATGAGATGGCTAAAGATGTGTATGCCGACTGGAGCGTGATAGGTGTTAGCGATTTGCATCCCGATAAAGGTATGATGACTGCCGACCGTGAGGAAGCCATTGTCAAGCGCTGTATGTTGCTGCAAGGAACAAAACGCCTTACTACTGCTACAGCTGAGAAACTCGGCACAGCACGAGCCTATCATGTGGCATCATTGGGCGAAATCGACTTTATTGTGACTGAAGATGACCGTGTGGAGTGGATAAAGAAGAATTGGGGTATAGACAAAGTAATATAGTGTTCAACGTAAGAGTTTTCCGTATTTTTGCCGAATATTGTTTGTCATTCCAATTTAAATTCCTATTTTTGTAGGTGTCAACAGACAATTAACTGATTAATGCATATAAAGTTATGGAGATATACATACGATTTGACTGGGCAATGAAACGCCTGCTTCGCAATAAGGCAAACCATGCCGTGCTTGAAGGACTGATGACATCGCTCCTCGGTCGCAAGTATACCATACTCAGATTTCTTGAGAGTGAGTCGAACCAGGAGAGCGAGCTCGACAAGTTCAATCGTGTGGACATACTTGCTGAGAGCGAAGACGGCGAACTGACCATCGTAGAGATACAGAACAATCGCGAGCTGACATATTTCCATCGTATGCTCTATGGCGTGTCGAAGGTCATAACCGACTATATTGAACTTGGCAACGACTATGGCAAGGTGCGCAAGGTATATAGCATCAACATCGTGTATTTCGAGCTTGGACAGGGCACCGACTATGTTTATCATGGCAAGACGTTCTTCAAGGGATTGCACGACGAAAACGACATCCTGAAGCTCTCGGTACGTCAGAACGAGCGTTTCTTCGGACTGAAGAGCAGCGACATCCTGCAACGCAAGGAAGTTGGCGACCTCTTCCCTGAATATTACGTATTGCGCGTTAACGATTTCGACAAGGTGGCAACAACGCCGCTTGACGAATGGATGGAATTTCTTAAGACTGGCAAGATAGCCCAGGACTCCACTGCGCCCGGACTGAGCGAGGCTCGTGAATGTCTGCGCGTCGACTCGCTAAGTGCTTCGGAGCGCAGTGCCTACATCCGCCACATGGAAGCCCTGCGCTATCAGCGCAGCGTTCTCGACACCAGCCATGACGACGGATATGTGGAAGGACGAGAGGAAGGTCGAGCTGAGGGACGTGCCGAAGGACGAGCTGAGGGACTGAAGGAAGGACTGAAGGAGGGTCGTCAGGAAGGTATAGCCCAACGTAACGTAGAGATAGCCAAGAGCATGCTTTCCATAAATCTGCCCATTGCGCAAATAGCGCAAGTGACGGGGCTGGATGAGGATAAAATAAAGGAACTCGCACGCTAAAAATACTGTGCAACAAAACAAAGGGAATGTAAAAATACAGCAACAGTATTTTTACATTCCCTTTTCTCAATTATTTGAGTCTGAAAGTTATCGGCACATAGTACTTTACATTTACCGGTTTGCCCTTCTGCTTGCCTGGTTCCCACGCCGGCATAGACTTAACCACACGCATAGCCTCTTCGTCGAGCACAGCATGGCCTGCTGACTTTTTGATTTGTACGTCGCTAATAGTTCCGTCTTTTCTGACAACAAATCCTACAATAGCTCTGCCTTGCTGTTTGGCTTTGGCAGCAGACGCTGGATATTTCATATTCATCATAAGAAATTCCATCATTGCTTTGTTTCCGCCCTTGAATTTTGGCATCACCTCAACAACTGTAAAGGTTTTTGTGGCAGACTTTTGTGTCTGCATGTTGGTTGTCGGTAGGGTGTTTGCTGTGGTGTTTGCTGCTTTTGCCATACTGCTCATGTCTG
>JAIJMN010000189.1:0-4562 GCA_022735715.1 Prevotella sp.
GTCAGAACTCTCGGCTCCGGCTTCAAGCAGTTCTCTTACAGCATCGGCAGTCTTCTGTAGTGTGTGTTCGAGATAGTCCTCCTGAGGCAGCAGCTCAACACTTACGTATCCGGTTTGCTTTCTGAAGTCAGGCACGTTCTGCTCTACATCCGAGTAGGCCTTCTTTAGCTGTTCGGCAGAGTTGTCTGTCTTCTCGTCTTGAAGTCCGTCACCGGTAGTAAGGTCTCTGTATTCTATTTCGGCAGCCTGCGTAAAGAAGGCGTTGTTGAAGTTGATGACACGTCTCGACGAACGGTAGTTGGTGTCAAGACTCTTCACATTGAGCATGTTTCTCATTGTAGGAAATTCACGTTCAATGTTGTTGAGCATACGCCAGTCGCCCGACCGCCATCTGTATATGCTCTGCTTCACGTCGCCCACTATAAGGTTGCCTTGCTCACTACTGTGGCTCATGCATTCCTCAAGCAGCACCTTGAAATTCTGCCATTGTACGGTACTCGTGTCCTGGAATTCGTCAATCATTATGTTGTTGAGTCGCGTACCTATCTTCTCGAATATGAATGGCGAGTCGCTGTCCTTTATGAGTGAGTGGAGTAGGGTGTGGGTGTCGCTGAGAAGGAATCGGTTGGCTTCCTGGTTCATGTCTCTCACCTTGTTTTCAATGCTGTTGAGCAGTCGCAACTGGTTAAGGTGTCGAAGGGTGAGTACAGCTGATTGGTATATGGGCCAGTTGCGGCATCTTGTCTTCTCGGCATTAATCAGGGCAGGAGCCAGCTTGGATGAGGCAATAGCTTTCAGTTCGGCCTCGGCAGTCTTCTTCACCCAACCGTCACCATTGCCATTGTCCATGGCAGTCTTCACCCTGCTGGTTATCAGACTCTCGTCGTACACGCCCGATCGTATCTTGACAAAATATCCGGCAGGTCCGCTCTTGCCATAACTAAGGTCTTGAATGTCGATGCCGTTGTTGTTAAGAATGTCGAAGAAGAGTTTGGCCTCATTAACTATTTCTGCCTCAGCCTCATTACGCAAACTGCGCAATTTAGACGTGTATTGCTTGAAGAATCCCTCCTCGAGCAATTTCTCGTTAAGCAACTTGCTGTTGGTCTTATAGAATTCGCGGAAGATGTTCTCGCCGAACTTCTTTATCTGTCCTATCACGTTCCAGTTCTTGTCGTCTTGCAGATTCTCGTGTATATAGTCCATTATCCACGCCAAGACTTGGTCGTCTTCCGAGAGATTGTCTATCAGGTCGTCAACGGCATTACGTTCTATCTGATAGTCGTTGAGTTCGACGCGCAGGTTGGCAGTAAGGTCGAGTTCGCGTGCCAGATTGCGCAGAACACTCTGGAAGAAGGAGTCGATAGTTTCAATACGGAAGTAGCTATAGTTGTTCACTATATTGTGAAGTGCCATACCCGCACGTTCAGCCATGAACTCCTCCGTAACGTCCATGTCAGTCTTTATCTTCTCAATGTAGCTTTTAGAGTCAGGCAGTCGTTTCCATATGCCATACAACTGGCTCAGTATACGAACCTTCATTTCCTCGGTTGCCTTGTTGGTGAATGTCACGGCAAGTGTGGAGCGAAAACTTGTAGGGTCGTTGATAAGCAGTTTGATGTATTCTACGGAAAGTGTGAATGTCTTGCCACTACCTGCGCTGGCTTTATATACTGTGAGGGCTTTGTGTGCGGTATTCATAAGCTGTAGGTTTTAGACCGTTATAGTTGTTCTGTTTCAGCAGCCATTGTGTCAAGTCGGTTTATGGCTGCTTGCATATCTGTAGCAAAAGATGTATGGTCGGTCAGAAAGTCTGATTTGCCGTCAGCTATAGTTTCGTATAGCTGACGGTCCATCGACTCAACATAAGAGGCTATGGAGTACTCTATATCGTCCTTCTGCTGAAGGTTGTTGCTGTACATGTACACGCGCAATTTCTGATGAAAGAAGCAATATGCCGATTCGATGCAGTCTTTTGTAATCATATCTTTAGCGTTCATTTGTTTAGTCACGAATAGCACATGATTTTTCTTTTAGTCACGAATTATCATGAATTGTCCGTGAATTTTTCATTCCCATAATTCGTGAATAATTCGTGATAATTCGTGACTATGGCTTATTCCATGACCGAAACCTTATTGATAATGATGTCTTCTTTGGGGCGGTCGGCAGAATCTGTATCCACGTTTATTATTTGTTCAACGATGTCCATTCCGCTTTCTACCTCGCCGAATACAGTATATTCTCTGTCGAGGAACGGAGTGCCACCTATTGTTGTGTAGGCATTCATCTGCTCCTCGGTGAAGCCTACAGGCTGCTGCTTGCATATTTCTTTAGCCTCCTTCTGCAGGCTGTCCTGCAATTCCTGTAATCCGGCACGGTCGCGATTGCGTCGCATCTCCATAATCTTGTCCTTGTGATAAGCCACGAGGTCGTTGAATGTAGTGATCTCCTGGTTCTGCTTCATCTGCTTCTCCATCTGCTTCAGTTGCGCAGTCTTGTAGATGTCACCCCAAACGATATAGAACTGGCTACCGCTCGACTCCTTGTTGGGATTCACCTCGTCGCCAAGACGTGCAGCACACAAAGCGCCACGCTTGTGGAAGAGATTGGGTTTTATCTCAGCCTCAATAGTATAGTCGGGACCGCCTGCTCCGAGATGCTTGCCGGCAGGTGCACCTTTCGAGTCAGGGTCGCCACCCTGAATCATGAAGTCCTTAATCACACGATGAAACAGAGTTCCGTCATAGAAGCCCTCGCCAGCCAACTTAAGCATGTTGTCACGATGTTTGGGGGTGTCGTCATAAAGGCGCACAATGATGTCGCCATTCTGTGTTTCGATCTTTATCTTTGCCATTGTTCTTAAATGTTTCTTATACTGCAAAGTTACAACAAAAAGTTGGGAATTTGAGCAATATATATTACTTTGCCATTTAATATATATTACTTGACCGTTTAATATATATTACTTTGCCAAGTATTATTATATTATGTATTGCCCATATCTTGATACTTGTTTTACAATATCTCCAATGCTATGGCTGCGCAGACTTCTGCGTCGGCCAGGGCGTGATGGTGATGTGACAAATGCTTGTACACATTATAATAATTGTTCCACATGCTCTATATATAATAGATGTAACGCAATAGCTTTAATGTTATTGCTTTTGTGTGTCTTTTTTGTTCATTGCAGCATTGGGATGGTGCATATGAAGGTTAATTTAGTATTATAACGGATTAAAAGTTGTAAAATTTACAACTTTTCTTTGTTTGTTCCAGATAATGTTGTATCTTTGCAAATGTAGAAAACAAGAATATGAATTCAAAAGAAGCAATAGCCCGTTTGACAGAGTGCGGTGTAAAGCCCTCTGTACAGCGTATAGCGATAATGCATTATTTGCTAACGCACTATACTCATCCCACGGTTGACGATGTCTATCGTGGCTTGTGTGGCAAGATGCCTACTCTTAGTCGCACTACAGTTTACAACACTCTACGTCTACTGTCTGAGAACAATGCGGCTCAGATGATTACGATAGATGAGCATAGAGTGTGCTATGACGGAAATGTAAATGCGCATGCTCACTTCTATTGCAAGCAATGTAGGAAGGTGTACGATATATTCGATGAGGTTTCGCCCTTGCTATCGTGCAAGACAGTGGGCGGACATTCGGTTGACGACGTACAGCTTTATTACAAGGGCATATGTAGCGAATGTAGAAAGGAAAAGAATGAAAACTGATTTATAAACTTTTAAAACAATAACATTATGAAGAAGAAATTTATTTGCACAGTATGTGGTTATATCTATGAAGGTACAGAAGCTCCTGAGAAGTGTCCGGTTTGCAAGGCTCCGGCAAGCAAGTTCAAGGAATTGGAAGATCCGACAGACGGTCCGGCTTTCGCAACTGTTCACACTCTTGGCGCTGCACGCAAGGAAGATGCAACTGCCGAGATGATCAAGGACCTTGAAACCCACTTCAATGGTGAGTGTGGTGAGGTAGGTATGTATCTGGCTATGAGCCGTCAGGCCGACCGTGAGGGATATCCTGAAATCGCTGAGGCTTTCAAGCGTTACGCTTTTGAGGAGGCAGAGCATGCAAGCAAGTTTGCTGAATTGCTGGGCGATGTATTGAAGGATACAAAGAGCAATCTTGAGGCACGTATTGCTGCTGAGCGTGGTGCATGCGAGGACAAGTTCCGTATTGCCAAGAACGCTAAGGCTGCAGGTATGGATGCTACACACGACACAGTTCATGAGATGGCAAAGGACGAGGCTCGTCATTGCGCTGGCTTCATGGGGTTGTACAAGCGTTATTTCGGTAAATAATCAAGAAATAACAATAAAAAAAAGGAGGAGAGCATTACTGCTTTCCTCCTTATTTTTTATTGGTTGCTATAAGAAATCATGGGATTGTACAAGCGATGTTCTAGTGAATAATCGAGACGTAACAATAAAAAAGAGAGGGTGTGTCAAAACTCCCTGATTCTTAAAAAAATCACAAAGCCCTGACTTTCACAAGCCAGGGCTTTGCTATGTCTAAAAGTTGTTGTAACTTTAG
>JAIJMN010000190.1:0-4562 GCA_022735715.1 Prevotella sp.
ACCCATTAGAGCGTCAGTCGTTTGTACTAGCTAGCTACAACGGAGGCTCGCTACACATACGTGACGCTATGGCATTGGCAAGAAAAAACGGAAAAAACCAATACAAATGGGCTGACGTTGCAGAGTTTGTATTGAAGCTCAGCACGCCACAATACTACAACGACCCTGTAGTGAAATACGGATATATGCGCGGACACGAAACAGTGACATACGTGGCACGCATTCACGACCGATGGCGCCAGTATCGCGGAGCAGCACGTGGAAGCGGCGCTACACAATTTATGCCCGGCATAACGCCAGGAGGAGACACTCCCCATAAGGCATCAAGAAAACATAGGTTTAAATTGTAGTATTTGCAGGGTAAAAGATGGTCTGACCAATTTAATATGGGATAACCTTTGCCCGATTAACAAAAAAGATGTAATTTTGTGCATCGTTTAAAACAAATTATACATAAAAGTGCCACAAGCCAAGCTGTGGCAATATAGTGAAACAAACAAAAAAAACATGTCTGGATATTTAAGCACAAGCAAGAAGAAGATTACTGCCCCACTATTTTTTGAGATGAAACGCAACGGCGAGAAGATTAGTTGGCTCACCGCTTACGACTACACTACAGCATCGATAATTGACGCTGGCGGAGTGGATGCAATCCTTGTTGGCGACTCGGCTTCTAATGTAATGGACGGCAATATGACTACCCTGCCCATCACTGTCGACGAAATGATTTATCACGCACGCTCTGTAGCACGCGCCGTAAACCATGCTCTCGTAATCTGTGATATGCCATTCGGCAGTTACCAAGTGTCGGAAGAGGACGGACTGCGCAATGCAATACGCATAATGAAAGAGTCTGGAGTTGACGCCGTGAAGATAGAAGGCGGAGCCGAGATTGCACCGATGATAAAGCGAATGGTAGACGCAGGAATCCCCGTAAGCGGACATTTAGGACTTACACCTCAGAGTGTACATAAATTCGGAGGTTACGGACTGCGCGCCAAGGACGAGGACGAGGCCGAAAAGCTTATAGCCGATGCCAAGGCTCTTGATGATGCTGGATGCTTCTGCATTGTGCTTGAGAAAGTTCCGGCTGCACTTGCACAGAAGGTGACAGAAAGCGTAAGTTGTGCCACAATAGGCATAGGCGCAGGAAACTGTTGCGACGGGCAGGTGCTTGTTTATGCTGACATGCTCGGTATGAACCCAAGCTTCAAGCCAAAGTTTTTAAGAAAATATGCCGATATGTACAACGTCATGACCTCTGCCATAGCACAGTATGTCAGCGATGTCAAGTCGACCGACTTCCCTAACGAATCAGAATCATATTAATGGACAATACTTGCACGCCGACCTACCACAAGATGTGGAACCGCGACTTCTCGCTGCTTATAATAGCCGAGTTGCTGCTGTGTGTAGCCTGCTACATGACAATACCGTTCCTGCCATGCAGACTATATTGGAACAATTATGTAGACGCAGAATGGGCCTGTATGACAATGGGCGCATTCGTTGCCGGAATAGGAATCTCGGGATTATTCTGCAGCTGGCTCATACAACGCTACCGTCGCAACAAGGTGTTTCTGGTATCTACATTCTGTCTTAGCGCCACAATCCTCGCCATGTCTACATTCGACGTGTCGGCCAACAGGCGCATTGACACCACACAGATAACATGGCTTATGGCGGCGTGCATCTGGGGAGGATTCGTTTTCGGCCACGCCAAGCGAGTTCTCTCATGTACATTACTTATTGATAAGACAGAGTCGTGTCACCGCACGGAGGCTAACTATGCTGCAATATGGATATCAAGGCTGGCTGTGGCTGCCGGACCGATAGCTGCCATACTGATACGTCAGGAGACACAAGGCACAGCATATTACGCCATCGGAGCCGCTACAGCACTAATAGCCACAATACTGGTGATGATGGTGAAGTTCCCGTTCCGCGCACCCGAAGAAGGTACCCATGTGCTGTCCATCGACCGCTTCTTTCTGCCACAAGGATGGAATGTAGCTATCGTGATAGCACTTATGGGCGCTGCGCTGGGAATAGTGATGGCCACACACATGAGCATTGAATTCCTTTCGGCAATAGCCGTAGGATTTGTTATAGCGATAATCCTGCTGAAATACAAGGCTGTACGTACTGGTAAGTTCACATCGGCCATAGGCAATGCATGCATTCTTGTGGCTATAGCAGCAATGGCTATGCACAACGGAATGCTCGACGACACGCTCAAACCTATGGTACTGGGCTTGGGCTACGGTATGACTAGTTCCGAACAGCTCTACAAACTGCTCGACCACAGTAGCCATTGCCAGCGAAGTACAGTAGAAAGCACATACTTCATGGCAAGCGACGGAGGTTTGTTTGTAGGCATAGCAATAGGATGGGCAGGCGAATACGGACTGGGAAGCCAGGCTGCATACGGAGCACATCTGGCCCTCATCCTGTTTGCCGTTGCCACATTGACGTGCTCTGTCAACGCCATCATAAAGAAAGGCCATAAGGACTATCATGCATAACACACATGTGCCACACAACAGACGGCACACATTAAAACAATATAAAAAGGAGGAAATATCATGATTATCAATTTCAAAGAGATTGAAGCCAAGCACGTAGATGGCTTCAAGGGTGGCGAAGGCGACTTCATAACAAAGCTCGCTGACGACGGAAAGGTAAAGATTATGCTCAATACGCTGCCCGCAGGTAGCTCTATAGGCACACATACACACATAGGCAACTGCGAGGTGATGTATATATTAAAAGGTGAAATAACATTCGTGTACGACGGAAAGGAAGAGACTGCACACGCAGGCGACGTACACTACTGCCCATGCAACCACACCCACAGAGCCGAGAACCGTACCAGTGAGGATGCGGAGTTCTTTGCCATTGTACCCGAGACGAAGTAGAGCCCCGTACTTCGCATAAACATGGATAAATCGCAAAGACATGGCTAAATCCAATGAAATAGACATGCTTCACGGACCGCTGTTCATGAAGATTCTGATGTTCTCGCTACCGCTTGCAGCAAGCAGCGTTCTGCAGCAGATATTCAACTCGGTGGACGTGGCAGTTGTCGGACACTTTGCCAGCAAGCAGGCTTTGGCTGCTGTAGGAAGCAACGGGCCTGTAATAAGTCTGCTCATCAATCTGTTTCTCGGAGTATCAATGGGAGCCAATGTGATAATATCCAACCACATCGGACAAAACGATGCTGACGGCATACGAAAGTCAATCAGGACTATCGAGATGGTGTCAGTATTGAGCGGACTTGTACTGATGGTCATTGGAATTGCGGCAGCCAGACCCATACTCACACTTATGGGCACTCCTGACGACGTGCTTCCAATGGCCATCAGCTACCTACAGATATACTTCCTTAGCATCCCATTCTTCCTAATATTCAACTTCGGAGCTGCAATACTTCGCAGCATGGGCGACACCAGACGCCCATTGTACATACTTGTAGTAGCAGGAGTTGCCAATGCCATACTCAACCTATTCTTCGTCATAGTGCTGAAAATGGGAGTGGAAGGAGTGGCTATAGCCACCGGCATAGCCAATGCAATAAGCTCCCTGCTGATTATACTTCTGCTGCGAAAGGAGAACGAACCATATAGAATACACATAAAAGAAGCTAAAATATACTGGAGCGAACTCAAGAGAATGCTGATCATCGGCATTCCTGCCGGACTGCAAGGCATGGTATTCTCCATATCTAACGTTCTGCTTCAGTCGGCAATAAACAGCCATGGTGCTGACGCAATAGCCGGGTCGGCAGCAGCATTGAACTTCGAATACTATTGCTATTTCGTAATATGCGCATTCAACGGAGCCGCTATAACATTCATCGGACAAAACTATGGAGCAGGAAACAAGGAGCGCGTGAAACGCATATTCTGGATCTGCATGGGAATGAGCCTGGTGTGCTGTGGCTTTCTGAACGGATTGTTTACATGGCAACACGAGTTCTTCCTGTCATTCTTCAGTAATGATGCCAACGTGCAGGCATACGGAAAAATCCGAATGGAGATAGTACTGGCATGCCAGTTTATGGCCAGCAGCTATGAGATATCAGCCTCTGCCCTGCGTGGTATGGGCAAATCAATGCTGCCGACAATACTTACTGTGTTCGGCACCTGCCTGCTACGCATAGTCTGGGTGTACGCAGTATGTCCGATATGGACCAGCTTCAGCACCATCATGCTCGTTTATCCCGTGTCATGGGTAGCTACCGGCACAATGGTGAGCATGGCTTTTTATCTCACGGCAAGAAAACGGCTGTCAACAAGCACATCACGACAACAGCCTTAAGCACCCCCTCAAAAACCACCCTCAAATACTCACCCACTTGGTTAATGACATGAAAACAAACGAGTTCGGACAATGAATATAGCGTTTAAAGTCAAAAAAGTGGGCAATATATTTTCATATCACACGAAAAACTATTATCTTTGCACGTCCTTAGAGTAAAGGGCTAAGTTATATACGTAAAAATATAAAAACATATACATTCAAATGACTAAAGCAGATATCATTAACAAAATTGCTGA
>JAIJMN010000191.1:0-4556 GCA_022735715.1 Prevotella sp.
ACTTTCCGTTAGCCACAAGTTTGTAGATATACTGTCGGGTGCATCCCATCAGAATGGCAGCTTTGGAGAAGGTAAGATACTCCTGATGTTGCAGATCCAAAAGCAATAATTACCCAAAGAAGTAACGGAAGAAGGGATTGTGATGCTTGTTAAGCCAGAACAACCATCAAAGCACCAACCACCCAAAGAAGTAACTGAAGAAGGGATAGTAATGCTTGTCAAGCCACTACACTCGCTAAAGCAATAATTACCCAAAGAGGTAACAGAAGAAGGAATTATGATGCTCTGCAATCCGTCGCAATCCTTAAATGCATTACTTCCAAATGCAGTAACGGGATATTCCACTCCATCGCTTGCTTTTACCTTTTCCGGCACAACGATATTGCCAGAATACTTTTCGCCATTAGGGTTAGCTGTGAGCGCTGCAGTCTTGACATCGGAATCTATCAGATAGCGTAAGCCGTCGATAGTCTCGAAGCTGGCTTGGGCATAGGTATTACTTGTGGCTAAGATAGCGATAACCACCAAAAGGACAAGGCTCTTCAAGGAGCCGAAACGTTCCTCTTTAGCGAAAGAGGAGGAAAACGATCTGTTGATAATCATATAGTGAAAAAGTTAGTATTTATAAACGTTTATTACACAATGCAAAAGTAAATAAAATAAAACAGAACAGGCAGACAAACCTATAATAAAAATTGCACGGGACATCTTTTCTGCTAATTAAGCGAACTTTCACCCTCGCTACTATCCTATATTTGTATTTTTAGCCGCTCAAAACTGCGAGTTGAACGCACAAGGAAATCTTTGGTGCGAAATTCTCGAGTTTTGAGCAGTTTGAGTTATAACGTTAGTACACAGCAAGTTATATAAGATTCAGTTTCAATACGCATAAAGCTGTTACGCTGAAACGACTCTATTTTGCAGCAAAAGGAGTACAATTGCACTCCATTTACAGTACTTTTGCGCTTCAAATGCAGCACTATTGGAATGCTAAAGGGGTACTATTGAAGAGTTAAATGGGTACATTGGCAGGGCAAAAGGGGTAAGATTGAAGAACGGAATGGCTTCCGGCGACAAACAAAGCATAAAAAACCACTCAGCAAAACTCTATAATTACTTTTCAATTTGTAACAATTTCTTACTACCTGTCTTATATTTGTATAGTATCCCGAACGCATCCCGAACGCATCCCGAACGAAGTATAACAACAAAAATGGGTGGCACTAAGCAAATTGACATTCAGTAAATTGCGGATGTGAAGTATTTTGTATAATTTTGTATTTTAAAAGATTATACATACTGGATGAAAGAATTTGTAATATCAGAAGTTAAGGCGGAAACCGCCATACTCGTTGGACTTATCACCAAGGACCAGGACGAGGCAAAGACCAAAGAATATCTTGACGAACTGGAATTTCTCGCCGACACAGCAGGTGCCGTTACCGTGAAGCGATTTACGCAGCGCGTGGGCGGACCGAGCCAGGTTACTTACGTGGGTTCGGGCAAGCTGGAGGAAATAGCCCAGTATATCAAGGACGAAGAGGATGCCGAACGCCCCGTGGGAATGGTTATCTTCGATGACGAACTCTCTGCCAAACAGATACGCAACATTGAGAAGGAGCTGGGCGTGAAGATTCTCGACCGCACATCGCTCATTCTCGACATATTCGCCATGCGTGCTCAGACGGCTGCCGCCAAGACTCAGGTGGAACTGGCGCAATACCGCTATATGCTTCCACGTCTGCAGCGACTGTGGACTCACCTTGAACGACAAGGAGGCGGCTCTGGTTCGGGTGGCGGTAAAGGTAGTGTGGGATTGCGTGGACCGGGTGAGACGCAGCTCGAAATGGACCGCCGTATCATCCTCAACCGCATCACCCTGCTAAAGCAACGACTGCTTGAAATAGACAAGCAGAAGACTACACAACGCAAGAACCGCGGACGCATGATACGTGTGGCTCTTGTGGGATATACCAACGTGGGCAAGTCGACCATCATGAACCTGCTATCAAAGAGCGAGGTGTTTGCCGAAAACAAGCTGTTCGCTACGCTCGACACTACTGTGCGCAAGGTGGTTATTGACAATCTGCCCTTCCTGCTGGCTGATACAGTAGGATTCATACGCAAGTTGCCTACCGACTTGGTCGACTCGTTCAAGTCGACACTCGACGAGGTGCGCGAAGCCGACCTGCTGCTGCACGTAGTAGACATCTCACATCCCGACTTTGAGGAACAGATAAATGTAGTGGAGAATACTCTGAAGGACTTGGGCTGCGCCGACAAACCGTCGATGATAGTGTTCAACAAGATTGACAACTATTCGTGGACTGAAAAGGAGGAGGACGACCTGACTCCTGCCACTAAGGAGAACATCACACTCGACGAACTGAAGCGCACTTGGATGGCACGCCTCAACGAAAACTGCATGTTCATATCGGCAAAGGAAAAGGAGAATATAGACGAGTTCCGCGAAACAATATACAAGAAGGTGCGCGAACTGCATGTACAGAAATATCCGTACAACGACTTCCTGTATGAGGTGGAATGAAGGGAGGCAACACCATAATAACAACACCATAATAATCAATAAAACGACATGGGAAAAAGAAACTTAACCGACAACGAAATCTCAACACTCCAAGCCAACAGCTGTTGGGCAGAGGAGTGGCAACGAATTGAAGTGAGCGACGATTTCAAGCCAAACTTCTTCCACCGTGTAATGTTCTACGGCAACATAAGCCTCGGATCGTTTACAGAAAACGTGGAGGTAAGCCGCGGCTTCATGAAACACTCAGGCGTGAACAACGCCACATTGCGTAATGTGACTATTGGCGACAACTGCCTAATCGAGAACATCTCGGGATTTATCAACAACTACGTCATTGGCAACGACTGCATCATTTCAAACGTATGCACCATGGAAACTACCGACGGAGCCACTTATGGCGAGGGCAACCTCATTTCGGTACTCAACGAGGTGGGCGAAGGCAACTTGATACTCTATCACGGACTGACAAGTCAGGTGGCTGCACTCATGGTGAAGCACTTCCACAACCGTGCTTTGAAGGATGCCATACGCCGACTGATACGTGAGGAGATAGAACGTACATCGCCCGAAATGGCAACAATAGGCAATAGGGTGAAGATAGTAAACACCAAGGAGATAACCAATACCGTAATATACGACGACTGCGAGATTTCGGGAGCTTCGCGACTGAGCGACTGCACCATAATGAGCAACAGCAACGCTTCTGTCTACATCGGCACGGGAGTGATTTGCGAGAACTCTATCATCAGCGACGGCTCGTCTATCATCAACAGCGTGAAGATGCAGGACTGCTTCGTGGGCGAGGCATGCAAGCTGAGCAACGGATTTACGGCGGCAGGAAGCGTGTTCTTCGCCAACTCGTATATGTCGAACGGCGAGGCGTGCGCAGCATTCTGCGGTCCGTTCACAGCATCACACCATAAGAGTTCGCTGCTCATTGGCGGACAGTTCTCGTTCTACAACGCAGGCTCTGCCACCAACTTCTCCAACCATGCCTATAAGATGGGGCCTATGCACTACGGCACCCTGGAGCGCGGAACCAAGACAGCCAGCGGAGCCTACATACTGATGCCGGCACACATAGGAGCCTTCTCGGTATGCTTCGGCAAGCTGATGTATCATCCCGACACACGCTCGCTGCCCTTCTCTTATCTCATTGCCTACAACGACACCATGTATCTCGTGCCGGGACGCAACCTCACTACAGTTGGCCTCTACCGCGACATACGCAAATGGCCCAAGCGCGACATGCGACCCGACGGCGCACGCAAGAGTATTGTCAACTTCGACTGGCTGTCGCCTTTTACCGTAGGCGAGATTCTACGTGGCAAGAAAATACTGGAAGACCTGCGCGAAGCTTCGGGCGAAGACGTTTCGACATACAACTATCACGAATATGTCATCAAGAACTCATCGCTGCGCAAGGGAATCAAATATTACGACATCGCTCTACGCATATATATGGGTGCCGTGCTGAAACGCCACGCTCCGGTAGAACCAACCACTACTGTCGGCACAGGATCGTGGACAGACATATCAGGTCTGCTTCTGCCCGAATCGGAAGAACAACGCATCATCGACGACATCATATCGGGCGACATCGATACGACTGAGGCTCTGACCGAACGTTTCGAACAAATCAACGCTATGTACTCAGAATACCGTTGGGCATGGTCGTATCGCATGATTATGGACTACTACGGATTTACATCGCTTACGGAGGAGAATGTGGAGCGCGTCAAGAGCGACTATATCACAGCCCGCCGGGCATGGATAGCCGAAATAAAGAAGGACGCTGCAAAGGAATACAAGCTGGGCGACGTTGAAGAGGAAGTGTTACGCAACTTCAACGAACAGCTTGACAAGGAAGTGGACTTCGAAAACCAGAAGCTGTATATGTAATGATGTATATAAGTAAGTGAGCAAAATTAGTTTACATAAAATATTTATTGTCTTTTTCCGTTTTATATACAATGGGAAAGCCAAAAGTATTGGAGTTGACAGAGGT
>JAIJMN010000192.1:0-4517 GCA_022735715.1 Prevotella sp.
ACGACATCACAGGTTCGTTCAGCATCGTTAAATTGTAAATCACTTTAAGCAAAGACAATTATGATTAAGAAAATATTATTGGGAATGACCCTGCTGATGGCAATGGTGTCATGTACCGAGGACTATACCGACTGGAGCAAACCCCAAGTCAACGCCGAGCCGAAAGCTGTAGAATTCGGTAACGGTAGTGTTACTCCAGTAGATGTCATCGACTTGGCTAATGTAACGGAAGAGAAGATTCAAGTGGCGAGCATTGTTGCTCCCACTTCTTCCGACGCCAGTTACACTCCGAGTTTCAAAATCAATTTAGGCAACAAGACCTTTGACATTGACAATGACGGCAAGATGGCAACAGCCGATTTGGCATCATACATCGCAGAAACGTATGACAAACGCCCAGTTGAGCATGACATCGATGCTACGCTTGACGCATGGATTAGCAACGGTTCTACTGTTGTAAAAATGGCAACATCTGAAACATTCCAGATAAAGGCTATCCCTGAGGCTCCCTTTATCGATGCAGCCTACTATCTCGTTGGTGATGTTACAGGTTGGCAATTGAACAACGACTTTAAGTTTAACCATTCGGATGCAGATGTATATGATGATCCTGTCTTTACACTCATCTTCACAACCGAGTCCGACAACCAGTGCTGGAAAATTATTCCACAAGGCAACGTAGACTTAGGTAATATTTGGGCTGTGGAGAACGATCCTAAGGGCGTTGTTGGTATAGAGAAGGATGGTGACGAAGCTCTTACTGGTAGCCTTTTAACAACAAACTCAGAAGGCAATAAGGCTGGTGCTGGTAAGATTGCTAAGGCTGGTATGTATCAGATGACCATCAATATGCTGGACTATACTTATACCATAAAGGAGATTTATCCAGAATACTATCTTGTAGGTGCTTTGCAAGGTTGGGAACCAGAAGCTAAATCTTGCTTGATGACAGCAGAGTCTCTTATGGTTCATAAATTTACAACAAAGTGGACTGGTGATGCTAACTTGAAGATTTGGCTTGGCAGTGACTTCGGTGGTGATTGGAAAAACGCCTTTGGATCTGCCAAAGGTGATGGCGTTACCACAACGGAAGGTAGCTTGAAGACCAATGGCGATGCTATCGTTTGTCCAGAGAAGGATGCTTACTATACATTCACAGCCGACTTCTCTACTATGACCTACAAGTGGACAAAGCTTGATAACCAGAATCCTACTGAGTTTGAGTATGTTGGTCTGATAGGTGTAGGTGGCAAGTGGAATGAGGGTGACGACATCGACCTTACGCAAGTTGCTCCTCACAACTGGTACAAAGCCAATGTAAAGATTCCTGATGGCGGTTTTAAGATTCGTGCTGATCATAAGTGGCGTGACGATGGAAACTGGGGTTTTGATGCTGATCAGAAATATGAAAGCAAGGGTACTCTTATCTGTTCTGGTGGTAGTACAAGTATACCAGTTCCAGCTGGTACATACAATATCTATTTCAATGATATTACAGGCGATTATGGGTTCATAGAGGTTAAGTAATCAAGACTTCAAAAAAAAATCATCAGGCGGTTCTCAAAATACGAGAGCCGCCTTTTTTGTTGTTCATCCAAAACATGAAGCGTTAACATGCAAACGATTACGCAATTCATTTGTACGTTTACACATTATTTATATATATAGATAAAGGAATTATGCGTAAATTTGGAGTAGAATAATACAACAGTACTTTCAAAATCATATACAGCTACTACCGCATAGGTTTATTAAGGTTTTACACGTTTTAATTTAGGTTGGAAGAGATTGCTCGCAGTAAGAGAGTAGTCTCTTCATTTTTTTATTTAGCACTGGTATGCAAACGTTTGCGCATTCCATTTGCACGTTTGCACAATATTTGTATACATCAGTAATGGAATTTGACGTAACTTTGGGGCATAAAACAATTAGGTTTATATAGTTGCGTGATGCAAGTAGTCGTAACCGGATAAGCAGTCATTTAATATATAGAAAAGTAGTAGTAAGCAATTAATCCAAAAGTAACTAAAAACAGAACATGAAGAAAATTTACACGACACTCGTTGCCCTTATGGCATCACTAAGCATGCAGGCTCAAGGTTGGCCCGCCAATTACAACGGAGTGATGCTGCAAGGATTCTATTGGGACTCATACCAAGCATCCAAATGGAGCAATCTTGAAGCCCAAGCCGACGACCTTGCACCATACTTCAACCTTGTATGGATTCCGCAGAGCGCCAACTGCGGCAGCGGACGCTCAATGGGATACGACGACCTCTACTGGTTTAGCAATTACAACAGCTCGTTTGGCAACGAAGCCCAACTGCGCTCTATGATCAAGACATTCAAGAGCAAAGGAATAGGCACCATTGCAGATGTTGTAATCAACCACCGCAACACACTGACAAGCTGGACCGACTTCCCCGTAGAGACATACAAAGGCGTAACCTACAAGATGTATTCTACCGACATCTGCCACAACGACGACGGCGGAAAGACTTACAATTGGGCAAATGGCCAGTCTCCTAAGATTAGTCTCAGCAACAAATACGACTCGGGCGACGGCTGGGACGGCATGCGCGACCTCGACCACTACAGCTCCAACGTACAGACTATAGTAAAGGCATATCTCGACATGCTGCTCAACGACTTCGGCTATACCGGATTCCGCTACGACATGGTGAAGGGTTACGACGGCAAGTTCACCGGAATATACAACACGGCAGCCAAGCCTGGCTTCTCTGTAGGTGAATATTTGGACGGTGATGTGTCAAAAGTCACTACGTGGATTAACGCCACCAAGGTGAACGGCACACCAACATCAGCCGCCTTCGACTTCCCCATACGTTACGCCGTACGCGACCTCATCGCCAATAATTGGGGTAGCATGGCAAAGAGCGGGCTCATAAGCGATGCCACTTACCGTCAGTATGCTGTAACTTTCGTTGAAAACCACGACACCGAATACCGCTCAAGAGACAAGCAGCAAGACCCTATACGCAAGGACACGCTTGCCGCCAACGCATTTATTCTGGCATCATGTGGCACACCATGCGTGTTTTACAAGCACTGGCAAGCCTACCCCACCGACATCAAGAAGATGATAAACGCCCGCCACATTGCTGGCATTACAAATACCAGCAATACTACATTCAACGTGAAGATGGGCTTAAACTACAACGTTCTGAAGACCGAAGGTTCAAAGGGAACATTGTATGCCGTGATGGGAACCAACGCCAACAAATACGCCACACCTACGGGATACACCGAGATACTGCGTGGCTATCACTATCGCTACCTGCTCAGCAACAGCAGCAACGTGGCATGGATTGACCTGCCTTCGGGACATTATGACCATGTACAGAAGGCTTGCCTTACAGCCGTAAGCGACAAGCTGGGCGCGCAACTGGTGTACACCACCGACGGAACCGAACCTACTGCAAATAGCCGTAAGGCTGCGAGCGGCACAGCAATAAACATCCCTATGGGCACGACAACACTGAAGGTGGGACTGCTCACCGGCTCTACCGTGTCGGCTGTAACTACCCGCACATACGAGATTTCCACACCTGAGGCATTCACTCCGTACAACATTAACGTGTACGTAAACGTTGATCAGGTGGGATGGAAGAGCTTGAACTTCTGGGCGTGGGAAAGCCAGTCGGGCACTAATTTGACAACAAAAGGCAAATGGCCTGGCGATGCCGTGACTGCAACAAAGACAATTGCAGGCAAAAAGTGGTACTACAAGACCTACAGTATAGCCAAGCGCAACGACATGGTGTCATTGGTGCTCAATACTGGAACGGGTAAACCACAGACCATCGACATAAGCAATCTGAACAAAGACACATACATAGAGATTACGACCGAAAAAGACGGAAAAGGCTATTACATCGTAAAAGACGTGACCGACCAGATTTCTACCGGAGTAAATGTGCTGACTGTAGACAAGCAGAAAGCCTCAACCATCTGGTACGACTTGCAGGGACGTCGCTACAACCAGCGCCCCGCCCTACCGGGCGTGTACATCAACGGCGGAAAGAAGATAATGATAAGATAACTATTAAAACGACAATTATAACATGCAAATATCGCACATGCAGTAAATAATTGTTACAAATGAAAAATCGATTCTAGAGATTTCAACGGCTGTGTTTGTAGGTTTTGACAGCCTACGAATCTCTTCAAAAACACCCGAAAGGGCTTCTTTGCATTCCAAACGATAACATTTGGAATGCAAAGAAGCCCTTTTTGCGTTGTAACGGGTTACAATCGGAGAGCAAAAGTAATCCTTCGAGAGAGCTAAAGTTGTCCTTCGGGAGAGCTAAAGTTGTCCTTTTGCAAAGAAAAGGAATCCTTTTAAGCCTGCGCTTTTTGCTCACTCAGCCCTACAATCTCCGTAACCTTATGTATATAAACGCTTTAAGCCCTGCACGCTCAAAACTCAAAAATTTCGAGCAAAAGATTTCTTTGCGCGTTCAACTCACAGTATTGAGCGATAAAAATGCAAATAT
>JAIJMN010000193.1:0-4499 GCA_022735715.1 Prevotella sp.
CACCAAGTATGTCTATATAGACAACGACGACAACATCGATTCGGTTTATACAAAGCTGTCTGAATTCTCAAGCAAGGGCACACAGATGACAGGATTCAAGATGCTTGTAAACAATAGCAAGTATGCCGATAACATTCGCACCGGACGTTATGCCGTTCGTCCTGGCGAAGGAGCGTTCGTAGTGTTCCGCCATCTGAAGAACGGATTGCAGACTCCGGTTAATCTTGTAGTGCCATCGGTGCGCACCGTTGACCGCTTGGCAGCCGAGTTCTCTAAGAAACTGATGCTCGATAGCGCCACTATATATCACGCACTGGCTGATGAAGCAACATGTCAGAAATACGGATACGATACCGCTACAATCGCAGCGATGTTCATACCTAATACATACGATATCTACTGGAACGTAAGCACAGAAAAACTGCTCGACCGTATGCACAAGGAATGCAACAAGTTCTGGAATAGTGAGCGTACTGACAAGGCTAAGGCGATGAAACTATCGCCTATTGAGGTGAGCACACTGGCAAGTATTGTAGACGAAGAGACTGCCAACGACGGTGAGAAACCTATGGTAGCCGGAATGTACTACAACAGATTGATGTTGCGCAACGCCGAGTATCCAAACGGTATGCCACTCCAGGCTGACCCGACAATTAAGTTCGCTTGGAAACGATTCGACTTGAAGCGCATTTACAACAATCTGCTATACATCAAGAGTCCTTACAATACCTACAAGAATCCGGGACTGCCCCCAGGACCTATCCGTATTCCGTCTATTGCAGGTATTGATGCCGTACTGAACCACGTAAAACACGACTACATATATATGTGTGCCAAGGAAGACTTCAGCGGAACACACAATTTCGCTCGTACTTATCAGGAACATCTGCAAAACGCCAAGCGATACAGCCAGGCGCTGAATCAAAGAGGAATAAAATAAGAAGGAATAGAAAACGAATCCTACAATCAAAGGAAAAAATAAGGAAACCTTATAAAACGTCAAATGCCGGTTGCTTCACAGCGGCCGGCATTTTTATCAATAGGTATTAGTTTTTTTCTAAGGTAAAAAGATTGTATTCAGGATAACACCACAAAGGTATGGCTTTAGATTTGAATGTGCAAATTAAAATATATGCTTTAAAGCATATTTTGAAAAAAGCACTTTCAAAATCTACGCTTCATCGCTTACAATCCTGTTCGAGGATGTTTCTGACCGACATCTTCGGATTCTGCTTAGCCTGTCGGTCTACCATTGCGGTGTATTTGGTGTTGAACACCTTACGTCCCAACAATCTATTTACCGTCCACATTATCTTGCCCATGTGCATGTCGCGCTCCTGCTGCGTACTATTTTCATAATCACGCAACGGATAAAGGCTCAACAGATAGAAGCTCATACAGTCGGGCACTATCTGCTCACGTGTCATTTGCTGGCGCTGCTCTGCTGTGTAGTAGCGACGATATGGCTCAAAATCCTTGCCTAAGTACTTGTCAAGTGATATGCCAATGGTGTTGTCGCCTATCACAATACTTTGATTGAGCGCACTTATCTGGGTGTAAACTGTGGGTATCGTTATCTCAGGACATATCTTCTGGAGCTTTTTAAACGCATCACTCAACTGAGTATTGATGTCACTCATATTGGCATACTGCGTCTCTGTTTCTGCAATGATAGTCTGAAGTATTGTGTCTTGATAGAAATTCAGAAGCTTTGTGTTAATGCCAGCATCATTCACTTCACCCAACTGCAGTATATCTTCAATAAGCATACGCGTCTGTTGGGGATATTCAGTGTTCATCTGCTGAAGAGCTGAGAAATCGCCCGTAGTGAGATAACGGCTTTCAAGACGATCATAACGCTGCACCTGCACAAGCGTTGACTGACCTTCTTCACCAAACTGTTTCAACTTAAACTCGCAAGCAGTTGAAACTAATATGATGGCTGTTACTATAATAATATAAATCTTTCTCACAATAGGCTTCTTGTTATTCTAAAAAAAAGTGCTCATTAACACCATGCAAAAATACTAAAAAAGTTCTTTTCTTCCAACTTTTCAGCTAAAAAAGATTAAACGGCAGATGTATTTCTGCCGTTTAACCATAAAAAACACAAAATTTGACGAATTTTAGTCTATTCTTTAATATTTCCATATATATGACAACCATGTATATAATACTGCCATAATATAGAATAAGGCTTACGCATTGCGTCTGTGGCAGATGTACGAGTAGACTGTATCTGCTTACGGTCGGCAATAAAGTCCTTACGCCAAGCCTTAAAAGCCTTACGTCCATTGACCACTGCCTTGAACTCACCAAGATTGCGATCGAGCAGCAACGACTTGAATGCCGCCACATAATCCAACACTCTTCTTACACGCATTACATGTGCAAGTTCAGCTTCGGGCAAGTTCTTGTAGAGCATCGTCAAGTTGTTGCGGAAATTGAGATAGGTCTTCATCGGATTACCTTTGGGCAATGTTCCGCCTCCTACATGATATACCACACTCTGCGGAACGCAATATATCTTTCGGCCAAGATTGCACAAGCGCCAACAAAGGTCAATCTCTTCACAATGCGCAAAGAACCGAGCGTCAAGTCCGCCAACACGCCAGTAGTCCTCCCGGCGTATCATCAGCGCAGCACCAGTTGCCCACATCACCTCACAAGGGTCATCGTATTGCCCTTGATCCTTCTCTACTGTATCGAATATACGTCCGCGACAGAACGGATAACCGTAACGGTCAATGTATCCACCGCTTGCACCAGCATACTCAAACATGTCGCGCGAATGTTCAGCACGAAGCTTTGGCTGACACGCAGCAACCTCCGGATGGGCATCCATGAAGTCAATGAGACGCTCCATCCAGCCTTCTGTCACCTCAACATCACTATTGAGGAGCATATAGTATTCATAATCTACCTGCTCTAACGCACGATTGTAGCCACCGGCAAAACCATAGTTCTTGTCAAGTATAATAGTTCGAACAGTAGGAAACTCTGCCTTGAGCAAAGCCAACGAGTCGTCCTTCGAATCATTATCGGCTACAATTATATCAGCTACATCAGCCGAGTGCTCTATCACAGAAGGAAGAAAGCGGCGCATCATTGCCGCTCCATTCCAGTTAAGTATTACGATTGCAACTTTCTTCATGATCGTTCTTCACTCTTCACTTTTCACTCTTCACTTTTCACTCTTCACTTTTCACTCTTCACTTTTCACTCTTCACTTTTCACTCTTCACTTTTCACTCTTCACTTTTCACTTAAACAATTTCAGCTTTCAATGCCGACTTGTCGTGATTGAAGTCGCCAAGGCGTACACGAATGAGTTGATTGTCGTATTCTTCCTTTGCATCACGCGGTGAAAGTTCCACACGCACATAGTTTTTGGTAAACCCATGCATGGCACGTCCATGCGAAGCCTTCTCAAAGAGCACCTCCTGTTCCGTACCCTTATAGCGCGCATAGAAATCTATGCGCTTCTGCTCGCTCATTTCGAGCAATCGCTTGCTACGCAACTTCTTGTCAGCATCGCTTACAACATAAGGAATACGCAAGGCAGCAGTACCTGGACGTTCACTGTAAGGGAAGACATGAAGCTGAGTAACATCAACACCATTGAGGAAATCGTAGCACTCTTCAAAACACTCAGGAGTCTCGCCACGACATCCCACCATAACGTCTACACCAATAAAAGCATTGGGCATACGCTCCTTGATCAATGCTATCTTGCGTGCAAACAGAGCCTTATCATAACGGCGATGCATAAGACGCAACACCTCATCGCTGCCACTTTGCAATGGGACATGGAAGTGCGGCATGAAAGCACGACTCTGTGCACAGAAGTCAATGAGCTCATCTGTCAAAAGATCGGGCTCCATACTGCTGATACGATAACGTTCAATGCCATCAACACAATCAAGAGCTTTAACAAGATCGACAAAGCTTTCGCCGGTAGTCTTGCCAAAGTCACCAATATTGACACCAGTAAGCACTATCTCCTTACCACCTTCAGCTGCCGCCTGTTCTGCCTGTGCTACCAGAGAACTGATTGTCGGGTTGCGCGAATTGCCTCGTGCGTACGGTATAGTACAGTAAGTGCAATAGTAGTCGCAGCCATCCTGCACCTTAAGGAAATAACGTGTACGGTTGCCACGTGAGCAAGATGGTGCAAACGACTTGATGTTCTTGGTCTTAACCGAATGATAACGGTGCAGCGATTCCTGTCCTGTCTGTTGCATATGTTCAGCTTCCGACTCCTTAGCAGTCCAAGCATCGCTCAAGAACTGTATGAGGTCAGCTTTCTCGTTAGAACCAAGCACAAGGTCAACACCCTCAATCTTGCTCACTCTTTCCGACTCCAACTGAGCGTAACAACCAGTTACTGCCACAAAAGCACCAGGATTATTGCGCACCATACGATGTATTGCCTGTCGGCACTTGTGGTCGGCAACTTCTGTCACCGAGCAAGTATTGATGAGACAAATGTCTGCTTTC
>JAIJMN010000194.1:0-4487 GCA_022735715.1 Prevotella sp.
AACATAGATTTATGAAAAAAATAAGTAAAGTATGGCTGGTAGTGGCGGTTGTCATTATCATAGCCATTGTCGCTTGGGCATTGTCGGGCGGCAAGAAGGAAGAACAGATTTCGTTTGAAACGGCTGCTGTGGCACCGGCTAACATCATGAACAGTATCACCGCTACGGGTACTATCGAGCCGGTGACTTCGGTTACGGTGGGTACTCAGGTGAGCGGTATTGTGAACAAGCTCTATGTCGACTACAATTCTGTAGTGAAGAAGGGCCAGGTGATTGCCGAACTCGACAAGACCAACCTTATGAGCCAACTCAATTCGGCAAAGACCCAGCTCGCTACGGCACAGAGCCAGCTCAACTATCAGACCACAAACTACAACCGCTATAAGACTCTCTACCAAAAAGGACTTGTAGCTGCCGACGATTTCGACAACGCCAAACTCTCATATACTCAGGCCAAGGAGCAGGTAGCATCGGCTAAGGAAGAGGTGCAGCGCGCACAGACCAACCTCGGCTATGCTACCATCACATCGCCGATAGACGGCATTGTACTGTCTAAGTCGGTAGAAGAAGGTCAGACCGTAGCAGCAAGCTTCTCTACCCCTGAACTGTTCACTATCGCCCAGGATCTCACAAACATGCAGGTTGTGGCCAATGTCGACGAGGCTGACATAGGCGACGTTAAGGAAGGCGAACGCGTTTCGTTCACCGTCGACGCTTATCCCGACGACACTTTTGAGGGTACTGTAAAGCAGGTGCGCCAGGAAGCTACTACTACCAATAACGTAGTGACATACGAGGTAGTTATCTCTGCACCTAATGCCGACCTCAAACTCAAACCGGGTCTGACAGCCAACGTCACCATCTATACAGCCGAACGTAAGGGCGTGCTCTCAGTTCCGTCAAAAGCTCTGCGCTTCACTCCGCAGAAGGAGACTGTAGGCAAAATGAAGATTGTAGACCAGATTGGCAATGCCAAGAACAAGATTTGGACCATCGAGGGCAACAGCATCGTAGCCCATAAGGTGAACATCGGCATGACCGACGGCACAAACACACAGATTCTTAATGGCATTTCTGCTGGCGTTAAGGTTGTTACCGGTCTAAATGTTACGGGAGGTGAGCAGGATGACACGCAGGCTGATGCAGGAGGCGAGAAGAGCCCATTCGCTCCCGGCCCTCCGGGAAAGAACAAGAAGAAATAAAAAGCCCTAACAAAAATACTCAAATACAGAAGCTAATCACTCCCCTCCCTATGCGAGAGGGGCAAGAGGGTGAGGCTTCATTCCTATACATTATATATATGGACGAAAAGAAAGTAGTAATAGAACTCGACAACGTTAAGCGCGACTTCATCGTAGGCGATGAGACTGTACATGCGCTGCGCGGAGTGTCGTTCAAGATATACGAAGGCGAATTCGTCACAATCATGGGTAAGTCGGGTTCGGGCAAGTCTACGCTTCTTAATCAGCTCGGATGCCTGGACACACCCAGTTCGGGCGAATACTATCTCGACGGGGTGTCGGTCAGAAAGATGTCGAAGTCACAACGCGCCGTACTGCGCAACCGCAAGATTGGATTCATATTCCAAAACTACAACCTTCTGCCGAAGACTACAAGCGTGGAAAACGTTGAGTTGCCACTGATGTACAACACCGAAGTTGGTGCCAAGGAGCGCGAAGAGCGTGCCATAAAGGCATTGCAGGCAGTAGGATTGGGCGAACGATTGTATCATAAGTCGAACCAGATGTCGGGTGGACAGATGCAGCGCGTAGCCATAGCTCGTGCATTGGTGAATGACCCTGCGGTGATTCTGGCGGATGAGGCAACCGGTAATCTCGATACACGTACATCGTTCGAGATTCTTGTACTCTTCCAAAAGCTGCATGCAGCGGGCAGAACTATTATCTTCGTGACTCACAATCCCGACATTGCAAACTATTCCTCACGCAACATCATGCTGCGCGACGGACACGTGATAAGCGACGAGTACAATCACAACATACAGTCGGCAGCCGAAGGTCTGGCAGCATTGCCAGCCAACTCGGACGAGTAACAATAATGTTTAATGAGTAATGTTGGGTGTTTAATTGGAAAGAATACAAATGCATTTAATTGACGATTAAACAAGTAGACATTAAACATTAAAAACAAAACATTAAGAAAATGAATTATAGCAATCTTTTTAAGATAGCCCTCCGCGCAATCGCTGCCAACAAGTTGCGCTCATTCCTCACCGCCCTCGGCATCATCATCGGTGTGGCTTCGGTCATTACGATGCTTGCCATTGGTCAGGGTTCGAAGAAGAGCATTCAGGCTAACATTGCCGAAATGGGCTCTAATATGATAATGATAAGCCCGGGTGCCGACCGCGGTCCGGGTGGTGTAAGGCAGGATGCTTCTTCAATGGAGACTCTCAAATTGACCGATTATCAGTCGATAAATGATGAGTGCAACTTCATCAAGGGCATAAGCCCCACAGTGAACAGCAGCGGACAGTGGATTTACGGCAACAACAACACGCCATCATCTATATATGGTGTCAATCAGGATTATCTGGAGATAAGACAGTTGTCGGTTGACGAAGGCGAAATGTTCACCGATGCCGACATCAAGGCAAGCGCTAAGGTGTGCATTCTCGGACAGACTGTTGTGGACAATCTGTTCCCCGACGGCTCCGACCCTGTAGGCATGGTGGTTCGATTCAATTCTATTCCGTTTCGTGTTATCGGTGTATTGAAGAAGAAGGGCTACAACTCTATGGGTATGGACCAGGACGACTTGGTGCTGGCTCCTTACACTACAGTTATGAAGCGTATCAAGGCTCAGACCTATCTCGGAGGCATCACCTGCTCGGCAATAACCGAAGACCTTACAAGCAAGGCTATTGACGAGATAACTTCTGTGCTGCGTCGCAACCACAAACTGAAGGATGCAACAGACACGCAAGCTGCCGACGACGATGATTTCAATATCCGTTCGCAGGAGGAACTTGCAAGCATGATGAACTCTACCACCGACATGATGACCATACTTTTGGGTTGTGTGGCTGGCATCTCACTCATCGTGGGAGGTATCGGTATCATGAACATCATGTATGTGAGCGTAACCGAACGTACACGCGAGATTGGTCTGCGCATGTCGGTTGGCGCTCGTGGCATCGACATCCTCAACCAGTTCCTCATTGAGGCTATACTGCTCAGTGTCACTGGCGGACTTATAGGTGTAGCATTGGGAGTCGGCGCATCATACGCCGTTAAGTTCATAGCCCACTGGCCTATCTACATTCAGCCTTGGAGCATCATCATGAGCTTTGCCGTATGTACATTCACCGGCGTGTTCTTCGGATGGTATCCTGCAAAGAAGGCTGCTCAGCTCGACCCGATTGAAGCAATACGATACGAATAATTCCCTATCGGTCATTAGAATATTCAGTTAATATGTGTATACATAATAACGGTGACAGATTTTACCTTATCAGTAGTTTGAAGATATTAGCATTCCGTAAAAACGTCGTATCAAGGCATGATACGATCGTTTCAAGGCACAATACGGTCATATCATGACATGATACGACCGTTTCAAGACACGCAACATAACTTTATATCACGTTCTTGGCATTAGTGTCACGATTGTAAAGGGACATGATTTCGTAAGGATAGTATTTGGTATCAAGCAAGAACGCACGAAAAAGCCATATGTGATGCAGTGTGAATTTCTAAAGACCTATTTGGGATAATATAAAAGAAAAAAGGTAAAGGAGTAAAAAGACTTGGATGCGATTAGAGTTTTTATAATGAAAAATTCAAAACGCTCAAGTTTATCTTTTTACTCTTTTACCTTTTTACTCTTTTACTTTTTTACTTTTCCAATATTTCTTCCGGTGTGCTAACAAGCGTTGTTGCTCCGTGTTCTAATAGAAACTCCTTGTCGCGGAATCCCCACAGCACACTGATACAAGGCATACCCGAGTTGCGTGCCGTATCAATATCCACATCGCTGTCGCCTATATACACAGCACCTTCGGCAATTGCTCCAAGTTGGCGCATTGCTTCCAATACTGTATCTGGAGCAGGTTTCTTGCGAATATCCTCACGTTCGCCAATCGCTACTGGCACGAGGTCGCCGAAGAAGTGACAGCACAGTTCCTGAGTAGCGGCATAGAACTTATTGCTTACCACAGCAACTTTCTTTCCCCGTTTGCGCAACTCCTCAAGCATCTCCATCACACCATCGTATGGCTTGGTTGTATCAAGATTGTGCTGCATGTAATGTTGGCGGAAATCAGCATAAGTCTTGTCAAACTTATCGTTGTCAAGTCCGCCGGGAATGGCGCGTTCCATAAGTTTCTTTACGCCATTGCCTACGAATTGTCTTACTTCATCAACTGTACGCTCAGGCATGCCGTTGGTGCGCAATGCATAATTGCAACTCGCTGCCAAATCACCAAGAGTAGACAGCAACGTACCGTCAAGATCAAAAATATAAGT
>JAIJMN010000195.1:0-4474 GCA_022735715.1 Prevotella sp.
CGATTCTTTATATACAGCCCATGTCTGATGGCATGGGAAGAGAACTCGCGTATCTGTCTTCACATGCAACTAATCGCTATTTTATCCCGAATTGGGGTAGTAGATTGGCGAAGCAACTTCAGATACTGTGACCAGATATTCGTGGAACAGTCTGATATTAAGTTTGTTTTTGATGGCGGCAACAGCAAAAAATGGCATGCGCATGCCTAAATGCGCGAAAAAATATTTATCTTTGCAAATATCCAATTTTTTTAAACTGATTATATATAATGGCAGAATCGAATTTCGTAGACTATGTTAAGATATACTGCCGCTCGGGCAAGGGCGGCCGTGGCTCAATGCACCTGCGCCATGTAAAGTACAACCCTAACGGCGGACCAGACGGAGGCGACGGCGGACACGGTGGCAACATCTATCTGCGCGGCAACCACAACTACTGGACACTGCTTCACCTCAAGTTCCAGCGCCACGTGTTTGCCGAACACGGTGGCAACGGCGGACGCGACAAGTGCCACGGCAAGGACGGCAAGGACATTTACATCGACGTGCCTTGCGGAACTGTGGTGTACAATGCCGAAACCGGCAAGTATGTGTGCGACGTTATGCACGACGGACAAGAGGTGCTGCTGCTCAAGGGCGGTCGTGGCGGACTGGGCAACTTCCAGTTCCGTTCGGCTACAAACCAGACTCCTCGTTATGCACAGCCCGGCGAGCCGATGGAGGAGATAACCATAATTCTCGAGCTCAAGCTCCTTGCCGACGTAGGACTCGTAGGATTGCCCAACGCAGGCAAGTCGACACTGCTCTCTGCCGTGTCGAGCGCACGCCCAAAGATTGCCAACTATCCGTTTACAACGCTCGAACCGTCGCTCGGCATCGTCGACTATCGCGACCATAAGTCGTTCGTAATGGCTGACATCCCCGGTATTATCGAGGGCGCGAGCGAGGGCAAGGGTCTCGGACTGCGATTCCTCCGACACATCGAGCGCAACTCGCTGCTGCTCTTTATGGTGCCGGGCGACACCGACGACATAAAGCGCGAGTATGAACTTCTGCTCAACGAGCTGCGTCAGTTCAATCCCGACATGCTCAGCAAGCACCGCGTACTGGCTGTGACCAAGTGCGACCTGCTCGACGACGAACTCATGGACATGCTGCGCGACACGCTGCCCGACGACCTGCCCGTGGTGTTCATTTCGTCGGTTACGGGTCTGGGCATACAGCAACTCAAGGACACTCTCTGGAACGAACTCAACTCTGAGAGCAACAAACTTCAGAGCATTACAGCCGAAGACACCCTCGTACACCGCGACAAGGACATGACACGCTTCGCTGCCGAGATGCAGGCAGAAGGTGAGGACGAGATTATCTACATCGACGACGAGGACATCGAGGACGTAGACGACCTCGACGACTTTGAATATGAAGAGGAGGACTACGATGACGCAAAGTAGTCAGAATCCCACCTATTATAATATAGCCGATGGCGTAACGGCCTTCTCCACTACCCGACATGGCGGAGTGGGGCAGGGTACTTACGCCTCGTTCAATATAAACGAGTGGTGTGGCGACGACCCGCAGCACATTGCTGAGAACCGACAAATGCTTGCCGACGAACTGGGATTGCCCTCGCAGAACATCATCATGCCGCATCAGACGCATGGCATCTCTACCCGCATTATCGCAAAGGAGTTCATGACTCTGCCCGACAACATCCGCCGCATGCTGCTCGAGGGCGTAGATGCCGTGATGACCGACCTCGCGGGCGTGTGCATCGGCGTTAGTACAGCCGACTGCATACCCGTTCTGCTCTACGACGAGGATCATCACGCAGTGTGCGCCATACATGCCGGATGGCGTGGTATGGTGGCACGAATAGTGCTTAAGGCTATAACCGATATGCGCGCAGCTTATCATACCGACCCCGCACAGCTCAAGGCCGTAATCGGACCGGGCATCTCGGAGCGCAACTTTGAGGTGGGCGACGAGGTGTACAATGCCTTTGCCGAAGCCATGTTCGACATGGATGCCGTGGCACACCGCGAAGTGAAGCGCAACGAAGAGGCTGCCGATCCGAAAGACAAGTTCCTGATGAAGTGGCACATCAATCTGCCACTCTGCAACCAAATGCTCCTGGAGCAGGCTGGTGTGCCCAAGGAGAACATACACGACACAGCCGTCTGCACCTTTGACAACATCGACGACTATTTCTCGGCACGCCGACTCGGCATCAATTCAGGACGTATATACAACGGCATATTCCTAAATCCTAAAGACTAATGAAATTATTGAAAATAAGAACCCTACTATTACTCGCTGCAGTGGTGATGACTGCCACTGCAGCGGCACCCGTAAAACAACAGTTCACCGCTGCCGAACAACAGCAGATAAGCATTGCCACACCAGGACTTTTCAGCCGTTCGGATGCCTTCAACGTCGATTTCAGTCTGTTGAAGGCATCGGAATACTCGTTTCCGCTGCCCGTTGGCAAGGCCATTGTTCGCAAGAACAACTCTATGCAGATAGAGACCAAGGACGGCGATGCGGTGAAGGCGATGTTTGACGGAACCGTGCGCCTCTCGCGAAAACATGCCGAAATGGGTAACGTTATCGTAATACGCCACCGCAACGGATTTGAAACCGTATATGGCAACAATGCCGAGAACCTTGTGGAAGTGGGCGCTATCGTGCGCGCCGGACAGACTATTGCCATTGTCGGACACAAGGACGGCAAGTTCTACTGCGACTTCTCGATTATGGTAAACGGTGCGCGTATCAATCCTTCGGCAATGATCGACGTGCACAGCCATCGTCTGCGCCGACAGACCCTGCTCTGCGAGAAGAGTGGCAACTACGTCAATGTGAGCGTGCTGGGCGACAAGAGCGACATCGAAGAATCGGCAACTGATATGGAGTTGGACGTATTTGAGAAGTCGTCGACATTTAAGTGGAATCTTGAGAAGATGGAGAAGCAGCGTTGGGCTTATCCGCTGCCGGGCGCCAAGGTGATAAGTCCGTACGGAGGCAGGCGCCGACACTCGGGTGTCGACCTCAAGACGAAACCAAACGACGAGATTGTGGCTGCCTTCGATGGTGTGGTGACACGCTCGTCGAGCTATTATGGCTATGGCAACTGCATCGTCTTGAAGCACGCCAATGGACTGGAGACGCTCTACAGCCATCAGTCGAAGAACTTCGTGAAGGTGGGCGATAAGGTGAAAGCCGGTCAGGTGATAGGATTGACAGGACGCACCGGACGCGCCACTACCGAACATCTGCACTTTGAAACTCACTTCAAGGGTCGCCGCTTCAATCCGAACCTCATCTTCGACCATACTTCACGACAGCTGCAGCAGTCGACTCTCACGCTGACAAAGAATGGCGGTATAACGTCGAAGAAGAACTGATAAGTCCTGTCTTTCGGGTAAAACAAAAAAGAGGGGCGCTCAGTTTACGATATGATTCGTAACTGAGCGCCCCTCTTATGTTGTTTTATCGGGTTGCGATATTATTAGAGTGCGTCGATAACAGCGCAGATGTCACCGAAGATACGCGGCAGTTCGCCGAGTCCGTTGATGTGGTGATGGATGCCCTCTGCCTTATACCACTCGATGAGCGGAGCTGTCTGGTTGTGGTAAACGTCAAGACGCTTCTTGATAGTCTCAGCGTTGTCGTCCGAACGACCGCTCTCCTGACCACGCTTTACGAGACGTGTCATAAGCTCGTCCTCAGGAACGTCAAGCTCAATCATTGCTGCTACCTTGTGTCCGCGCTCTGCAAGCATCTTCTTGAGAGCCTCTGCCTGCGGGATTGTACGGGGGAATCCGTCGAAGATAACGCCCTTGTGCTCCTTGCCGAAGCTGTCGTATACGCTTGCGAGGATATCAATCATAAGCTCATCGGGGATAAGCTGACCGTTGTCAATAAATCCCTTGGCTGTCTTGCCAAGCTCTGTTCCGTTCTTGATTTCATTGCGGAGCACGTCACCTGTCGATATATGGTTGAAGCCATACTTCTCGATCATAAGGTCGCTCTGAGTGCCCTTGCCTGAACCAGGGGCACCGAAAATTACGATGTTCTTCATCTTTTTAACTTAAATAAATATGTACTGTTTGTTCTGTTGTTACTGTTTCTGACGTCGCGTCTATTCTTCCACCACTGTGTATATGTCCTTCAGGTTGCGTCCCTGTTGGTCGTAATCAAGTCCGTAACCTACAATGAAGTCGTTGGGAATCTCGAATGCCGTGTAGCGTATGTCGAGTTGGGTCTCAAGACATTCTGGCTTGAGCAGCAGTGTGCAGATATGTATCGCCTCAGGCTGCTTATCGGCAAGTTGGGCGAGAATGGCCTTCATTGTCAGTCCCGACTCGATGATGTCTTCAACGATGATGATGGTGCGTCCCTTGATGTCGTCGTTGAGACCTATCAGCTGCTTCACTGTGCCGGTAGACGAAGTTCCGGCGTACGATGACAT
>JAIJMN010000196.1:0-4398 GCA_022735715.1 Prevotella sp.
ATTTAATATATATTACTTTGCCAACGAATACGTATTACTTTGCCAACGAATACGTATTACTTTGCCAACGAATACGTATTACTTTGCCAACGAATACGTATTCAATTTATTTTCTTGATTTTTCTATGTTTTGTCTACTGTATTTTACAATATTTTTGTAAAAAGCCGTTAATGTATATATAAGTTTACAACTTAATGACTATATCATAGAATATCAATATGGAGGATACTTTTATATATGACGGAATGAATGAGGTGGAGAGAAATGTTAAGCGTGTATTTGACTTTCTTGTAGCCTTTGTGGCATTGGTGGTTTTCTCGCCTCTTTTCATAGTTTGTTATTTTGCAGTGAAGCACGAGGATGGAGGTCCGGCTATATTCAAGCAGGAGCGTATAGGACGTTTCGGCAGACCTTTCTATATATATAAGTTCAGGAGTATGCGTGTGGATGCCGAGAAGAATGGTCCGGCGTTATATCAGCATGAACGCGACACGCGTATGACTAAGGTCGGAAAGTTCCTTCGTGTGCATCACTTGGACGAGTTGCCTCAGTTGTGGAATGTGCTGAAGGGCGAAATGTCGTTTATTGGGCCGCGACCTGAGCGTAAATTCTATATCGACCAAATTATGCTGTATGATGCCCGTTATGAATATCTATATCAGATTCGCCCTGGCGTAACATCTTATGCCACATTGTATAATGGATATACCGATACGATGGAGAAAATGCTCAAGCGTCTTGAGCTTGACTTGTATTACTTGAAGCACCGCTCGTGGTGGTTTGACATCACGATACTGTTCAAGACGTTTGTCAATCTCGCTATAGGAAAGAAATTTTAGGGCTGCGATGAGGGTCTTAGTCACGAATTATCATGAATTATTCACGAGTTACCATTATTAATGTTAAGTGTTAAATGTTGAATGTTGAATTCGTGGGCTAATTCACGGGTAATTCACGATAATTCGTGACAATGCCAAACAATAAATTCCAAATTCCATAATTCTTCATGGCGGGCGTTAGCCGCCAACAACTCAACATTCAACATTCAAAACTCCACATTCACGAAGTGACCTACAGATTCTGTATGTCAGATTCTTGCAATCCCGTGGCTTGTATGATTTGTTCTCTGCTCATTCCCATTGCCTTCAATTGTCTGGCTATTTCTAATGAACGCTCAGCTCTGCCTTCAGCTAAGCCCGCAGCCCTGCCTTCAACTAAGCCCGCAGCCCTGCCTTCTGCATGTCCTTCAGTGTAGCCGTCGTCGTGACTTGTATCGAAGAGGCTGCGCATATGTCTTACTGATTCCATATAGCGTTCGTATGCCCGGCGTTCTTTGTCGGGTAGAGAGTCTACTCTTAGCTGTTTGCGTGCTTCGGCAAGTCCGGCAGCTTTGGTGTTGTCGTCAATCTTGCCGGTCTTCAGAAACTCTATCCACTCATCGAGTGGCGTTGTGGCTATCTTGTCAAAGTCATTTACGCGTAGGATGTAATATTCAGGGAACAGTTCTCCGGCATCTTTACGCTTTTCAAGTTTTGCTTCACTGATGCCAAGGAATTTCTCGCTTTGCTTTGCTGAAAGTTTAAGCAGGTCGTGGGGAGCGTGCAGTCCTTTGAATTCAGTTTTGCCATGATATACGTAGTCTTTGCCTTGACCTAATTCGAAATATACGATGTTGATTGAGTATATCTTGCGCACCTTGTCGTAGCTGTCGCCTTTGTCGATGTATTCGGTTATGGCTTTTGACACTCCGTATAGCATGCGGTGGAAGTATGTGATCTCATGGCTGTTTTGTATTTCAATGATTATCAGCTCGCCGTCTTCGTCTTCTGCCAATATATCGACACGGTTGTACTTGTCAAGCAGGTCTTCTTGGTTGCCTTCGCTTTCAAGAAAGTGCTTGATTACTATTTTCTTGCCAATCAGCGACAAGAGCAGACCTTCCAATACTGCATGGTTGGTCTTGTTGCGAAGCAGGCGTTTCATTGCCCAGTCAAATCTGACGTACTTGTCGTAATATAATGCCATGGGGTTTCCTCCTTAATGTTTGTTATTCTGCTGTAAAGATACACAAAATATTGTGTAGCGCAAAATTATGAGACGCTATCTTTTCTAATGCTAAGTGTTGAATGTTGAAAATTCATTGGTAAATTCACGGATAATTCACGATAATTCGTGACAATGCACAACAATAAATTCAAAATTCCAAAAATCTTCATGGCAGGCGTTAGTCGCCAATAACTCAACATTCAACATTAAAAACTCAACATTCACGAATGTTATTCGTGTTCTTAGAATTTCTTGAACTTCAGGCGCAGCTTTTCTGTTGACAATATCATTCGATTGCCATTGATGGCTTCCTTCTTGAAGTGCTCGGGCAGGGCGTTGAGACCTAAGAAACGCAGGTTTCTGTCAATAGCTTCAATGGGGATGTCGCCACCTTGTTCGTGATTGGGATTGTCCTCATGACCATGGTCGAGGTATATCTTGGTGATGTGGAGACTGTCGTGAGTCTGGTTGAAGCGCAGATAGTAGGCGCCAATGCTGCCATTGGAACTGTCCTTGATGTAGATAAGATCCTTCTGAACACCCCAAAACACGTAGCCCGAGGAGTAGTCGGTGGTGCCTCCGGTGGCAAGAGTGTCTACTCGCTCAAGGTGCCAGAAGCCGTCGAGAGGTCCGTTGTCACTTGTCTCTACGTTGCATGAGGCGAGCAGAAGAGTGGTGGCGAGCGTTGCCAGTAGGCTTTTTATAGTCAGTTGTTTCATATTTATCTTATCAATCCCGTCTTACTTATAGTTATTTGTCCGCCTGCGTTGTGTCCTAACATCATCCGGCTACCGAAGTCCATAGCGTAGGCAGCGGTGAGTTTCCAGCCCTTATTGAATCGGTAGGACGACTCGGCAAGGAAACTGATGTTGTGATGCTTGCGGTTGAACGGTCCGTTGTAGGTGCCCCAACCTTCCTGATAGGTAGCCAAGGCACGGTAGGCGAGGCGAGAGGTGGGAGTGCCGTCAATGCCGAGATACCACGCAACGAATCGGTTGTTGTAGATATATAATTGTCCGTTGGTGTTGTATAGGGGCGAACGGTAGAGCGGATTGCCCATTACCTGACCCCAATGTTGCCAACCTGGATAGATGCCGTGGTTGTAATAGTTGTCGATGCCTGCTATCTGGTCGCTGATGTTCTGCGTGTGGTCGTGGTTGTACGGACCGCTCTGGTATTTTGTGTAGATGTATTCGGCTACGATGTGGCGCAACCAACGTCCATACTTCAGTTCCAATTCGCCGCCAAGCATGATGTCCTTCAAATCGTATAGGAAGTAGCGATGATGTATACGTTTGTTCCAGTCGTCGCCCGAACCATAGCCGTTGTTGTTGATATGGAACATCTGACTGTGATCCTCGAAGTAATGGTCGGCGTAGACAGACAACCGCCAAAGCTCGCTGTCATAGTTGATGCGCATCAGCCAACTGCCTACTATGTTGCCCTCGTTGTTGGCATACATTCCGTCGGTGGCGTCTTGTCCGCCCGGAACGAATGCGTGCCAGAAGCTTTTCAGTCCGTGTTTGGTAGGTATTGATTGCATTGTGCCGTCGTTGGAAGGACGGTATGGGGTGCCGCCGAACTGTGTTGCCATCTCCAGACCAAATTCGAAGGATAGGGGAAAGGATGAATAGTCGTTGCCTATCTTCAGGTATCCTGCTTTGGAGTGATAGAGTACGTGGTCGGCGTATTTAGATTGGCGGCGTGTGAAGTCGTGTTGCCAAGCGTCATCGGTCATAATACCGTAGGCAATGTGTCCTTTCAGATGCAGCCATCCTCCACCGAAGGGCAACTGCCAGTACTCGGGCAGGGCGATACGCACTTGTGGAACGGGACGTGCATTGATGCCAAGTGTCTGCGATCCTGAGCTGAGTGTCTGGTTCTTCAATTGCAATGGCCACTCCTTTGCACCTGCCGTAAGCACACCGTGCAACCATCGTGCCTCGACATAAGCCTGCTGCACTACAACGTTGCTGGTATAGTGAAGCGGAACTGCCACATCGGCACAATAGCCTATAGCCCATCGTCGTGCCGAGTCGGCAGACAACGGTCGCATAACGGCAGCACGAACATATCCGTTCGTTTTGTCGAGTGAGCTAAGTCCATAGCGGTTGGCATTGAGCCACAGCGGTGTCTGTCCCTTCGACAGCGTTGCCTGCGTCTCAATGTGGTATGAGAGTGAAGATGTAAGTTGGGGTTTGGAAGGCTCGCGGTCGGTCTCTTGCCAGGCATATTGCGCTTTAGAGGTAGTGGGAAAGAATGCTATAAGAAGAGCAATGAGGCGAAGTGCGGTATGGCGGTGGGTCATCAATAGAATATCCTGTATTTTATAAATTAGTTAATCCCTACCC
>JAIJMN010000197.1:0-4396 GCA_022735715.1 Prevotella sp.
GACGAAGCAGACAAGATAATAATTGACAACGCTCCGGAAAAGGCGTTGCAGCAGCTGGCAGGCATGGCTAAGCAAAAGTCGGCAGCTGAACGCGAGGCTATTGTGGCAAGAATATTAATGACAGCCGAACGTGCCACACTTACCCCAGAGCAACGCTATCTGATCTTGCGCGAAGCTGACGCTCTGACTACCAACGAAAATCTGCGCCGCAAGATTATTGTCGAAATGGGCTACACCCACAGCATTCAGGCTCTGACCTATATGCGCAAGTATTATGGCAACGCCAACCTTGACGACGCTATGGCTCTTGCCTCAGCAGAAATAATAAGCTCTCACCCCGAAGCCAACGCTGGCAAATATGTCTACGCCCTGCTATATGCCGCCAAACAGTCGTTTATTCGCCACTATGACGAAGAGGGGGTTGACACCCACATCGACCAGGTGCTTGCTGCCATTGACAACTGGCACGCCGAAGGCGGCTACAACCAAAACCACACCGAGGAAACAAGAATGGAGAAACGCGGATTCTGGATTATCCACGACGAGCTTGCCAACTTCGACATTGCATTCGACTGGCTCACCGAAGGCGACCTTACCATAAGCCTGCGCTCTGTACCTGCGCTCATATTCAACCGCCAGCATGGAGTAAGACTGTACGGAAGCGACGTATGGCACAAGTTTGCAAGCAACGGCGAATGGTGTACTACCAACGTAAGCGTACATGGCGACAACATCAGCGTATGGGTGAATGGTCAGAAAACAATAGATAATGAGCGTTTGGCCAGCACCAACACAAATAATAACAAGGCTGGTTTTGTAAAATTCCTTGCCGACGACAATGGAGCCGTTATAAGACAATACAGCTTCCTTAAGAAATAAAAGGAGCCTACATAAAACATTCGTATCATGGCATGAAACGATCGTATCAAGGCGCAATACGGTCATATCATGGCATGATACGATTGTTTCAAGCCACGCCACAGAAGTTTATATCACGTTACTGACATTAGTATCACGATTGCAAAAGGCCATACATTCACATTCGCAACGTCGTCAGTCGTAGCCTTGTGCCGTTACACCATTTTGCCTTTTTTATATACCAAAAATTCTCTTAACAGTAGCATTTGTAGTATCAGCCACACATTGCAAATCTACCCCATAGCACTCAGCAAGCTTCTGCAATACATATGCTACATAAGCACTCTCGTTGCGCTTGCCACGCATAGGCACAGGTGCCATATACGGAGAGTCGGTTTCGAGAACAATACGATTGAGCGGCACCACACTGGGCAACACTTCAGGCAGATGGCTTTTCTTGAATGTCAGCACGCCACCAATACCAAGAACAAAACGTTCAAACTGCAACAGTTCTTCAGCCTCATGCTCATTGCCCGTAAAGCAATGGAACACGCCGCCCGGCAATTCATCGGCATAATGGCGCAGCATGCTTACCATCTCGTTCTGTCCCTTACGGCAATGTATCATAAGTGGCAGACGCGTTTCTATCGACCACTCCACCTGACGCTCAAAAGCCATGAGCTGTTCTTTCTCAAACTCGCGCGACCAGTAATAGTCGATTCCCACTTCGCCCACAGCGATGAAGGGATGACCTGGCTGCAAGCGTTTGTACATTTCGTCGAGCACGCTGTTCCAGTCGGCCCTCACCTCCTCGGGATGCAGTCCGATCATCGGATAGGCGTAACCTGGAAACTTGCGGCACGTCTCCACCACCGTGTCAACCGACTTAAGGTCGATAGCCGGCACAAACACCTTGCTCACACCAGCTTCACGAGCTCTGCCGACAACCTCATACAGGTCAGCAGCAAACTCCTCGCCGTCAAGATGCGTGTGTGTGTCTATGAAATTCATATTTTCAATTCTCCTTTACGATAATAATATATCAAGCCGTATTTGCGGCACTCGTCGTAGCGTGTCTCGGGCGGCATATCAGCAAAGTGAGCCTCCACCGCATTCCATATTTCCACCAGAAGAGCATCAATCTGCGCACGCAGAACCTTCAGTTCGGCAAGTGTGCGGTCTGCCTTGTCATTAAGGATGCTCTGCTGCTTGTAAATATCGAGAAAGATGTCGAAATGCGTTGCCACCATACCTATAGTAGGATTGTAAATGGGTCGTCCGCCGACAGATATACGTTTCTTCTCTCCCTCTATCACCCTTGGAGCTATTTCACAGGCATCGTCCACGATATGCAACTGGCGCAATGTCTCGTCGGGATTTTTGATAGCATAATATTCGCTGAGTGCCGAAATCTTTATTTCGCCACGCTCTACCCCCATAAGCAGTACGCGCACAAAGTGCTGCAAATACATCATCATGTGCTTCTGCGGTTTTGCCAAGCGCTTGTAATTGCGCATCTGGGCTTCATAACACAACATGAACCGGGCGCTGAGTGTCTTCAGCTGGTCGTGCAGCTTCTTGGCTTGAGCGATTAAGTCCATGCTGATGAATCTTGTCTTGGCAGCATAAACGTCATTATTCTCAAGCAACTCTCCGAGCGAACGCAGGCGGGCCGTGTCTGTCTTAGGAAATCTACGATAGGGCACTTTTTAATGTTTAATTATTAATGAGTAATTATTAATGATTGACCGGATGAAACACGAACAATTAATACTTGCGCTTCATCATACGCTGAGCATAGACAGCCAGTTCGGTCTTACGTTCATCGGCCACGCTAACAGCATCGAGATACTTGCGGCTCTCGTCGAAGTATTGGGCTATTTTGTCCTGCGCCAGACGGTCGATGCCAATCTCGTTGTACAGTCTTGTCACGGCTGCAATCTTCTCCTCACGGTCGAAAGCCTCAGCATTCACCCAACGCTCCAGTTCGGCACGCTGCTCTGCATTGGCACGATTGAAGGCGTTGATGAGCATGTAGGTCTTCTTGTTAGAAGTAATGTCGCCGCCGATAGCCTTGCCGAACACCTTCGGGTCGCCGTAAACGTCGAGATAGTCGTCCTGCAACTGAAAGGCAAGACCTATGCGTTCACCGAACTTATAGAGATTGTCGGCATCCTCGTCAGACGCTCCTGCCAGCACGGCACCAATCTTAAGCGCACACGCAAGCAACACACTCGTCTTGAGGCGTATCATCTCTATATATTCGTCTTCTGCCACATCATTGCGATGCTCGAAGTCCATGTCATACTGCTGGCCCTCGCCTATCTGCAGGGCAGTCTCAGTAAAGATGTCGAGCACCTGTGACAGATAAGCCTTGTCGCATTGTGCCATGCGCTGATAGGCAAGCACAAGCATAGAGTCGCCCGAAAGGATAGCTGTATTGGCATCCCACTTACAATGCACGGTCTGATGTCCACGACGTATCGAAGCGTTGTCCATGAGGTCGTCGTGCAGCAATGTATAGTTGTGATAGGTTTCAAGAGCGCAAGCCGGCATCAGGATGCTTTCGGGATTGTCCTTGAACATATTGTAACCCAGGAGCATCAGCACCGGACGGATGCGTTTGCCTCCCATAGAGAGCACGTAGCGTATCGGGGCATAAAGCGACTCTGGCTTGCGGTCGTAAGCAAGGTTGTCGAGGAAATCGTTCACTTGCTTCAATATTTCATCAGCTGTCTTCATAATATCTTTTTTGAATATCTTTAATGTCTTTATAAATGAATGTCTGTTTTTAGTCTGCTCCTATAATGCAAATTCAACGGGTATTGCCATCATAGTGCGGCAGGGGCGGTTGTTGGCAACACCAGGTTTCCAGCGCGGCATCATACGCATTACACGCATGGCCTCGCGGTCGAGAATGGGATGAGCCGACTTCGACACCTTCAGCTCGGATGTAGTTCCGTCGCGATTGACTATGAACGTAATGACCACCCGTCCCTTTATCTTCTGGTTTTGTGCCGAGTAGGGATACTTCAAGTTGTCGGTAATCCACTTGACGAATGCCGACATACCACCCGGAAACTCGGGCAGCTGCTCGACGATACGGAAGTTGAGCGGATTGTCGCTCATATCTACAGCAATGGGTTGAGGCATCGCCTTGGTGTCGTTCTCTGCCTTTTCGGCATCGGCAGTCTCATCGCCGTCTTCGCCTTCAGTATGGCTTTTAGCTATGTCGCCGAGCTGCTCTGCGGGTGTCTTGTGATCTACCACCTTAAGCTGCTGCGTATCGGGCTTCTTTGGCTTGGCAGCGGCGGCAGCCACCATATTAGTGCGGTCGGGTACGTACGCTGGTACATACTCGTTCTCCTTCGAAACGTCGTCCAACAGGCTCGACACGTCGATGTCCGAGTCGTCAGAGGTTCGGTATCCCAATGCGGCAAAAAACAGCGACAGCGACACTACGAGTCCCACGAGAAACAATGCAGGACGCCATCTCTCCAAATCGGCACGCTGTGACTTTTTCTGTTCCACTCCTTAT
>JAIJMN010000198.1:0-4385 GCA_022735715.1 Prevotella sp.
TGCACTTGGGTCAAGGATTTTATGTGCCTCATTTTTATTATACTGATGTTTAGTTACCTTTTGCGGAGATATTCATTTTTGTTTTATAGAGGAAAGATAGCTTTTAAATCTTAAGGTATAATGTTTTTATTTCAAGAAAACAAAAATATATACAATTATTAACCGTGATTTTGTTTAGCGGTGTTAATATTAACATTTGTAAACGGATTTATAAACAAGTTCATAAACCGTTGCACATGCCAAGTGGAAGGGATGATAAATACTAATCCGTAGTCTTGCATTATTATTCTTTTATAATTAGTTTTTGGCTATAAATAAATTATCCAGTTCTTCAAGAACACAAACAGCCTTTTCAAAATGATTACAAATATCAGCTATTGACAATGACATATTACCCCCATGAGCTACTTCATTTCTTGCAGTATTAAGAGTAGACATAGCAGCAAGAATCTGTTCTTTATCTACACGAGCATTTATAATATTCTTATAATCGTTAGATTTTTCTTCACTAAATTCTTTTAAAACCTTTTTTATATTTTCATATTTAGCATTTAGCGAAGCTTCTCTTACATGAATTGTAATATATCTCTGCATTTCTGGAGAAACGGATTCATAAAAATCTGCTATTAATGTCTTATAAGATATTTCCAGTGTTCCACAAACTCTGATAAGAGCAAATTTAGTGAGATATCCGGCAACTGGACTCATTGACCCAATTGCACTAATTAGATTTCGGATTCTTTGCAAATCTTCTTTACATTCATCTATATTGGTTAAAAAGTTCTGATTATTCATAACTCCATGCCATATATTATAGATAATGTTTTTTGAACCCTTGTCTTGATATGATCAACTTGCATAGTACCCTGTGTTATACTTTCTCTATATTCTTCATCTTTAAGAAGATTCATACGAAGTGTAATCAAATCATCTTTCTTTTCAAAACCTCTTGACAAAGCAATAGAAGTGGCAATCATCAAAGAATCATATACAGTTGGATAAAGCCGACGTCTTATTTTCTGCAAATCCTTTTGTAAATTAAAGAAGGCCTCTTCTCCAAAATTTTCATATATAAAATCTATAACCCGAGTAAAATCTGCACATTTTTGATTCAACGACTCACTATCCTTACGGTTACTAGCCATCTCATCATTCAACAATTTCTTCAAAACGAAACTCTTAGCATTTGACATATAAACCTCAGGTTTATTTAGCGCAAAGAAACGCAAGATAAGTTCCAAATCAATCATTCTGTTGTCTGGATTGTCATTTCCAAACATCTTTCTCCATTTATTATTATTATTTAGCTCAAAGAGTTTGGTATTCATTGCGCCTTGATATACACAATTTCTTACTTCTTGATCATTTAATGTAACACCACTCGTATTAATTCTCTCAAAAATCTGGAACATCGCAGTGTCATTGGCAGGACGTTTCTGCTCAAATATAATAGCATGAATAGTATAATTCTTTAATCTACGTTTTTCTGATTCAGACAATTCTTCATAAGTTTTGTTTCGCCAACGTTCATTTATTATTGATGAATTTACAAGTCTAAACACAGTATCATCTCCTCGCCATATTCCATCATGTATAAAATCATGTAAGGTTCTTATTCTTTGATAACCGTCTATAATAAGACGTTTACCTGAAGGTTCCATATTAGCAAGAAAAATACTTGGAACTGGCAAACCTAATAGAAGAGATTCTATGAATCGACTCGCTACTTTCTTCGACCATACATATCTACGCTGTAGTTCAGGTTTTTCTATATCTCCCTCACTATACTGCATTATCAACTCTCTGACAGAAGGGTCTGCCCCTCAGGAACTAATGTTGAACAAATCGTCATTTGCTAATTCTTCATTTTGTTCCTCTTCTATCAAATCATAATTAGTTTCTTTATATTCCATAATTAAATTAATTTCCTAAAATATTTGTGTCCTGTTTATATCGGTAAAGTTTGCACCTTATATAGAGCATATTTCTTTGTTTTCATTTTTCGAAATACAGCTATTCGTCTTAACTCAACAAATAGTCAATTGGCTTTATCTTGTCTATATCCATCTCAGCCATAACAAATGGTATGTCTATTCTAACATAGCGCAAGTCTTTAGGATAGTGTAACCCTACTATTGCTTTTATATATCTTTGAGACAGCGATTCTATATTTGTAGGAATTGTTTCGATATTAGTATCCAAAAATCTCTGATCATCATCAGAATAATCGTTATCGCCATTTTTCTCTATTGTAAGATAAGGCAAATCGTCACGCTTTAAAACAAGCATATAAGGCTTCGAGTCTTTGTCATGTTGTTCTATCAACAGTGCCTCATTTATGAGACGTAAACTTGAAGTATTTGCTATATACCCTTTATATTGTTTATAACATTCATAATACAAATCAATATTTATAGAATTGTAAAGTACCACGTATTCGGATGACAACCTCAATCTCTCCAAAGCCAAACCCAAGTCCTGATATTCTATACGATAGGTCGTTACAGGATTTATTTTCTTAAAAGCCTCAGCTTTCACGCCTTTTACACTATATACTAATGCACCAATTAAAGTGTCTACAAACCCATCATTTTTCATTTGCTTGTATCCAATACATACCATTTCTTTAGGAATATCAAATCTTATCTCACGCTCATAACGTTCAGTATTGTAAGCAACATTACCCCTGTGTTCTCCTAAGTCCATATCAGCATTGTTCCATGCTCTATGGATCATAGCCAAGATTGCATTAAACTTCTGAGCATCAATAGAAGGATTCTCTTCCTTGTCCTTTATATTTTTCTTGATTCTTTGAATATTTTTCTCAATCAAGTCAAGTGCTTCTTCTTTTGTGAAATATACATGTGTTTCCAGTATTGTTTCCAATCCATTACTATATATTTCATTTATAGTCATTTTCATACGCTCAAGCAATGCAATGGCCTCACGTTTGTCCTCAATTTCATTATCTTCTACAATATCAGCCAACGGTTCACGATACTCCACATTATAATCTATTCCTTTTAACCGCAATATATGAATAGCAAGCATACGTTCTACAACATGTAAAAGGAACCATTCACTATCAACCCCATGATCATTCCCTATCAATGGGAAATCCTGCTGTTGCAACATGAGTGACCTTATATCACCACCAACATAAAAACGCTTCCATTCATCAAATATACTTTGCAGGCTATTACAACATAGCGGATAGGAATAAGGTAAAGTTCTATAATAGTAAAGCAAATTTGTAAGACATTTTTTTCTATCTAAATTCAACAACATACCTAATAACGCAGTATGAAATTTGTGAAAGACTTCTTTCTCTTCCTCTAATTCCCTTCTCTTTTCACAATCAGCTCCAAAATAATTTCTTGAACTATCAAACCAAGAATAATACTGAACTGCATACACCCAATACTGCTTTACGAATTCATCATTTCCGTTACGAGCTGCTTCCTGCACAGTTCTCCAAATAATTTGTCTATCACCTGCAAGTAAAGGCATTGATGTAGAGAAAAACATATTTATCAAACTGCAATCAATACGATACCATCCATCCTTTATCCTTGAATCACACACTATCGATGTGTAGATCGCCAATGCCTCTTTTGTTTCATTCGACAATCGACATTCATTGCTATTAACGCTTGAATAGAATGGCGTTAAAGTAGATTGGATTCTTCCATTTTGCAATTCATCTAACATTATATTCCCCAATTCAGTTGTACATTGTAGATATAACTCCGAATCATTTTGCCTTGCAGCATAACGTGCAATCTCTGCCAAATAAACCACAACATTTCCAGTATCTCTCTTTTTACTATAATATTTCAAATACTTCTTTGGCAACTTGTATCTTATTATTAAGTCATACAACTGCATGAATGCAAGGACAAGCAACAAAACAACAAACGTTTGTAACGACTCCCAATAGTACATCCATGTAGAAATACCTTTCAGATAATAAAGAACAAAGGGCGTTAGAATCGATACAACTATTGATATTGCGAGAATCGCACGAAAACGAATGTATATAGATTCTGACAACACTTTTTCAGACATTCTATTTCCTCCATACTTTGTATCTATTTCTGTTATGGCTGTATTTACCAAAGGATATGCCATGCCCATTATCATCGAAAAGATGGAAATGAGCCCACTATATGTGTAGTTTATAACATCAAATGTTTTTATTTAAGTGTTCCTTAAACCTCATTTCAAGAACAGATACAGAGTCATGCAACTGTTTTATCTCCTGTTGCTGTTTTTCTATAATGTTTTGCTTATCTTTAAACTCCTTTTCCATTTCGGCATCTTCCTTTACTGAATCGTTAAAGTATACTACAGTAAAGGCCAAAAGCATAGGTACAGTATAAGAA
>JAIJMN010000199.1:0-4341 GCA_022735715.1 Prevotella sp.
TACTTTTTCTATAAAACGGAAAAATAACCATATTAGTACTGATATATATATATAAATAATTTGGATCACTTACTTAGCTAATTAGTTTTATAACTTCCTCTTCCAGATGCTCATCACCTTGTTCTTCACCACGAGCACATTGGTGGCTGACACCACTACAAACAGCAGGATGCCTACTGCCAATGTGCCCCACATAGAGCCTTCGTCGGTCTCGGGAAAGAGCGTCATGATGACATCCATGTAGTAGGAACGGGCTACTGCGAGCAACGCCAATGCTATGGCGAGCACGGCAAGGTTCAGACCTATGGTGAGCATCTGGTAGGGCATTGCCACACGCTGCGGACTGTAGCCTATGAGCAGCAGGTTCTCGAGCTTGGTGGTGTTCTTCTGCACGAGCAGGTATATGCTGAGCATGAGGATGTAGATGCTCAGGGCTGAGATGACGAGTCCTACGATGACGACTATTGACACAAGGAGCTTCAGGAAGTAGACTATCTTCTCGGCATCCATATTGTTGTCTGCCATGTCGTAGCCGTGGCTCTCCATAAACTCCGACACACGTGTGTCGGTAGGGTTGTCCACCTCTACTATCAGGCGCGTGGTACTGTTGTCAACGTCGCTGGAGTATTCCCTGTTACTCCACTCCATGAATGTCTGCGGCACCAGTATGGAGTTGAGCCTTGACGAGAATCCTATCACTCTGCCCTTGAAGCGTGCGTCCTTGCCGTTGCCGTGAACGAGGAGCGTGAACTCCACCATTCCGACGAGTCCCTCGCTTATCTTGGGCAACGAATGGCTCTGGGCAAAGCCGAAGTTGTACATCGTAATGTACGAACGGGGCAGGATAATGGGCACGGTGGTGTCGCCAGGGGTGTAATTCCACTTGCTTAGCGAAACGTCGACGAAGCGGTCGGGCACGCTCTCAAGAAAGAGTTCGGAATTGAGGATATTGACTCCCTGCACGCCCATCGAGGCCTCAACCTTATAGTTGGCGGAAACGAACTGCCCTACCCCACGCACAAACTTCTGCGACTGGATTTCGGAGATGTCCGAATTGCTGAACGTGTTGGTGCGACCGGTCAATGTGCTTGCCGTACCGATGGTCTTGTTGATGATGATGTAGTTGTTCTTCATGAAGCTGTCGCCTCCTATGAATACGGGCAGCACGTCGTTGTAGAACTGGAAGCCGAACAGGATGATGAGCACGCCAAGCAGGTTAGCAAGCGAGAAGCCTGCAAACTGGCCTATGCTGATGTGCTGGCGCAGCAATTTCCATACAAGATTCATAGTCTATATGTTTTTTCGTAATCCAAATCAATGTGTTTTCCAATACTTGTCATCACTACTCCGGCTCCCTGCTTGCGGGCTTCCTCCATGACAATCTGTCCCATCACTCTGGCGTTGTCGTCGTCAAGATGGCTTATGGGTTCGTCAAGCACTATGAAGTCGTAGGGCTGCACCAGGGCACGCATCAGAGCCACACGCTGCTGCTGACCGAACGACATCTCGCCTATGAGCGACTGCTTCTTGTCGGCTATGCCGAGGCGCTCAAACCATGTGTCGATGGTGTGGCTGTCGGCAAATGACGTGAGACGGTTCTTTATCTCTACGTTCTCCCAAGCCGTAAGCTCAGGAAAGAGGCGCAGCTCCTGAAAGAGCAGGCTGACGTGGCGCATGCGCATATCGACCCAGTCGGCTGTCTTATATCCGCGCACATCGTCGTCGCCAAAGAGTATGGTGCCCGTATAGTCGTGACGATAGCCCAACACGTAGCTGCAGAACGTGCTCTTGCCCATTCCGCTTGCTGCCTCTACAAGATACAGACGGCCCTTCTCAAAAACGGCTTCGCTCTGCCAGATGTCGGAGTCGATGTCAGTTCTGTCGGAGAAGACATGGGGCAGTACATCCTTGAATACAATTCTTTCCATTGTTATTGATGGTTATCTTTACTTCATTACGCCTGTTTGCCTACTTCATCACGCAAACCACGGCTTTCACATTATCTATTATTGGCTTCAGCATGTCAAGCATTCCGCCTGCTGCCACACTATTGGCTGCAAGCGGCTTGAGATTGAGCACCATTGCCATACGGCTTCCGGCTATCATACGGCTTACTTCGCCGTATATGGGCTGTGAGGGTTTGAGCAGATGCTGGATGGACGCTGGCGCCTGTCCCGAAATGCCGTAGAACACGTCGCCATGCAAGCCGAACGAGAAGCTGGCGTCGCCTCCACGGTAGACCCAGCTGCCGTTGGAGCCCGTGATGCTGCATCCCGGCTGGCACGACAGCTTCCAATAGTCTACGTCGGCTGTCCACACGGGATTGTCCACACGGGCAAGCATTGTCATGGCTATGTTGTCCTGCGACATTCCCGAGAACATGAATGCGAGGTCGCCATCGACGCTACGCATTATATTGTCGAAGTCGACGGCTGTGTTGAGTCCCATGAGTACTGCCTGAAGGGAACGGTCGGACTGGAGGAGCGGCAGAAACTCCTTGCCCTTGACATTGGCAAAGAGTGAAAAGAGTTGGTTGTGCGACATGCTCTGACTGAAGATGCCCTTGACGGGGCGGAAGGCGGCACGCGACTTCTTCAGTTGGCGGTCGATGCTCTTGTCGAACGAGAAGCTCTGGCAATCGATGCGCACTATGCCGTCCTTGATGCCAACTCCTGCCGCTACAGCCACCTGCGAAGCGTCGGCACCCTTGGGAGCGCCCAGCATAAAGGGGGCAGCAAACTTCTCGGGCAGGGCCTGCACCTGAGCCACGAATGCCACACGGCTGTCGATGCTGTCGAGCTTGTAGTACATGGGGCGTGCCATTATGCTTGCGTCTTCGTCCTGCTTGAGCATGCGCACTATGCTGCGCTGGGCGTCGGGCAGGGCTGCTGCACTCACGGGGCCGAGCACCACCAGAGCCTTGTCGTTGAAGCCTACCGCCCAAGAATTGTTGATGTCGGTAAGGCGGCAGTCGCCTTGCTTGCGAATGTCGGACGTTGTGACTGTCTTGAGGGTTTCAAGCAAGGCATCAGAATCCTTCACCTTGGCACACATTCCCAGATTGCCGTCTACCGTCTCGAAGGCGTAGACTTCACGGCTGAAGTCGACAGCATCGGCTGTCTTGCAGCCAAAGGGCAGCAACGAGAGCATCTTGTGCGAACCCGCCACGACGGCTCCGTCTATCTTCATCACAGCCGTGGCAGAGGCTGGTATGGAGCGTACATAATCGTCATTGGAGCATGAAGCCAGGCATACGGCACAAACCGCAATCAGCCATAGGGCTTTCAATTTTATAAATATCGATTTCATAAGTATTGTATTATGGTCGGTGTGTTTCCGTGTGTGTCTTATTTACAGCAGACGCTTGGTGAGATTGGCCATCATAACGGCACTCAGTCCGGCTGTCTCCGTGCGCAGACGGCTTCTGCCGAGGCTTATAGGCTCGTAGCCATGAGTCATGGCAAGTCGCACCTCGTCGATGGAGAAGTCGCCTTCGGGGCCTACGAGTACGGTCACTGGCTCTTCAGGGGCGATGGTCTGGAGGGTGGCGAAGAGGTCTTTGCGCTCTATCTCGGCATAGCAATGGGCTATGAACTTGCGTCCCTCGCGTGGACGGGCTACGAAATCGCCGAACGGCTCCATCTCGCCCACCATGGGCTTGTGGGCCTTGTGGCTCTGCTTCATTGCCGACACGACGATGCGCTCCACACGATCGGTACGCAACGTCTTGCGCTCGGAGAACTTGCAGTCGAGGAGGTCAAGTTCGTCAAATCCTATCTCGGTAGCCTTCTCAGCCATCCACTCTATGCGGTCCATCATCTTGGTAGGGGCAACGGCAAGCGTGATGTGTCCGTTCCACTCGCGCTCGCACGGCAGCTGCTCAAGGATGTTGTACATGCAATGCTTGCCCGAAGCCATGCTCACCTCGGCATCGAAGAGTCCGCCCTCGCCGTCGGCAAGAATCATGCGGTCGCCACTCTGCAGGCGAAGCACACGCACGGCATGTTTGGCTTCCTCCTCGGGCAGTTCGCCTGCACTTGCAGCATTGGGAACATAAAAATATCTTACTTCTTTCATAGTCTTCTACATTATTTTCATAGTTTTACAAAGGCCATGCCGTCAACCTGGCACAGCAAAACCATGCAAAGTTACTATCTTTTTCAGAAATACAATAATATTGAATAAAAAACTTGTTTAAGTCAGAATAAAAGCGTACCTTTGCAAGGTTTTTGGGCACATTTGCTCAAAACGCGCAACTTTTATAAAAGCCGTAGAAAGTTTAAGGTATACAAGATGAGACAACTTAAGATTCAAAAGAGTATTACAAACCGTTCGAGTGAG
>JAIJMN010000013.1:0-24468 GCA_022735715.1 Prevotella sp.
AAAGCTATACTCAAAACTACGATTTGTTTTTTTCTGTTTTTTTCCATGTTTATATTATTTATATTTGTTTGACGAGAATATCTTTATTTGCCGACAAAGGTACATAACTAAAGTTTCCCACCCAAATAAATAGATAGAAAAATAACAGTTTGTCGAATTTTCTTTGTAAATTAGTAATCGCTAAAGAACTGATTTTAAAGACAAGACAACAAAACTGTTATGGAAGCAAAAATAGAGAAAATAAGTGAGTTATCCAAACTTTTGAGTGTTAAAACCCGAATGAGTGATGATTTATTTCATCTTTTTGGCAAGTTTGGCATCGGTCACCTATTATCTCGCCTTTCATTGGAGAAACAGGACGGAGTTTCGGCTTCGGAGTTGCTCCTCTCTCTTTGCCTCTTCCGCATTGTGGGCGAGAGCATCCATAGTATATGCAAACATAAGATATATGAGCTTTCAAATCATGGTAAGAACTGTTTCTATCGCATGATGATTCGCCCACAGATGGATTGGAGACGATTGATGAACCACTTTGCACTGCGTTATATGTGCCTATTGCGTAAGTATGGCGAAGTTCCTCAATCAGATACCACTACATGTTTCATTATAGATGACACCGTACTTGAGAAGAGTGGTGTGAGGATGGAGGGTATCAGTCGTGTTTTCGACCATATGAAAGGCAGATGCGTATTGGGCTACAAGCTGTTACTTTGTGCCTTCTTTGACGGCAAGACAACTATACCCTTTGATTTTTCACTACATCAAGAAAAGGGGAAGCAAGGCAACTGCGGGCTGACAAGACAGCAACTCAAAAAGGCATATCACACCAAGAGGAACACCGGCAATCCTGATTATAAGCGCTTTCAAGAGTGTAAGATGTCTAAGCTGGAAGTTGCCATGGATATGCTTCGCCGTGGATGGAAGATGGGGTTACATGCGAAGTATGTGATTACCGATAGTTGGTTCACCTGCGAGCAACTTATGACATGTGTTAGAAGCATAGGTAAAGGGGCAATGCACTTTGTTGGACTTGCAAAAATGGGAAAGACAAAATACACTATATCGGGCAAAAAGAAAAATGCTGCAGAACTCATTGCCACCTCTATGAACGTGAACGAGGAAAGAACTGTCGTAAATACAAATGTCGATATATTCAGCTCAACGGCAACTTAGGAGATATACCTATCAGAATCTTCCTCATCAAGTATGGTAGAAACTCCGCATGGAACGTTCTGCTCACCACGGATACAACGATGTCTTTCGTAAAAGCCTTTGAAGTGTATCAGATTAGATGGAACATAGAGGTGATGAACAAGGAGACTAAGCAATATCTCGGATTAGGAGGTTATCAAGGTTGTGACTTTAATGGTCAGATAGCCGACGCAACGCTGTGTTACCTTACATATACCGTCATGGCTTTGGAAAAGAGATTCACAGAATATCAAACCATGGGCGAACTCTTTTCGGATATGGAGGGTGATCTCATGGCACTCACGTTATGGAAGCGAGTTCTTACCTGCATCGAATGCATTCTTCGCATTTTAGGAGAAATACTTGGAATGACGCCCCAATACCTTATGGCTACAATCAGCGGAAACGACAAAGAGATGAGCAAAATCCTTGTAATGGCTGAAGCGTTGGAAAAATGGGACGAAGTATGTGGATAGTCTGCATAACTTCTGTTAGGCATGTGTTAACAGTCAATGGATATGGGGGAAGACAGACAAAGGAAAATGAGAAAAGTTAGTGTTTTAAGGGGTGGGAAACTTTAGTACATAACTTTACGGAAAAATATGTTTCTAAAATATATAAATCAGGGCAACCGCATCAAAATGTCAATAACCTGATAATCAATACTTGTCGATTTTGTATTAATAGGGATAAGTGGGGTGGATACAAGGATGAGAAGTTTCAACAATTTACAATATCCCCCCTTAAAAATGCATAATTTTGTATTTGTCTGAATAATAGCCTGTTGTCAAAAATCATGTTTCTTAAAAAATATTACCCGCAAGGGAAATTTGAATTATATGGGGCAAAAAATCAATTTTTATGGGGTAGTAGTTTCGATTTGGACCAATGGTTTTTTTAGGAAAATGGACAATAAGGGAGAGGAGGAGGTTGAAAACTACGTTTGTTTCCTAAGCTAACGTTATTTTGATGCGGTTGCCCTGTATATAAATAGACAGCTGTGGGGAAAATGTGGGGAAAAATTAGATAATTAAAAAGGCTAAATGACTGGAAATAATCACTTAGCCTTTTAATCCGTACCCAGACCCGTACTTCGTAATTGCTGCGCCCATCATTCAAGACTGTCAAATCGGGTCTTTCCTGTCAAGCCAATGATGCCTATGCGTATGCCAAACACATGGATTACGGATTTCTCGTTCCGTGAACAAACACTTTATCCGCAACTCTGCTATGTGGTGTATTGGCTTAACTCCATTTCTATGGGCAACACTTTTGTTGCAGATTTCAAGCAGCTTTTATCGAAATACCCATCAGTAAGAACTCGTTTATTAGGCTTTCCTCATAATTGGGAACAAGAGCCTTTGTGGAGATAAAATAATTGCCCTGTTTCTTAAAAAGCACTGGGGCAAACCAGCTCCGTCTTTAATTGTTTCCAATAAATGGATTGTTTCAAGCCCCTATAGAAAGAGAACAAAAATTCCTGTGTGAAAATTAATCTACGACAAGGAGCAAGCAAGGAGCAATATCAAACAAAAATCAATACCTTTGCAGTACATATGAGATAGACCAAAACAAAAGTGGAATATCGGAAACGAATAGCAAGGAAAAGAGAAGAAACGACCCAAGTTGATGTCCTTTTTGAGTTAATAATCAATAAAAGCGTTAAATCTTCACCTTTTAGAATGTGCAATTAAAAATAACAACCATATTTCTGACTTATTATCTATAAAATATTGAGTAATAATCGGTTGTAAATACTCAGGTTAAACATCCTGCATTCCATGTAACAGAAAACTCTGATTTGAGTTTGTATCACTTGGAATGCAGGATGAACTTTTTTATTCTTCTACAGTCTCTGCTCTGAACAGCGAGAAGTTGACGCTGCCATAAGCCCGGTGCTCAATAAAGCCCGGCATGTCGGAGAAGTCGTTCTTCTTGCCATGCTCGAATACAAGCAGTCCACCGGGCTTCAACATTCCCTTTTCAAGGATAAGGCGCGGAATGGTGGGCAGTTCGGGCAAGGCATAAGGTGGGTCGGCAAATATCAGGTCGAACTGCTGCTTGCACGTTTTTATAAATCTGAACACGTCACCACGTATCAGAATATTGTCATTGGTATCGAGCTTCTTCATACACTCACGGATGAATGAAGCATGGTCGCGGTCCATCTCAACGCTCACCACGGGAGCACAACCACGCGACAACAGTTCGAGCGAAATGCTACCCGTACCTGCAAAAAGGTCGAGAGCACTGGCTCCGTCCATGTCGACATAACCATTTATTACGTTAAAGATATTCTCCTTTGCGAAATCGGTTGTGGGACGCGCCTTAAACGAACGTGGAATGTCGAAATGACGTCCCTTGTATATACCTGTTATTATTCTCATAGTCTTGTTTATATTTTAATGGACATGCTTTATGTTCTTGATAAAGCGTACCAACTCTTTCACCAGCTGTTCAAGTCCGGCTATATTGCCCGACAGACATAAGATGTCGGTGCGTTTCATTGCGAGCGTCTGCCATACATTCAATATATAGTAGGCTGCATCTGGAGCAAGCGTTGCGTCGAACGAATTGCAGAAACGCACCCTACCCTTTCGGAAAGCACAGATGTCAATGCACTTGTCGTGGAAATAGCAGAACATTTTCTCCTGAAAGCCTCCACACGATTGCTGACTGAACTGCACAAGTACGGGAGCAAGCAACGGCATGTACTGCACTCCACGGAATGTCTCGCTCAATACGAAGCGTAAGTCACGGTTGACAGCATAGGCCGCCACAACTCCGAGTTGCGCAATGGGATATGTCAACACCTCATCCTGACGCATGTTTGAATTGGTGTGGGCATAAAGCAGAGCCACATTCTGCTCGTCGAATTCCTCTTGAGGAATGAGCAGCAGCGGTGTGTCTATCACTACCAACACGTCATCGTAGAGCGACTCAGCCTGCGGCACAGCCGATTGAGCCGTATTAGTATTGGCTTCGCCTGAGAGAGGAGTGAGATGAGTAGGGCGCTTAGCCTGCGGCAGACTACAATCAGTCAATGCCTGACGCAAGTTAGCAGCCACTGCTATACCCGTCTTCATGTTGTACTGCTCGTAGTCGGTCTGACCCTCTATGACAGTATTGGGGGCTGTGAACGTTATCGTAGTGCGTGTTATGCGTATTGTCAGTTTCATAAGAGTTATTCTCTGTTATCAGTATTTTTATCACCAATGCTTTGCCTTTCCGAATATCTTACGCAGTCGGTTAGTAACCGATCGGCGTATGTGTCCGAAGTTGCCGTAGCGCAGATTTAGCCACAACTCCTCCAATGAGCGTCCTGCCTTAATCCACGGATGTCCGTAGGCGTATGTACAATATACCTTATTCTTGAACGCCACATCTTCAACCACGTAGCGCGGATGGCGTATGTTGGCTGTGTCAATGTCGAAACGCTGCATGGTGAACAATCGGCGCAAACGGCGTGGCATGGTCTGAAGCGAACCGGTGTAATGGGTAGATCCGTCGGTAGCACCGAGATTGTTTATCATATTGCGCGTTGGCATAATGACGAGTCCCGAATTGAGAACCATCGACGACCAGAATATGGTCTCGTAGTATGCCTTGCCCGACGCACGATGGTCGTAGCATGCGTGCAGCGTATCGAGACAATAGCGACGCTGATGCATAACGCCTTCAACCTGACGCATTGCATCGGGGTCGTCGAGGAAGGCGTAATTCTCGTCCCATGTATCAATGACACGTCGCCATGATGCCCATCCCCATATAGAGAACACCGATGTGAACATATAGTCGTAAGGACTGTCTACCTTCTCCTCAGGATTAAATCCTGCCACCATCCACACACGGTTGTCGTGCTCGTAACGGTCGAGCATCTGCTTGCAGAACGGGAAGAACGACTGCGACGGCACGTCATCGTCTTCAAGCACGATGCACTTGTCGACAATCGAGAACGCCCACTTCTGCGATATATATTCAGAAGGGTCGCATCCGTAGTTGCGCTCCTGATACTTGCGATGAACCTCACACTGCCAGTCGATATCCTCAACAACACGTCGGCAACCCTCAATGCCAGGCATGTCACGCTCGCCACGTGGTCCGTCCTGATAAAGGAACAGGCGTGATGGGCGCGCCTTGCGCACTTCGTCAAACACCTTCTTGAGATGGTCGGGACGATTGAAGAACAGTATGAGTACAGCGACGTCGGTTTTGTATAGTTGTAGCGTCATAAGCGTAATGTTGATTATGTTAATGATTAAACATGTATTGTCTATGATATGGCTGCCCAATTGACGTTGGTGTCACGCAATTGGCGCAGTCGGTTCCACAGCATTGCATATTGTGATGACGTGCAAGTGGGGTCAGCATCAATTATACGCTGAGCCTCCTGACGAGCCAATGCAACGAGTTGGCCGTCGCGTGCAATGTCGGCTATCTTCAGGTCGAACGCAATACCACTCTGCTGCGTTCCCTCAAGATCGCCGGGACCGCGCAGTTTGAGGTCGGCTTCGGCTATACGGAATCCGTCGTTAGTCTGACACATTATGTCGATGCGCTTGCGCGTAACATCCGACAGCTTGTATGTGGTGACGAGTATGCAATAGCTCTGGTCGGCACCACGTCCAACACGTCCGCGCAACTGATGCAACTGTGAGAGTCCGAAGCGTTGAGAGTCGAGTATCACCATCACCGAAGCGTTAGGCACATTAACGCCCACCTCGATAACGGTGGTTGCAACGAGTATCTGTGTCTCGCCACTCACAAACTTCTGCATCTCGGCATCCTTCTCCTTCGACTTCATCCTGCCATGTACCTTACTTATACTGAACTCAGGGAAGATGTCGCACAGAGCAGCATAGCCTTCTTCCAGATTCTTGAGGTCGCTCTTCTCGCTCTCGGTGATGAGCGGATAGACGATATATACCTGTCGTCCGAGACGTATCTGCTGACGTATGCCGTTGTAGAGCGACGTCATCTGATTGTCAAACTTGTGTAAGGTCTGCACCGGTTTGCGTCCAGGCGGCAATTCGTCAATGACACTTACGTCAAGGTCGCCGTATATTGTCATGGCGAGAGTGCGTGGAATAGGCGTGGCGGTCATGATAAGGATGTGTGGCGGATTCTCGCTCTTTGCCCATAAGCGTGCTCGCTGGGCTACGCCAAATCGGTGCTGTTCGTCTATGACAGCAACACCGAGACGCTGAAAGCACACAGGATCCTCGAGTATGGCGTGTGTCCCAACGAGTATGCGCACGTCACCCGATATTAGTCCGTCAAGTACTTTGGTGCGCTGCTTGCCCTTCACCATTCCCGTGAGCAGTTCGGTACGTATGTCCATACCGCTAAGAAACTCGCGTATGGTGGCAAGATGCTGCTCTGCCAATATCTCGGTAGGCGCCATGATGCACGCCTGATAGCCGTTGCCAAGAGCAATGAGCATGGTCATAAGCGCCACAAGTGTCTTGCCTGAACCTACGTCGCCTTGCAGCAAACGGTTCATCTGACGGCCCGAACGCATATCGTCGCGTATCTCGTGCATCACACGTTTCTGCGCTCCGGTGAGTTCGAACTTGAGGTTGTTGGCATAGAAGTCGTTGAACTCCTGCCCTACTTTGTTCAATATGTAGCCACGGTATTTGCGACGATGGTCGCTGGCGTAACGCAGAATGTTGAGCTGAACGTAGAACAGCTCTTCAAACTTGAGTCGTTCGCGCGCCTTCTTCATGTCCATAGCGTTGCGCGGATAATGTACACAACGCATAGCCTCATCGCGAGACATAAGATGCAGACGCTCCACGATGAATGGTGGCAACGTCTCGGGCAATGGCGTGGCTATCTTCTGAAGCATCGTCTTGACCAGACGCTCTATATTGCGCGACGACATGCCAGCCTTCTTCATCCGTTCTGTGGTGATATAGTATGGCTGCATGCCCATCTCAGAGAGCTGCAACTCTTTAGCAAGGTCGATGTCGGGATGGGCTATCTGATAGCGTCCGCCGAACACCGAGGGTCGTCCGAAGACTATATACTCTACACCCACCTTATAATTCTTGTAAACGTATTGCGCACCCGAGAACCATACGAGGTCCATCACGCCATGATCGTCGGTGAAGTGTGCCACGACACGCTTCTTGCGCGGTCCCATCTCAGACTCCTCAAACGACAGTATGCGTCCCTTTATCTGCACGAAGGGCATATCGCTCGTCAACTCGCTGATGGTATATATACGACTGCGGTCGACATATTTGTAAGGATAATACTCCAACAAGCCACCCCAGGTGCTCACCTCGAGTTCCTTCTTCAACAGCTCCTTGCGCTGCGGCCCGACACCGGGCAGATACATTATGTCTTGTGAGAGTATGTCCATCGCTTGTGCGAGTTTTGAATTAGGAATTTTGAATTAGGAATTTGTCGGCTACGCCGATTTTGAATTGATGAATTGTGAGTTTTAAGTTGAGCAATTCAAAATTGAACAATCCCTAATCGGCGTAGCCGACCAATTCAAAACTCAAAATTCAAAACTCGATTTACTTCTGACAGATGAAATCAGCCAGAAGTAAATCGTAAGGCGTTGTGAGCTTTATGTTCTCACGATTGCCGTCAACCATTGTTATCTTCATTCCGGCAGCCTCAGCCACTGAAGCGTCGTCGGTGAAGTTATCGCTGTATTCGGTATTGAATGCTCGCTTTATCTGTTGTATGTCGAATGTCTGCGGAGTCTGCACCGTGCGATAGTTGTTGCGCTGAACGTTATGTCCGCCTTCGTCATCAACAAAACGCAGAGTGTCTGTAACGGGCAGAACGGGGAGCGCTGCTCCATGCATACGAGCAGCCTCAAAGCATCGGGCTATTGTCTCTACCGATACAAAGGGACGCACGCCGTCGTGAATACCTACAACACCTTGTGCATCATCGGGCACGGCAGCGAGTCCGTTCTTAGATGAATGGAAGCGTGTTTCGCCTCCATCTACTACGGTGTGCTCAACAGCAAATGCGTACTTACTGCACAGCTGTCGCCAATAGTCCTGCTGCGAGTGCGGCAGAACTACGATGATGCCCAACTGCGGGTTGTACTGATTGAAACGCTCTATGGTGCGCATTAGCACCGGTCGGTCATCAACGAGCAGAAACTGCTTTGGCAAATCGCCTCCCATACGCAATCCCTTGCCACCAGCCACTATGATGATATAATCCAATGTTAAAAGACAAATGTTAAATGATTCAACTAAAACTCATACATCATTCCCTTCTTCAGCGCCTCTGCCACACGCTCGCCCTTGAGCAGCGTAACCAAAGTATAGCCGTATTCGAACGATGCACCAGGACCTTTGCCCGTTATGATGTTGCCGTCGACAGTGCAAAGAGCTGCTGTGTATTCGGCTCCTTCGAGCTGGTCTTCAAATCCCGGATAGCATGTAGCACGTCTGCCACGCAACAGTCCGAGATGTCCCAACACCATAGGTCCGGCACAAATGGCACCTACCAAACGTCCAGCCTCAGCCTGACGCATTACAGCATGTCGTACACCCTCGTGCTCATCGATGTTCTTTGCACCTGGCATACCGCCAGGAATAAGCAGCAAGTCGGCATCGGCAAAGTCAGCGTCGGCAAACAGCATATCAGCCTTTACAGTCACACCGTGAGCCGACTCCACCTCGATAGAGTCGCCAATGCTTACAGTCTTCACTTCCACGCCGCTTCGACGCAGTATGTCTACGGGAGCCAACGCCTCGATATCCTCAAATCCGTTGGCAAGAAATTCGTATGCTTTTGCCATATTGTGTATGTTTACTAAAGGTTTTTCAGCCGTCTTTGTTTTGGGGCGCAACACTCCGAACGGGTCGGCTGTCTTCTCGTCTTCCTCGTCGCGCTTCTTCAAAGAATAAAAACGTGCCATATATGTTTACTGTTTAATTAGCTCGGGCAATATAAACACCGAGTGAATCTTCTGTTTCTCCTTGGGCGGTATCTGCATGTAGTCGCGGTAGAGGTCGTGCAGATAGGCATCGGTATTGGCTGGTGCCGAGAATCGTTTGCCCTCAAACTCTATCGTTCCCAACGGGAATATTGAGTCGCGACGGTGCATTATGCCGTAACCGTTGTTGATGAGTATGTTCGACATGTAGGTGCCGGTGCGCTTGAAGGCGAAAGCTGCCTTCCACATAAGTTTGCAGAACTGGAAACGTGCGCCGAAGTAGAACAGTTCGGCTACAGCGCGCCACGAATACTGATGCGAATGATGCAGTATGGAGTAGCAGCGCGACATGTCCTTGCCATACTTGCGGCAGAACGCACGCGACACATTGGGATAGTCGATCATAGGGAATATGTCGACAAACAGCCCCTTGCTGTAGTCGAGCGAGAAATCTTCGTTGCCCTCAACATAGAACGAGTTGAGATCGCGCACCTTCATAATAGGTTCGCGTGTATTCTCTGTATCGGGTGTCTGCAGACGCAGTGTTGACGGCAACTCCTTGGGTGCCACTTCAGCAAAGCGACGTGCATCGTCCTGCGGCATAGCTATGTCGATGTCGTCGTCCCACGGAATGAATCCACCGTGGCGTACAGCACCCAGCAACGAACCTCCGTCGAGCCAGTAGCTTATATTGTGCTTGCGGCAGATGCGGTCGATTTCTTCGAGAATGCCGAGCTGTTTGAGCTGACACGTGCGCAACTGCTGCTGCTTGAATTGTTCGAGATAGTTCATCTATCGTTGTTTTACCTTTTTACTTTTCTACTCTTTTACTCTTCTCACGTCAATCACCTGTCCGGTGCAGTCAGAAGCGAGAGTCTGCAGAGTAGCCTCAGCAACACGTTCGGGCATGAGCAGCGTATCGTCAGGTTCAATACCGAAGTTGTGCTGACGCATAGGAGTCTTGGTACGTTCGGGGTTTATACAGTTGATCTTGATGCCGTCGCCGTCCCACTCCTGCGCCACAGCCTGCACAAAGTTGACAATGGCAGCCTTGGTAGACGAGTATATGCTATAGAAGGCACGACCACGAGTGTACGAACTTGAAGTAAAGAATATCAGCTTGCCCTCGGTCTGCTTCAGATAAGGATAAGCCTCAAGCGCCACATTCACCGTACCCATATAGTTGGTCTGCACTGCGTTCTGTATGGTCTGATAGTCCATAGTGGCAAGCGGCTCCTTGTTAAGCACACCGGCTGTACATATCACATAGTCGATACGGCCAGCCTGCTCGTGAGCATCGGTCATGGCACGCACCACATCCTCGCGCACACCGATGTCGATACGGTTTTCAGAGCGTGAGTAAGAGAACACCTTGGCACCGCACTCGTGCAGCATGTCAACCACACACTTGCCAATACCGTAGCTTCCGCCGAACACAACAGCCACCTTGTCGCGGAACACGTCGTTGACATGTGCTATCGAGTCGGGCTTGGTGTTTTTCAGTTGGAACAGCTTATCGAGCATATATGTATCCTCACGATATGTAAGCTTCATATTGCTCTCCTCGCCACGTACTACGAAAACCGGTTCGTCGGTATAGTGGCGCACTACACCACAGTCATCGGTAGTCTTGAATGCGGGATCCTTCAGCGCACGCTCGTAAGCATCGGCTATGAGCTGACGGTCGAAAGCCTGCGGAGTCTGTCCGCGACGCAGACGTGAGCGGTCAGGGATAGATGTTATGTTGTCGTTGTCGTCAACTTCAATAATGGTGTCGGCAGAGGGTATTGCCACATCAATGGCACGATGGTCGGCAAGAGCGTCAATCACATCGTTGATGATGCGCTGGCTCACGAGCGGACGCACGGCATCGTGGAATATGAGGTTCACGTCCTCGTTGTCGTAAGCCTGTATAGCCGAGAGCGACGAGTCGTAGCGCTCCTTGCCACCCTTTAGTATCTTCTTCACCTTATGCCACTTGTTGCGCAGCACGATATTCTCGAAGTCGGCTATGAGCATAGGGTTCGACACGATGGCAATCTCGTCGATGCGAGAGTTGTGTTCAAACACGTCGACGGTGTGTTCAACCACCATCTTGCCCGCCACCTTGAAGAATTGCTTTGGTGTGGAGATGCCGAGGCGCGATCCTACGCCTCCTGCCAGTATGACGGCTATATTTCTTTTCATGCTTTGTGAATTTAGGGTTTCAAATTAATAGCTTCTGCTTTCAGAACAAATCGGCGCTATTGTAGCTATCTGCGTGTCATACACAGACAATTATTGCATCTGCAAACTTACATAAATTTTCTGAGAAACGATTAATAATCGCTGCTTTATTGCGCATAATACAAGTAATAATGAGAAATACACAAAAAAATACGGCATCACTCATCAACGAGCAACACCGTAAAGCCTATGTTTAACTAAAAATCCTTTTTTCTAAAGATAAATGAAGATTCTCACGAGTCCTCATTGGTTTCCTGTTAAACAATCGATAAAAATTTACCTTAAACCTAATAACTAAAAACCTAAATCTATTACTACTAACCTAAACAATCTATTAACCTTTTGACAATGCAAAGGTACTAACATTTCGTGACGTGACAAGCGTTTAGGCTATGAATATGACTATATTTATAGTTTTATTGATTTATATCAACATTGTGTGTTCGGGCACAGCTTTATATTAACATATATCAACACATTACGCATGAAAATCTGTAAGCAAATGCGCCCATTAAGTTACGATATAAAAGTACTTAACGGACGTAAAAATGCAAATATACGACAAGTAATGGGTGTCGTTTCTACGGATTATCACTTCTTGAAAACGTATTGTCATTTCTTGAAAACGGCTCTCACTGCAAACCAAAGGTGCATGCCTATGGTGAGGAGGAGACCATAGTGGCGGCGCATCACATTGAAGCGCTCGATGAGCGAAGCTCGATGGTTCTTGTTGGTCATGCCTCCGTCGAGATAGTTGACCACCACCTGCGGCAGACGCAGCAATGCCAGATGCTCGCGCTCGGCACGCTTCATGATGCGTATGCACCAGTCGACATCGGCAGAGAAGCGGTAGCGCAGGTCGTAAGGTTCGGCCTGGGCGAGGTCGGTACGTGCATAGAATGCCTGATGGCACACGAGCATGCCATGACGGAACGAACGCCACGTGAGGTTTTCGGGCGGAACGAGGCGACGGGTATGCAACAGTCTGCCCTCATCGTCAACTATATTGGTGTCGCCATAGAGCACGGCGGGCAGCTTGCCGTCCGAACGGTTGTTCACCTCGATGGATATCTGCTCGAGTGTCTGGTCTGAAGGGAACACGTCGCCGGCATTGAGATAAACTATATAGTCGCCTGTGGCACGTGCCAGACCCTTGTTCATAGCGTCGTACAGACCACGGTCGGGTTCAGAGATGATGACCACTTCGTGCTCGGTCTCCTCCTCCTGATTATTGCGGCTATAGTCCTGTGCCATAGCCAGGGTGTTATCCTTGGATGCACCGTCGATGATGATGTGCTCTATCTGCGTCCACGACTGGCTGAGAACGCTGTCGAGCGTGCGGGCGAGCACCGCCGACGCATTATAGGTGCATGTTATGACTGAGAATTTTATCATTGTTCTTGTTGGTTGACTGTTATTAAACGATGTAGCGCTTGAGGGCTATCAGCTCGTTGTACACCTCGATATAGCGCATTGCCACACTCTGTCCGGAGTAGCATCGGGCCACCTTGCTGACGCATGCGGCTCCAAGCTGGGCTGCGTCAGACTCCTGCAGCACCCAGTTCATGCCGGTGGCGAGGTCGGCGCTGTCCTTGAAGTTGGCTACGTAGCCCGTGCGGCGATGCTCTATCATCTCGGGTATGCCACCCACACGGAATCCTACGCACGGCACTCCACACGCCATTGCCTCCATGATGGTGTTGGGCAGATTGTCTTCGAGCGACGGCAGCACGTACATGTCTGCCGAACGGTATATGTCGACTATATGGCGCTCGTCGCTGACGTAGCCGAGCGGATATGCATTCAATGCCAAGCGGTCACAAACCAGTTGGGCGTTGCCGCCGAGCACAGCCACCGACGTGTTGTCCTTGAGTTCGGGATGCTGCTTCACGAGGCGGTCGATGGCGTCGATGAAGTATTCCATGCCCTTGCGTTCGTCAGTGACTTTCTGCGAGACGAAGAGTATGATGCGACCCTCGGCAGGCAGTCCGACGTTAAGGCGTGCAGCCTTACGGTCGCCGGGGCAGAACATGCGGGTGTCGATGGTGTTGGGCACGGATGTCACGCGCTGCCCTACGAAGAGAGCGCTCTGCTTTGCCTGCTCCTCAAGCCATCGGCTGCACGTGACAAAATGGATGTTGGAGTTGTGATAGAGTCGCTTCTTGCGCGTCCAGACACGGCGCGAGAGGTCGTCGGCCGAACCGCCTGCGGGCAGCAGCTGGCAGTTGTGGCATCCCGTGCGGAATGCGCTGCAGGTGCGGGCGTAATGGCATATGCCCGTGGCGGGCCAAAGATCGTGCATGGTCCATACTACAGGCTTGCCGCTGCGCAGTATCTTGCGGATGGAGCGGAGCGAGAGCATTCCCTGGTTTATCCAATTGAGGTGTATCACGTCGGCCTCCTTGAACTCGGGCAGGCGGGTTATGTCTGTTCCGGAGTTGGCTATATCTATTTCGAAGAGATGTCGGCGCTGCAGATGCAGGTGGAAGAATATGGTGAGACGTTCCCACAGAAAGTGGAGCCGGGTGAGTCGGCCGTATGGCAGCTGCACCACGGTAATCTGGTCGGTCTCCTTCTTGGCTACGAGCATCTTTGCCTTGACACCGTTGTTGTTGAGTGCCTCCATAAGGCGGTTGGCTGCTACTGCGGCACCACCCGTCTTTTCGCTAGTGTTGACAATTAATACGCGCATATATTATTGGTTATTAATTAAGCAATTGCAAAAATACAAAAAAATGGCCGTAATCGCCACATTAACAATAAATTCATTCAAATTTGTCATATTGCCAATATTTTGCACTACCTTTGCAACTCGAATTATGCATCATCATTCATAATGACTAACAAGATTCTTATAACCGGTGCCAGCGGTTTCATTGGCAGTTTTATTGTAGAAGAAGCCCTGCGCCGTGGCATGAAGGTATGGGCGGCAGTGCGCAAGACCACATCGCGCCGATACCTCACCGACAGCCGCATCAACTTCATTGAGCTTGACTTTGCGTCGAAAGACGCGCTCAAGCGACAGCTCGACGGCAACACGTTCGACTATGTGGTGCACGCTGCGGGCGTGACAAAGTGTCTGGACAATGCCGACTTCCGACGTATGAACACCGACGGAACGCGCAATCTGGTGGACACTCTCATCGAACTGCAGATGCCGCTCAAGCGTTTTGTATTCCTTAGTTCGCTCAGCGTGTATGGCGACATACACGAGCGACAGCCCTATCAGGACATTACGGAGAACGACTGTCCGCGTCCTAACACTGCCTACGGACGCAGCAAGCTTGAGGCGGAGCGCTATCTCGACTCTATTGGCAACGATTTCCCTTACATCATACTGCGCCCGACGGGCGTGTACGGACCGCGCGAGAAGGACTATTTCCTCATGGCGGAGAGCGTTAAGCGCCACATTGACTTCGGTGCGGGATTCCGCCGTCAGGACATCACGTTCGTGTATGTGCTCGACGTGGTTCAGGCGGTGTTCCTGGCATTGGACCGTGGCATGAGCGGACGCAAATATTTCCTTACAGACGGCGAGGTCTATCAGTCGGCCGACTTCTCGCGACTGCTCAAGAAGGAAATGGGCGTGAAGTGGATGCTGCGCATCGTGGCTCCGATATGGATGCTGCGTGCCGTGACCTACATCGGCGAGCGCATCAGCCACATTACGCACAAGCCTACGGCGCTCAACAACGACAAGTACAACATTCTGCGCCAACGCAACTGGCGATGCGACATTGAGCCGACGGTGGACGAGCTGGGCTATCATCCGCACTACAAACTGGCGGACGGCGTGCGTTTGGCAGTGGAATGGTATAAGGAGAACGGATGGCTGTAAAAAACGAAACAACAACATAAATGAACTTCATAAAACAACTCTTCGCTATTGAGCCGAAACCCAAACGCGGACTGCTGGCTCTGGAATGGCTCGTTCTGGGCTACACGCTACTGACGCTGCTGGTAGCTCTGTTCACTTATACTAACCTGCAAAACCCCGACTCCATGATATGGGGACGTGTGCGCGTGGTGGCTATGACGTGCGCACTGTGGCTGGTGTACAGACTCATACCGTGCCGACTGACGCAACTGACACGTGTCGTGGCGCAAATGTCGCTGCTGGCATGGTGGTATCCCGACACCTACGAACTTAACCGCATGTTCAACAATCTCGACCATGTGTTCTGCTCGTGGGAACAGTCGATGTTCGGATGTCAGCCTGCGCTCTACTTCGCCGAGAAATTCTCGTGGCCCGTCATAAGCGAACTGATGAGCATGGGCTACGCCAGCTACTACCCGATGATTGCACTGGTGGTGCTGTTCTATTTCGCCCGACGCTACAACGAGTTCCAGCGTGCCGCATTCGTAGTTATGGCTTCGTTCTTCATCTACTACATCATATTCATATTCGTGCCCGTCGTCGGACCCACATTCTATTATAAAGCGGTGGGCGTGGACAACATCGCATCAGGCATATTCCCGCAGCTCGGCACCTACTTCAACACCCATCAGGAGTGTCTTGCCACTCCGGGCTACACCGACGGATTCTTCTACGGACTGGTGGAGAATGCCAAGGCGGCTGGCGAACGGCCAACGGCGGCATTCCCGTCGTCGCACGTCGGCATCTCTACTGTGTGTATGCTGCTGGCGTGCCATACCCGTCAGCGCCGTCTGGTGTTCTGTCTGCTGCCCTTCTACGTGCTGCTGTGCATGTCGACGGTGTACATCCAGGCACACTACGTAGTGGATGCGCTGGCTGGACTAGCCACAGGCACCCTACTCTACGCCGTCCTCATGATGTCGACACGACGCATGTAAATTCCAAAAGGACTCCTTTCGCAATTAGAAAGGGGTCCTTTTGCGTTGTAAAAGGACTAGTTTTGGAGGGCAAAAAGGACTAGTTTTGGAGGGTAAAAGGGGTCTTTTTTTTGAGTGTTGAATGTTGAGTGAGAGAATTATGATTGTTAAGTGTTAAATGTTAAGTGTTAAGTTAGAGAATGGTGCAACAACATCAAACTTCACAAAACCCAGCCCATACGCCACAAAAAAACGCTGCAAGCATAACCCTTGCGAGTCTGCTTGCAGCGTTTCTGCATATCATTGATTTTTATTCTTCTGACTTGTTGGCGTCCTTAGAGTAGTCGGTCACATTGCGGCGGTTGGCCTGCATGCGGTCGTAATCCTCCTTAGAACCTACAACTATCTTGTCCCACTGACGAAGACCTGTACCTGCCGGGATGAGGTGACCAGAGATAACGTTCTCCTTCATGCCCTCTAGATAGTCTACCTTACCACGGATAGCAGCCTCGTTGAGCACCTTGGTTGTCTCCTGGAACGAAGCAGCCGAGATGAAGCTCTTGGTCTGGAGTGCTGCACGTGTGATACCCTGGAGTATCTGTGTAGATGTAGCAGGAACGGTGTCGCGCACCTGAACGAGACGAAGGTCGCGGCGCTTGAGGCTTGAGTTCTCGTCGCGCAGCTTGCGGGCAGAAACAATCTGTCCAACCTTGAGCACGTCAGAGTCGCCTGCGTCAACTACATACTTCTTGCCCCAGATGCGGTCGTTCTCCTCAGCGAAGTCGAGCTTGTCTACCATTTCCTGCTCGAGGAATGTTGTATCGCCCGGCTCGTCAATCTGAACCTTGCGCATCATCTGGCGTACGATGATCTCGAAGTGCTTGTCGTTGATCTTCACACCCTGCAGACGGTAAACATCCTGAACCTCATTTACGATATACTCCTGTACGGCTGTGGGGCCCTTGATGGCGAGGATATCGCCCGGAGTGATGATGCCGTCAGAGAGCGGAGTGCCTGCACGCACAGCGTCGTGCTCCTGAACGAGAATCTGCTTAGACAGAGATACAAGGTACTTGCGCTGGTCGCCAGTCTTCGATGTGACGATGATCTCACGGTTGCCACGCTTAACTTTGCCCATTGTAACCTCACCGTCAATTTCTGAAACGACTGCAGGGTTAGACGGATTGCGGGCCTCGAACAGCTCGGTAACACGTGGAAGACCACCGGTGATGTCGCCTGCTGAACCTGCAGCACGTGGAATCTTGACGAGTGTAGTACCGGTCTTGACGGTCTGACCGTCCTCGCATACTACGTGACCACCCACCGGGAAGTTGTAGGTACCGATGATTTCGCCGTTCTTGTCGAGCACGTCGCAGGTAGGAACCTTCGACTTGTCCTTTGAGTCGGTGATGATCTTCTCGGTAAGACCTGTTGCTTCGTCGGTCTCGGCACGGAATGTGATGCCCTCGATGACGTCGTTGAAGCGCAGCGTACCTGCATATTCTGTAACGATGACAGCGTTGAACGGGTCCCACTTGGCGATGAGATCGCCCTTCTTCACGAGGTCGCCCTCCTTGAAGTAGAGTGAAGAACCGTAAGGCACATTCACAGTCGAGAGTGTGATATCTGTGTTCGGATCGATGAACTGAAGCTCTGACAGACGGCTTACTACCATCTGGCAGTTGATGTCCTTCTCTCCGTTGTTCTCTACGAACGGAACGACACGAAGGTCCTCGAAGTGGATCTTGCAGTCGTTCTTCGCAACGATAGATGCATTTGCGGCTGCGTTACCAGCCACACCACCTGCGTGGAACGTACGAAGTGTAAGCTGTGTACCCGGCTCACCAATAGCCTGGGCTGCAATAACGCCCACTGCCTCGCCGAGCTGTACCATGCGCTGTGTGGCAAGGTTGCGGCCGTAACACTTCATGCAGACTCCCTTCTTGCTTTCACAGGTGAGTACCGAACGAATCTCGACACTCTCGATAGGAGAGTTCTCGATTGCCTTGGCAACCGAGTCGGTGATTTCCTCACCGGCATGTACGAGCACCTCGCCTGTAGAAGGATGTATAACGTCGTGTACTGATACACGGCCGAGGATGCGCTCAGAGAGTGATGAGATGATCTCGTCGCCGTTCTTGAGTGCTGTGCAAACAAGTCCGCGCAGCGTACCACAGTCCTCCTCAGAGATGATTACGTCGTGCGATACGTCTACAAGACGACGTGTAAGGTAACCGGCATCGGCTGTCTTCATAGCGGTATCGGCAAGACCCTTACGGGCACCGTGCGAAGCGATGAAGTACTCGAGCACCGACATACCCTCCTTGAAGTTAGAGATAATCGGGTTCTCGATAATCTGATGTCCCTCAGCACCTGCTTTCATAGGCTTGGCCATAAGACCACGCATACCAGAAAGCTGCTTAATCTGGTCCTTAGAACCACGGGCTCCAGAGTCGAGCATCATGAATACGGCGTTGAATCCCTGGTCTGCCTCGGTCATTTCCTTCATAAGGATGCTTGCGAGGTCGTTGTTGACGTGGGTCCAGGTATCGATAACCTGGTTGTAACGCTCGTTCTCAGTGATGAAGCCCATATTATAGTTGTCCTGGATGTTGCGGATTTCTTCATGACCGCGCTCCACGATCTCCTTCTTTTCTGGCGGAATGATGATGTCGTCAAGGTTGAACGAAAGACCGGCAACGTATGCCATGCGATAACCGAGGTTCTTGATACCGTCAAGGAACTCACATGCACGTGCCATACCTACTGCCTTGATAACGTCAGAGATGAGTCCGCGCAGGGTCTTCTTTGAAATGACGTCGTTGAAGAAGCCTACTTCCTTCGGGATAATCTGGTTGACGATGACACGTCCTACAGATGTCTCGATCATACGCTTCTGCATCTTGCCGTCGACAACATCGTCTACGATAACCTTAATCTGAGCGTGGAGGTCGCACTTGCCCTCGTTGTTTGCGATGAGAGCTTCCTCGTCACCGTAGAAGGTAAGGCCCTCGCCCTTTGCACCCGGACGTATCTTGGTGATATAATAGAGTCCGAGCACCATATCCTGCGACGGTACTGTGATAGGAGCACCATTCGCTGGGTTGAGGATATTGTGACTCTGGAGCATCAAGATCTGTGCCTCGAGTACTGCCTCATTGCTCAACGGGAGGTGAACAGCCATCTGGTCACCGTCGAAGTCGGCGTTGAACGCTGTACATGCCAACGGGTGGAGCTGGATAGCCTTGCCCTCGATGAGCTTAGGCTGGAATGCCTGGATACCGAGACGGTGAAGTGTCGGAGCACGGTTGAGCATAACCGGATGGCCCTTCATTACGTTCTCGAGGATGTCCCAGATAACCGGCTCGCGACGGTCAACTATCTTCTTGGCGCTCTTAACGGTCTTCACGATGCCGCGCTCGATGAGCTTGCGGATGATGAACGGCTTGTAAAGCTCGGCTGCCATAAGCTTAGGCAGACCGCACTCGCCCATCTTCAACTCCGGACCAACGACGATAACCGAACGTGCTGAGTAGTCAACACGCTTACCGAGGAGGTTCTGACGGAAACGTCCCTGCTTACCCTTCAATGAGTCGGAGAGTGACTTCAACGGACGGTTGGCATCGCTCTTGACGGCGCTCGACTTGCGTGAGTTGTCAAAGAGGCTGTCGACAGCCTCCTGGAGCATACGCTTCTCGTTGCGGAGGATTACCTCAGGAGCCTTGATTTCAACAAGTCGCTTCAAGCGGTTGTTACGTATGATGACACGACGATAGAGGTCGTTGAGGTCGGAAGTTGCGAAACGGCCACCGTCCAGCGGTACGAGCGGACGGAGTTCAGGCGGTGTGACAGGGATAATCTTCATGATCATCCACTCAGGACGGTTAACGTCCTTAGAGCCACGGAAAGCCTCTACTACCTGAAGGCGCTTCAAAGCCTCAGTCTTACGCTGCTGCGAAGAGTCGTTGTTGGCACGGTCGCGAAGCTCGTAAGAAAGCGAGTCGAGGTCGAGACCTGCAAGAAGGTCGTACACAGCCTCTGCACCCATCTTGGCGATGAACTTGTTGGGATCGCTGTCGTCAAGGTCGTCGTTGTTGGGCGATACCTTGTTGTCGAGGATGTCCATATACTCGTCTTCAGAGAGGAGGTTCATCTTGTGTGAACCGTTAAGTTCCTCACCCTCTGAATCGGTACGTCCCTCAAGGATACCCGGCTGGATTACTACATACTTCTCGTAGTAAATAACCTGGTCGAGCTTCTTGGTAGGCATTCCGAGGAGGTAGCCTATCTTGTTAGGCAAAGAACGGAAGTACCAGATGTGGGCAACGGGCACTACCAGTTCGATGTGTCCGCTGCGCTCACGACGTACCTTCTTCTCAGTAACCTCAACACCGCATCGGTCGCAGACGATACCCTTGTAACGGATACGCTTGTACTTACCGCAGGCGCACTCGTAATCGCGTGTCGGACCGAAGATGCGCTCGCAGAACAAGCCGTCGCGCTCTGGCTTGTAAGTACGGTAGTTGATGGTCTCAGGCTTTGTCACCTCGCCATACGAATTTTCCAGGATTTCCTCGGGAGAGGCAAGTCCGATGGTAATCTTCGTGAAATTATTCTTAACTTTTATATCTTTCTTGAAAGCCATATATTTCTATAGTTTTGGGATGTCGGGATTAATCGAGTTTGATGCTGAGACCAAGACCGCGGAGCTCATGCAGAAGCACGTTGAGCGATTCTGGTATGCCCGGTGTTGGCATCGGGTCGCCCTTGACGATAGCCTCGTAAGCCTTTGAACGGCCAACGGTGTCGTCCGACTTGATTGTCAGAATCTCCTGAAGTACGTGGCTGGCACCGAATGCCTCGATAGCCCAAACCTCCATCTCTCCGAAACGCTGACCACCGAACTGCGCCTTACCACCAAGCGGCTGCTGAGTGATGAGCGAGTACGGACCGATTGAACGGGCGTGCATCTTGTCCTCAACCATGTGACCGAGTTTCAAGAAGTATGTTACACCTACTGTAGCTGGCTGGTCGAAGCGCTCACCTGTCTCACCATCGTAGAGATGTGTAGAGCAGAGGTGTGGCAAACCTGCCTTGTCAGTCCACTCAGAGAGGTCCTCAAGGTGAGCACCGTCGAAGATAGGAGTAGCGAACTTAACGCCGAGCTTGCGTCCGGCAGCTCCGAGAATAGCCTCGAATATCTGTCCAAGGTTCATACGTGAAGGCACACCCAGCGGGTTCAATACCAAGTCGACAGGACGACCGTCCTCGAGGAACGGCATATCCTCCATACGTACGATCTTCGAAACGATACCCTTGTTACCGTGACGACCGGCGAGTTTGTCACCCACACCAATCTTACGCTTCTTGGCAACGTATACCTTTGCCATCTGCAGAATGCCTGAAGGCAGCTCGTCACCGATAGTGATGGCAAACTTCTTGCGCTTGAGTTCTGCATCGAGCAACTTATACTTGCGGATGTAGTTCATAATGAGCTTCGAGATGAGCTTGTTGGCGTGCTCGTCGTCGGTCCAATCGTTAGACTGAATTCCGTCGTACTCGAGGTTCTTGAGCATTGTCGTTGTGAACTTGGTACCCTTAGTAATGATTTCTGCACCAGAGTAATCCTTAATGCCCATTGAAGCCTTGCCCTCGGTGAGAGTAAGGAGCTTGTCGACGAGGATATCCTTCAAGTCGTCGTTCTTTGCCTCGTACTCCTCGTCAATCTTGGCAAGTGTTATCTTGTCCTGCTTCTTCGATTCACGAGTCTTAACGGCACGTGCGAAAAGCTTCTTGTCAATAACAACACCACTCAACGACGGATTTGCCTTCAATGAAGAATCCTTAACGTCACCTGCCTTGTCGCCGAAAATTGCGCGGAGAAGCTTCTCCTCCGGTGACGGGTCGCTCTCGCCCTTAGGCGAAATCTTACCGATAAGGATGTCGCCCGGCTCGATACGAGCACCAACGCGAACAATACCGTTGTCGTCGAGGTCCTTTGTAGCTTCCTCAGAAACGTTGGGGATGTCGCTTGTGAACTCCTCCATACCGCGCTTTGTTTCACGAACATCGAGCGAGTACTCGTCAACGTGAACAGATGTGAGCACGTCGTCACGAACCATACGCTCTGAAAGCACGATAGCATCCTCGTAGTTGTAACCCTTCCAAGGCATGTAAGCAACGAGAAGGTTGCGGCCGAGTGCCAACTCACCATTCTCTGTAGCGTAGCCTTCGGTAAGGATGTCACCAGCCTTAACACGCTGTCCCTTATTGCAGATAGGACGCAAGTCGATGGTCATGTTCTGGTTGGTGCGGCGGAACTTAGGAATACGATACTCCTTAAGAGCCGGTTCGAAGCTTACGAACTCCTCGTCGTCAGTACGATCGTAGAGAATACGTATTGTAGTAGCGTCTACATATTCAATAACACCTTCGCCTTCGGCAGTAATCATAGTACGTGAATCCTCACAAACCTGCTTCTCCAGACCTGTACCTACGATAGGAGCGTCGTTGTGAAGCAATGGAACTGCCTGGCGCATCATGTTACATCCCATGAGCGCACGGTGACCGTCGTCATGCTCCAAGAACGGGATTAGACCTGCAGAAACTGAAGCAATCTGCTGCGGAGATACGTCCATGAGGTCAACATCAGAAGGAGGTACTACCGGGAACTCAGCGTTCTGACGGCACTTAACGTTGTCGCGGATGAACGAACCGTCCTCGCGAAGCGGCGCGTTACCCTGACCGATGATGTGACCTTCCTCTTCCTCGGCTGTAAGATAAACAACATCCTTGTTGTCGAGGTCGACGATTGAATCCTCAACCTTACGGTAAGGAGTTGCGATGAAGCCGAGCTCGTTGATTGTAGCATACACACAGAGAGAAGAGATAAGACCGATGTTCGGACCCTCAGGACTCTCGATAGGACACAGACGACCGTAGTGTGTATAGTGAACGTCACGAACCTCGAAGCCTGCACGCTCACGCGACAGACCGCCAGGACCAAGAGCTGAAAGACGACGCTTGTGAGTTACCTCGGCAAGCGGGTTGGTCTGGTCCATGAACTGCGACAGAGGGTTGGTTCCGAAGAACGAACTTACAACGCTTGAGATTGTCTTGGCGTTGATAAGATCGGTAGGCTGGAACACCTCGTTGTCGCGTACGTTCATACGCTCACGAATTGTGCGGCTCATACGAGCCAAACCTATAGAGAACTGGTTGCTCAACTGCTCACCTACGGTACGAACACGACGGTTTGAAAGGTGGTCGATATCGTCGACAGTAGCGTTAGAGTTAACCAGCTGGATAAGATACTTGATAATCTCGATGATATCATCCTTGGTCAATACGCGTACCTCAGAGTCGGTGTCAAGACCGAGCTTCTTGTTGATACGGTAGCGGCCTACCTCGCCCAAGTCGTAACGCTTGTCAGAGAAGAAAAGGTTCTGGAACACCTCGCGAGCTGATGCGTCATCAGCGGGATCGGCATTACGGAGCTGGCGGTAGATATAGAGCACAGCCTCCTTCTCAGAGTTTGACGGGTCTTTGGCAAGTGTATTGAAGATGATAGCATACTTGTTGGCAGCCTCGGCATCCTTGTGCAAGAGGATTGACTGAGCACCCGACTCGAGGATATCCTCAATGTTGTCCTCAGTAAGTTCAGTCTCACGCTCCATGATGACCTCGTTGCGTTCGATAGATACAACCTCGCCGGTATCCTCGTCAACGAAGTCCTCGTTCCAAGACTTGAGCACACGTGCAGCAAGTTTGCGGCCGATAGCAGCCTTCATATTCTTCTTGTTGACCTTCATCTCCTCAGCAAGATCGAATATCTGAAGGATATCCTTGTCCTGCTCGTAGCCCATGGCACGCAGAAGAGTTGTTACGGGCAACTTCTTCTTACGGTCAATGTAAGCATACATAACATTATTGATGTCAGTAGCAAACTCAATCCATGAACCCTTGAACGGGATGATACGTGCAGAGTAGAGCACAGTACCGTTGGCATGAACGCCCTGGCCGAAGAATACGCCCGGTGAACGGTGCAACTGTGAAACTACAACACGCTCGGCACCATTGATTACGAAGGTGCCATTAGAAGTCATGTAAGGGATTGTGCCAAGGAATACGTCCTGTATGAATGTGCCGAAGTCTTCATGATCGGGATCCGTACAGTAGAGTTTCATCTTAGCCTTCAAGGGTACGCTATAAGTCAGACCACGCTCAAGGCACTCGTCAATTGAGTAACGCGGTGGGTCGATATAGTAATCCAAGAACTCAAGAACGAAATTGTTACGTGTGTCGGTGATAGGGAAGTTCTCTGAGAACACCTTATACAA
>JAIJMN010000200.1:0-4266 GCA_022735715.1 Prevotella sp.
GGCACATGCGCAAGCGTATGTCCTCAGGAGGCTATCAGCCTCGGCGAGTAAGGATTTACTACAGAAATATCAAGGCGGCAAATCGCAGCACCAGGTGCTTGCGTTTTGCCGCCTTTTCGTTTTTGTTTACCTGAGTCATATTGTTACGCTTGCAGAGTGGATGAACCACACTCGTTTTTCAAGTGAAAAGTGAAAAGGGAAAAATCAAAGTGAAAAGAGAAAAGTGAAAAGAGGGAGAAATCCGATAGCTTTTCAAGTGAAAAATTTATGTTTTCCAAAAGGAGTCCTTTTGCCTTCCAAAACGAATCCTTTTACTCTTCAAAAGGAGTCCTTTTACCTTCCAAAAGGAGCCCTTTTGCAATCCAAAAGGAGTCCTTTTATTTTTCCGCTGAATTTATTTAGTTTTTCAGCCGAATTTCTTTAGTTTTTTCACCGAATCTCTTTGTAAAAACAGCAGGAGACTATGACATTACTGCCATAGCCTCCTGTCAAGTTCAGCATTGCTGCTGATGTATGTTTCTAATGCTCGTTTTACTTCACCGAAGGAGTAAAGCGCAATGTCACTACATGCTCGCCTGTAGGTGTCTGATACTGCGGTAGGCATGAATCACCGCCACATGAGCGGTTGCCAATGCCACGCTGCCAGTAGTCGAAGTGGGCGAATACCTGAGGACTTGAGGTGAGATCGTAAGGATGCTTGCCTCCATAGAACACATCGTAGTTGAACTGCTGGTCATCTATGTGCGAGAGTGAGAATGCAACCTGACCCTCTGTCTGCACGTTGAGCTGCAAACCGTTGCCCGAGAGAGTAAGGTCGCGCAGTCCCTGGCGGTCGCCCATGGTCTGCGGTGCGCTCTGCTCCTCAAACATTCCGGCTACGGTAGTGGTATAACGGCCTAACAATGAGCCACGCTGGCGGTCGATATAGTTCGACCACGGCCCCTTGGCGTAATACTCCACCTGTTCCAGTCCCGGCGCAAACTGCATAGTCACGCCTACACGACGTGTGTCGACACTCGAGTTGTTGAATGCTATGCGCATGTCAACACGTCCGTCGGGATATATGGTATACTGTATGTTGTGAGTGTCCTTGCCATTGCTTACCGACGTCTGTGCAACCACATTCTTGCCCACACGTTTTGGAGCGCTTACGAGAGTCTTGCTGCCTGTGAGTGCGCCTTCCTCCTTGTTGTCGTTCTCGGCAACTCCGCCTGGGGCTCCAAGCGAGATGTTGTCGTTGGCGATGCGGCGGAATCCGTTGAAGTCGGGGCCCTTGCCAGGCTCAACGAGGCTCTTGCCGTAGTACTGCCATTCGGCTATTGAGCCGTCATCGGCAAAGCTTATCTTGAAATGTTCGCCCGTTACGCTGTTGCCCTTGACCTTCAGTTTGCCCCTCTCGGCAATGACTGGCAACGGACGGTGCTGCTGCTGGATGAAAGTCGGGTCGGCTACGGATACGCAGCGTGCCTTGGCGTCGGCGTTGAGCTTGAACTGCTGCTCTACTACAGCATATCCGCGCTTCGTCCATGAGCAATCGTTCTTCATGCGAAGGCTGAATGTGATGATGTATTCGCCGTCGTTCTTCACCTCTGTAGCATAAGGAATGCTTACGTGGCAGATTTCGCCCGGAGCGCAGTTGGGCAACTGCAGGTCGCCATGCTCTACCGAACGACCGTCCTTCAGCACCTCGTACGAGAGATAGAGCAGGTCGGCAAGGTCGGTGAAGTTGTACTTGTTGCGGAGCACAAGGTCGTGATCCTTAAGGCTCTCGAAGTTGACGTAGCGGTAGACGTACTTCACCTCCGTAAGCTTTGCAGTCCATTCACGTCCAGGAGTGATGATTCCGTTAGACATAAAGTCGCCCTGGAAGCCCAGATGTCCATGATTCATCTTGGTATAGTCGTAACCTGAGGTGTAGTAATGGAGTCCGGTCTGCGGGTCAACGAGCGGCTGATGCGCCTTGATGCGGCGTGTGTCGTATATACCCTGGTCCACCCAGTCCCATATACAGCCTCCGGTGATGCCGTTAGAACCTTCTATAATGTCCCAATATTCCTGCAGATTGCCTACAGCCTGACCCATAGCGTGCGCGTATTCGCAAATGAAGTAAGGCTTGCCGTTGAGTCCGTCGCGGTACTTTATAACGCTGTTGATGACGGGATACATGTCCGAACCGAAGTCGGAATACTTCTCGCCGTGCTTGTAACCCTCGTAATGCACCCATGCATCGCGTCCAGGGAGGAGTCGCTTCACCTCATCGTAGGTGGCCTGGAAGTTCTGTCCGCCTCCCGACTCGTTGCCGAGCGACCAGAATACAACGCTCGGATGGTTGCGGTCGCGCAGCACCATGCGTCGTGTACGGTCTACATAAGCGGCCTGCCATGTAGGGTTGTCAGAGAGGGAGTGGTTGTTATGGCACTCAACGTCGGCCTCGTTCATGCAGTACAGACCGTAGTAGTCGAACATTGCATACATCTTAGGCTGGCGCGGATAGTGGCTTGTGCGCACGGTATTGACGTTGGCGAGCTTCATAAGCGTTACGTCCTTGAGCATTGTGGGCACGTCGATGGCGTGGCCGAGCAACGGGTGGATGTCCTGAGTGTTCACTCCCTTGAAGTATTCGCGCTTGCCGTTGACGTAGATAAGATTTCCACGCTGCTCAACCGAGCGGAATCCGTAGAGTGTAGAGAACACCATCTCCTCCTGACCGTTGTCGGTCTTCTGGCGTACAATGACGGTATAGAGGTTAGGATGTTCGGCCGACCACGGCTTCAAGTTGCTGAGGTTATCGAACTTGACGTCCACTTTCTTCTCAACATCGGCTGCAGTAAATGCCAAGGCAGCGCTCTGGCTTGCCACACGCACACCGTTCTGGTCGAGCAGTTCCACCTCGACAGTCTTCTTGCCCTTTTGATGCTGGGCGTTGTTGAGAGTCAGCTCCACGTTCATAGAGCCCGAAGTGTAGCCGTCGTTGAGGTGAGATGTGATGTAATGGTCGCCTATGAATGCCTTAGGAGTAGCCACGAGATACACGTCGCGATGAATGCCTGCGAGGTGCCACATGTCCTGACCCTCAAGATATGAGCCGTCCGACCAGCGGTAAACGCGTACCGAAACGTTGTTCTCGCCGCCGCGTACCAATGACGTAACGTCAAACTCGGCATCGGTGTTGGCTCCCTGTGAGTAGCCGGCATAGCGTCCGTTCACCCATACCATTATTGCGCTGCACGCTCCGTCGAAGTGGAGGAACACGCGCTTGCCGCTCTCCCAACCCTTGGGCAGGGTGAATGTGCGGCGATAAGAACCAACGGGGTTCTTGTCGAAATTGTCGTCGAAAGCGGTAATGTGGGGAGGTTCGTTCTTGAATGGATATCCCACATTATTATATACAGGCACATCGTAGCCAGCCATTTCCCAATTGAGAGGCACTGCGATGTTGTCCCAGCCGCTCACGTCAGCCTTGTCGCCATAGAAGTTCTGCTCCTCGGGCACACCCTGCGACTTCCAGTCGGCTGTGTAGTGGAATTTCCACTGTCCGTTGAGCGACAGCCAGTCGGCATGGTCGGGAGTGAGCCATGGGAATCGGAAATACTCGTCCTTCATCATTTCTGATGTCGACGAGTAAGGCATAAAGGTAGCATGAGCCTTCTCTTTGCGGTCTTCAAACTTGGTTTCGTCCTCGACCCACGCTGCTGAAGGGCCAGTCGCCTGCACGGTGTAAGCCTTCACTACCGTTGCTTTTCGTGCCGCCTTGCGTGACTTTGACTGTGCATTGGCTCCCTGCCATGCTATCAAGCCAAGCATTGCTGCAACACAAAAAATAAGATTCTTATTCATGTGAACTTAGGTTTTATGTGATTTGTTTATGAAAAATGCTGTTTATTTTGTTGCAAAGATAGCTCAAAATAACCAAAGATGCTATTTTTAATGCATTTTTTTAATAAAATGTGCGGTAATATCCATTTTATTTCATACCTTTGCACTCGCTTTTAAGAAGCAAGGGTGGTTACCAGAGTGGTCAAATGGGGCAGACTGTAAATCTGCTGGCAATGCCTTCGGTGGTTCGAATCCATCACCACCCACTACGAACATAAAGGTGTGTCATTTACATGGCGCACCTTTTTTTCGTATAGATACATTCGTACAGCATTTTCTAAAAACTAAAAACGGCTCAGTGGAAAAATACTGGGGAGTTTTTTTAGTTTCATAGTATTTTGTATCTTTCCTCTATAAAACAAAAATGAATATCTCCGCAAAAGGTAACTA
>JAIJMN010000201.1:0-4225 GCA_022735715.1 Prevotella sp.
AAGTCGATGCTTGGACATACCAATGTCAAGACCACCCAAATATACTCCCACATCGTTGACTCAGCAAAGGAAAAGGCTGCCAACACTATACACATTGACAATTTGCAGAGTCAGCAACCAATAATATAGGTTTTACGCTTGGTGGCGATTGCCACCTTTGATAGTCAATGAGTTATACTCATCGTTTATTCTTTTACCACCGCATTCCCCTCATTTGTTACCATACAGATGAGGGGATTTTTCATTCCTAAACAACCGTTTTCTTATTGCTGAACTATTCCCATGTATTCCTGAGTGAAATTCTTGCTCAGATAATGATTTATACATAACCAAATGAAAGCATCTATCTTAACAAAATCTAAAACATTAGGGCAAACCAAGGGCTATGACAGGTGCTAATTGTGTGGGGCTGTTCCACTTGTTTTGCACCAATAAACAACCGGATATCTTTGCGGCACAATTCAAAAAGATTCTAATCATGGAAATAGAAGTAAAATCGTTGGAGGAGATGCCGGGAGCATTGTCCTACCTTATCAAATCAGTTGAAGAACTGAAGAGAACTGTGAATGTCTTGCAAACTAAGCAAGAGAACAACAAGCCAAAATGGATGGATATGGATGAGCTTTGCGCTTATCTGCCTTCACATCCAGCCAAGCAGACTGTCTATGGATGGGTTTCTGCCAAACAGATACCTGTACATAAGATAAACAAGGCTTTGGCTTTTCTGCAATCAGAAATAGACGAGTGGTTGAAGAGTAAGTCGTGCAAGTCGGAGAATGATTTGATGCGTGAGGCTGAGGAATTCATCAACTCAAAAAAAGGCAAGGGTGTGGTATGGAGATAACAGATAGCTATCAGTTCTCGTTCTTCCGCAAGCCTATCCTAAATACTGAACCATTGCGAGCAGTCGGTATCATTGACATCTATCGTTATGTCGTTGGACATTATGCCATGCTACCGACTGCTGCCTTGCGCAATCTCACTAATAAGGCTGAAGCCAAGCGCTATAAAGCAACGCATTTTGACTATTGCACCTTTTCTGGTTTGTTCAGAAAGCGTAGAGAAGATGATTTGCTGATGCACTCCGGTTTGATGTGTATTGACTTTGACCATGTACCAGATCTCATAGACTTGAAGCAACGATTGCTTGCCGATGAGTATTTTGAGACCGAACTTATGTTTGTCAGTCCGTCTGGTGATGGCTTGAAATGGATAATTGCTATTGATTTGCAAGGTATGGAACACTCACGTTTCTTTAGGGCAATAGCCAATTATCTTGCACATGCAGGTTATCCAAAGGTGGATATGTCAGGAAGCGATGTTGCTCGTTCCTGCTTTCTGCCTCATGATTCTGATGTTTTTATTAATCCCAAATACGAAGAACATGTCAAAGAAAATATTTTCCGCCCAAGAATGGGAGAATGTCCATTCTGAAGCATTGCCAAGCAAGACGAACGATGCGGAAAAGCAGACTTCATCCATCGTATATAGCGATATGGAAGAATACTTCAACCGAATGGTCTGTGAAATTGAAAGTCTGCACATAGACATTGCCCCATCTTATAATGATTGGGTGAACTTAGGTTTTGCTATTGCTGATGGTTGTGGAGAATGCGGTAGAACATATTTTCATAGGCTCAGCAAACTTCATCACGACTATAAATATGCGAAAGCTGACAAGCAATATACATATTGTCTGCAAGGCAAACGGCAAGGCATCACCATAGCCACATTCTTCTACATGGCTGAGCAAGTGGGTGTTTCTCTGAAAGGTAGCCAAATATCCATTTATCCAAATATCCAAAATGGAGAAACGGGTAAATGGGTAAAAGACGAGTGTGAATTGCCTGCATTTCCTGAAGATGTGTATGAACAATTGCCAGTGTTCTTGAAGGAAGTTGTTGACAATGCCATTTCTTCAGATGATAGAGGAACAATATTGATTGAATCCATTGCAACACTCTCTGTATGTTTCCCTATTTTCTGTGGAGTTTTTGATGAGCGTGTCGTTTATCCTAACCTTTACCTTTTCGTGACGGCAGAGGCTGGTATGGGCAAAGGGGCATTGACCTTGTGCCGGGAGTTGATAACACCCATCAATCGGCAACTCCATGAATTGACGAAAACTCTTGATGCGCAATATAAGGCAGACATGGCGGAATATACCAAGGGGCAGAAATCGGAAAATGCTCAAATGCCAGAACAGCCTCCCATAAAGACGCTCATTGTGCCAGCCAACAGCAGCGCAAGTGCATTCAAACGTATTGCAAAGGAAAATGATGGCATCGTGATTCTGTTTGAAACCGAAGGAGACACATTAAGCCAAACTTTGAAATCGGACTTTGGCAACTACACGTTCTATATTCCAGAACACTTACAAATGCAGTTTTTGAAACACTATGAGAGTACCAACGATGAATGTTGTGACGAAGTGGGTAATGGGATGCAAGGCATTGTTCGCCGTATGGGATTGATGGCTTATCGCATCATGATGGTATTGACAGCCGTGAGGACATTTGAAACGGAAATGTTCAAACTTCCTCATGCGCCAGTTTGCAATGGATGATATGACGTACTTTCCACTCTAAAAAATCACCAACACATCATACCTTTATTTAATATGAGACAATGACAAAAGTAAAAGATAGCAAAGGAGGTCGCCCCAAGTTGGCTGACTATCAGAAGCGCACAAAGTTGGTGCGGATAATGTTTTGTGAGAATGATTTCATCTACATTCTATCCAAGGCATCAAAAGCAGGATTGTCCGTCAGCGAGTATTGCCATCAGACAGCAATGGACAACCATATAAGAGAAACGATTTCTCCTGAATTGGCAAAGCAGATTCGTGATTTATCGGGTATTGCAAACAATGTAAATCAGATTGCACACCAGATACACATTGACGGTTTTGATGCTGTAAAGGAGCAATGCCTGCATATCATTGCTGCAATCAGTAGTATTATTAATCAAGTAAAGTCTATGCGTCATGATAGCTAAGATAATGAACAGGATAGACTTTGGCGGCCTCGTCAACTATGCCCATAATGACAAGAGTCAAACCAAGCGAGCCAATCTGTTGGCTCACGAAAGGGTATGCATAACGGACAACAAGACTATTGCTGACAGCTTTTATGTTCAAGCTGCCATGCGTCCCAATCGCAAGAAACCAGTAAAGCATATAGCACTCTCGTTTTCTCCGCGAGACGTAGAACGTTTTCCTGACAATGAAGAGGGTGACGCTCTTATGGCAGAGATTGCAAAGGAATGGTTGAAGCGTATGGGAATCGTCAATACGCAGTTTATCATAGCCCGCCATCACGACACCAAGCATCCACATTGTCACATTGTTTATAACATTGTAGACAATGACGGAAATGTTCTCTCTGATAGAAATGAGCGTTATCGCAGTGCTCGCATCTGTAGAGCTTTGACAGAGGAATATGGTCTGTACATCGCTCGAAAGAACAGCAAAGAACAGAACTTGAATCGCTTGCGTCCGCAGCAAATGAAGAAAGCACAACTCAAAACTGCAGTTTTGGATGCACGACAAGCGTCTAATAACTGGGAAAGTTTCATTGCAGAACTATCCAAACGGCATATAGGGATGCAGACGACATCCAATAAGTTGACAGATAAAGTCGTAGGATTGTCATTCTCCTTAGACGAAACGCATAGTGCTGGCTCCCGTTTAGACTCGTCTCTCAGCTATTCCAACTTATGTGTGTTCTTCGGTCAGGCATTGGAAGAATTGATCTTTCAGCCTCATGTCCAGGCTACGGAATGCGGTGGTAGTCCTACTAACAGTCAAGGTTGGCGTGACAAAGATGAGGATAAAGACAAGTGGAAACTTCAACAACAAACAAAGTATAAACCTTCAAAACGTAGAAGATAATGAAAGAAGATATCATCGCAGCAAACCTCTGCAGTTTGCGTGCTGACATTCAAGCATTGCCACAAAAGATAGCTGAGAAACTAAATCAAAATGCTACTGAGCAATCAGATTCCTCACTGCAAATTGATGAGACTATGGTGGCAAGCCTTATATCTGACGCTGTCAGCACTGCCTTGCAGTATCGCCTTTATGATGACGAGGAGTATGTTGACAAGCTCGTCTAAGTTTTCACAGAACTTGCCAATATGTATAATACGGTCACAGCCAACTGCAACAAAAATGCAGAGACTATAAATCACAATATCCAACTGACGGAAAAGCGATATGCAGCAA
>JAIJMN010000202.1:0-4212 GCA_022735715.1 Prevotella sp.
ACGCTTCTGACCTGTAACGTTAATCTCTTTCATAATTGTGTTACTCTAAATTAAGTTTAATAAATAATGTGATTTATGCCTTAATTCGCCATCACACGAGAATTTTTTATTCATTTTCTGTATAGATGTGCTCAAAAAAGCGGTGCAAAGGTACATCTTTTCTCTGAAATGAGCAAAGTTTATCCTTAAAATGTATAATTATTACCGATTTTCTTGGTAGTTCTCCCAATTTTGCCTATTTTTGCAAAGCGAAAAACAAACAGAAACATTAGAGATACATTATATATAATATCAAAGAGATGATAAATCGCGAATTAATAAGAATCAAGATAGTCCAGTTAACCTACGCTTACTATCAGAACGGCAACAAACTCATGGACAGCGCAGAGAAGGAACTGTTGTTCAGTCTTTCGAAGGCTTACGATTTGTACAACTACCTCTTGGAACTTATCGTGGCAGTGACTCAAGAAGAGCGCCGCCGTGTTGAGGTGGCTACCCAGCGTGCTGTGCGTGAGGGTGGAGAAATGCCGTCGCAGAAATTCGCATACAATAAGTTTGCTGTACAGCTTGAGGAAAACCGCCAGTTGCTCGACTTCGCTGAGACACAGAAGCAGTCGTGGGCTGACAGTCTGGAGTTTGTACGCTCACTCTGCAACCAGATTGAGCAGAGTCAGACTTATGCCGACTATATGGCTGATACCGATGATTCTTATGAAGCCGATCGTGAGTTGTGGCGCAAGCTTTATCGTCAGCTTATACAGGAGAACGAAAACCTCGACCAGCTGCTTGAGGAGCAGAGCCTGTACTGGAATGACGACAAGGAGGTGGTTGACACATTCGTGCTGAAGACCATCAAGCGTTTCGACCCGAAAAACAAGTCAAAGCAGGACCTTCTTCCCGAATATAAGGATCAGGAGGACAAGGATTTTGCAATGAAGCTGTTTCGTGCCACTATTCTCAATGCCGACCAGTATCAGCGCTATATGAGTGAGACATCACGCAACTGGGACTTCTCACGTCTGGCATATATGGATGTGGTGATTATGCAGATTGCCATTGCCGAGATGCTCACGTTTCCCAACATACCAATCAGCGTGACCATCAACGAATATGTAGACCTTGCAAAGCTGTACTCTACACCCAAGTCGGGTGGATACATCAACGGTATGCTCGACTCTATAGCTCGCTATCTCGTTTCTACAGGCAAGCTGATGAAGACCATTGAGGACCGTCCGCAGCGTCGTCCGGCTCCGCGTCGCCAGTCAACACCGCGTCTCAATCGTGCTCAGCAGGCTCTTGAGGATGGTGAAGTATTGCGCACACGCTATGCTGTCCAGCAGGAGGAAGAAGCCAATACCGATGAGTAGGAGTTTTAATTTTTGAAGTTTAATAATACATAATAATATAGACAATGAATACAATCGTACTCGCTGCCCAGGCAGCGCAAGGTGGTGGAATGGGAATGATTATAATGATGGTGGCAATCTTTGCTATCATGTATTTCTTCATGATCCGTCCGCAGCAGAAACAGCAGAAGAAGATTCGCGAGTTCCAGAACGCTCTCAAGGAGAACGACAAGGTGCTCCTTGGCGGAAGCATACATGGCACTGTACGCCGTGTAGACTTGGCTGCTGGCATTGTTGAGGTGGAGATTACACGTGGTGTAGTCATCACTGTAGACAAGACTGGTGTTTACGCTGATAACGCACAGTCAGTACAGAAGTAATAAAACATACGGAAGGTTTGCCAGATGAAATATCGTTTGACGCAAATATTCAAGGTTGTCAGGAACTTCTTGTTCAGTTCGGTGAACAAGGAGTTTCTGATTTTTTTGTTCTTTCTCTTCCTGAGCAGCATTTTTTGGCTCATGATGGCATTGAATGAAACATATGAACAGGAAATAAAAGTGCCGGTTAGGCTGGTGAATGTGCCCAAGAATGTGGTGCTCACCACCGAAATGGAGGATACCGTACGTGTCACAGTACGCGACAAGGGATTCACTCTTGCCACATATATGTATGGCGACATGATACAACCGGTGTCAGTCAACTTCTCTGTATATGCCAATCGTCAGACGGGTTATGGATATGTGCCGGCATCCGACTTGCTGAAGATGCTCAGCCAGCGATTCATGGCACAATCGAAAATCATACAGGTGAAACCCGATCGACTCGACTTCTACTTCAATTATGGCGTGTCAAAGCAGTTGCCGGTGCGCATGGCTGGCTATGTAGTGCCGGGCAAGTCGTACTATCTGGCACGTACACGCTTTTGGCCCGACCAGATTACGGTGTATGCAAGCAAGCGCGTACTCGACTCGCTGCGCTTTGTCAAGACAGTACCTATTAATATAGTAAACTTCGGCGATACCGTTATTCAGACCGTTGTGCTCGAGAAGATAAAGGGAGTGAAGATGGTGCCCGACCGTGTGCGCATCGGACTCTATCCCGACATCATGACCGAGGAGAGCATTGATGTGCCGGTTGGCTCAATAAACATGCCCGAGGGCAAGGTGCTGCGCACATTCCCGTCGCGCGTCAAGGTGAACTTTATTGTTGGAGCAAGCATGTTCCGCAATATCACAGCCGACCAGTTCCAGGTCGTTGTTGACTATAACGAACTGATGGAGCATCCGTCCGACAAGTGCAATATATACCTGAAGGCGAGTCCGCACAGCGTACGCAGCGCCAAACTGTCAATATCTCAGGTAGATTATCTAATCGAACAGCAATGAGAATAGCAATAACAGGAGGCATAGGCTCGGGCAAGAGCTATGTATGCCGTATGCTTGAGCAGCGTGGCATCAAGATATACGACTGTGATGCAGCCGCCAAACGTCTTATGCGAACGTCTGGCAGTTTGCAGCGCCAACTCAAGGAACTTGTTGGTGAGGATGTGTATTCTGCCGACGGAGTGCTTCAGAAGTGTGTGTTGGCAGAGTTTCTGCTTGCAAGCGAAGCCAACAAGGTGGCTCTTAATAATGTGGTGCATCCCGCTGTCGCAGTCGATTATGAGGCATCTGGAATAGAGTGGCTTGAGAGTGCCATACTCTTCGAAAGCGGATTCGACCGCCGTGTACATTTCGACCATATCGTATGTGTTACGGCATCACGTAATGTGCGCATACAGCGAATCGTGCAGCGCGACTCCATATCAGCCGAGCGTGCAGCCGAATGGATTGATGCACAGATGCCACATGAGGAAGTAGAGCAGCATAGCGACTTCGTCATAACGAATGATGGAGTGAGCGATTTGCAGCTACAGATAGACCGAATGCTCCGGCAGTTACAACCAGCCGAATAATAATTGTAATTATTTAATATAAGAATGTATATCGGTGCAATTCCTGTTGCCCGAATAATAATTAATAACTAATAAATTAATAAATAAAGAAAATGGAAACAATTCTTTCAATAGCAGGTAAACCAGGACTTTACAAACTCGTCAATCGTGGCAACCGTAACCTCATCGTTGAGGCAATCGACGCTACTCACCGTCGCATGCCGGCATTCGCTTCTGATCGTGTTACATCGCTTGCCGACATCGCAATGTACACCGACGCTGAGGACATCCCCTTGTGGCAGGTGCTCAAGAACTTGGGCGAGAAGGAGCAGTCGAAGGAGTGCTCACTCAACTACAAGAAGTGTTCAGCCGACGAGTTGCATGCTTTCTTTGCTGAGGTGTTGCCAGCATACGATCGCGACCGTGTTCACGATTCTGATATCAAGAAGCTCATCCAGTGGTATAACATCCTCGTCAACAACGGCATCACCGATTTTGAGGCAGCACTTGCTCCTACTGAAGGTGATAATGTAGACGACCGTCAGGAGGCCGAATAATGATAAAATCCGTAAGACCAAAGAAAAATCTCGGACAGCACTTCCTTACCGATCTCGGCATAGCCAAGGCTATTGCCGACACGGTAGATGCTTGTCCCGACATACCGGTGCTTGAGATAGGTCCCGGCATGGGTGTCATGACGCAGTTTCTTGTCACCAAGCCTCGCCCCGTTAAGGCGGTAGAGATAGACAAGGAGTCGGTGGCTTATCTCAATGAGAAGTTTCCGAAACTTCGTGAGAACATCATTGGCCAGGACTTCCTGCGCATGGATCTCAACGAGATTTTCGACGGTAAACAGTTTGTGCTCACCGGCAACTATCCCTACGACATTTCGTCGCAGATATTCTTCAAGATGCTCGACTATAAGGAGCT
>JAIJMN010000203.1:0-4193 GCA_022735715.1 Prevotella sp.
TAAAGTTACAACAACTTTTAGACATAGCAAAGCCCTGGCTTGTGAAAGTCAGGGCTTTGTGATTTTTTTAAGAATCAGGGAGTTTTGACACACCCTCCTGCGCAGTCAGCCCGAACATTCTTATTATCAATAGAGCATAAGAGTCGACACTATACATTCGCTTTCTTTATATTTCAGCCATACAAGCATACAGAGGAATGTTTATCATCCAATCTTGTTCCATATAAGGAAGCATTGAAAAACGAATAGCCTTGAGTTCTGGGTTGTCGGTTATAAAGGTTCTGAGCGACTTCGACTTCACATTTACTTCAGCCTTCACCTCTATCGGAACTACTTTGTTATGACTCTGTGTAATAAAATCAATCTCTATCGTAGAGTTGTTGACCGAATGATAGTAGAGCGACATCCCTAAAGCTTTCAACTGAGTGAAAACATATAATTCGGTAAAAGCGCCTTTGTATTCTGAAAAAACATCGTCGTTAACCAGCATCAATTCGGCAGGTGTTTCAGCCATCGCGCCCATTAGCCCTACGTCAAGCATAAAGAGTTTGAAAGCATCAGTGTCCTCATAGAATTTAAGAGGCAAACGAGGAGCATTGACTCTAACCACCTTATATGCAAGACCTGCGTCAATCAACCATTGTATTGCTATCTCAAAATCTTTAGCACGGGCACTTTTCTTTAATGCTCCATATATAAATTTCTTATTCTCCTTAGCCAACTGGGGCGGAATGCTATCCCAAACCATGTTTATACGAGGCACCTCACGCGCAGGAGCATGCTTGGAAAAGTCACGCCGATAATCAGCGAGAATCTGCAGTTGGATGCTTCTTATTTCTTGCAAACTGTTGTGTTCAACGTGTGCAAGAACGGCAGCTGGCATTCCACCCACATAATAATATTGTCGCAAGAGACCGATAAGCTCCATTTGAAGCATGTTGACAACCGCCCATTTTTTGTTTTCTATTATTTCGACCAACTGTGTCTTGCCCATAGCATTTAAGAATTCTAAAAATGTCATAGGGTAAAGACGCATCTCTTCAACTTTGCCAACAGGATATGATGTGCCGTCATGTAGCGACAAGCCAAGCAATGAGCCTGCCACAACAATGTGAATGTCGGGGGTTTCCTCACAAAAGAATTTCAAAGCTTCTAAAGCCTTCGGACAATCTTGTATTTCATCAAGCACTAACAGAGTGTCGCCAGGAGTGATATTCACCTGACTGATGGCAGACAAAGCCATTAAAATATCGGCTGTACTTCCACTCTTCTCAAACACTTCCCTAACCTTCTGATCGCGATCAAGACTGAAAAATGCTACTTTCTGATATTCCTTTTGCCCGAACTCACGCAATATATAAGTCTTACCTACTTGCCTGGCTCCATTAAGAATCAGAGGCTTACGTGTCTTCTTATTCTTCCATCTTAACAGTTGATTATAAATATTTCTCTGCATAATTACACTTTTTCTGACGAATAACCGATGCAAATATACACTTTTTCCGACGAATAACAAAGAAAACTCTACACTTTTTCTGACGAATAACTGGCAAACCCTACACTTTTCATGACGAATAACGAAGCAAACCTTACACTTCTTCTGACTAAAGAAAGCCATAGCCTCCTACTGTTTGCATTGTCAATTAAAGTTACAGACTTAAACTTCTGACGTCATCATGCAAAGTGTCGGATGGACCAATATTATTGTCATGAATTATCACGAATTATCCATGAATTCATCTATTCAAATTGAATTAATGCAGATTAATGATTGAATAACGATTTATTCGCGGAAAAATTCGTGAACAATTATTCGTGACAAAAACTACTCACAATATTATTGTCAAATGACGATAGTAACACCCTCATAATATAAGCTTCCGTTCCGACGTCCACTTCATCGGCTTGCCTGTTGTGGGATGCACTATTGACAGTTCGGCTGCGTGCAGATACATTCGTGGCGCTGCCGTTCCGCGTCCGTATAGCGGATCGCCGAGTATTGGAGTGGCAAGACCGAGAGGGTGGGCACAGTGTACGCGCAACTGATGCGTACGACCCGTGTGGGGATATAGCCACACGAGGGTGCGACCGCCCTGCATGCTTACGACACGATATGTGGTGACCGACGGTTTGCCGTGCTCCATGTCGACACGTTGGCGCGGACGGTCCATTATGTCGGGCATCAGTGGCAGACTGATGATGCCCTGCTGCGAGGCAGGAACGCCGTCGAGCACCGCCTCATAGCGCTTGGATGCGGTGCGGCAGGCAAACTGCTGCTGCAGGGAATGATAGGCTTCGAGTGTGCGTGCCACTACCATCAGTCCGCTGGTGTCGCGGTCGAGCCGGTGTACCATTATCGGATTGCCGTCATACTGATGCCAACGCTGGCGCATTATCGACTCTACGCTCTCCACATTGTCCTTGCCCGGCACTGAGAGCATGCCTGCCGGCTTGTCGACAACGCATATTGCGTCGTCCTCGTACACTATCTTCAGATCTTCCGATGCGGTCGCCGTGAGCGGATTGGGTTCTACGTCGAGCCCCTGAAGCATGTGCGTCAGTATGGGCAGACACTTCGAACGGCATGCCGGATAATAGCTCAGATGATGGCGTATCTCCTGCCGTGGCGACTCGCCCCACCAGAATTCAGCCATGCACACGGGTTGGAGGGCGTGGCTGTAGGCATACTGCAACAATTTGGGTGCGCAGCAGTCGCCAGCTCCGGCTGGCGGAACAGCGTGCGTGGTGGTGCTGAATATGTCTATGAGGTTGCATTCTTCGCCACGCGCGTTGAGCATACGGTATTGCGTGAAGAGCCACCGCTGCAGTTCGTCGCTCATGCTTCGGCGACGCTGTCGCAATGCAGCCATGCGCTTGTCGTACTGCTGTGTAAGGGCATGAGCAGCCGAAAGCTCTGCATTGAGACGCTGTTTTAGTCGGCGAAGGTCAGCCTTCAGCGTCTGACTCTCGCGTGTCATGGCAGCCGCTTCTGCCTCGCTGATGTGCACGAGTCCTGCCTGGGCATCGCTACGACGGCTGTCGCGTTCAGCCTTGGCACTTGCTATGCGCTGCTTCATGGCTTCTATCTGGTCGGCAGTCGACTGTCGCAGCTCCTCCTCACGACTCTTTGCGCTCTGATAATCGACAGACCGGCGTATGCCATCTATCTCCTTATTTATATCAGAGATGATGCGTTCGGTAGTCTTGAAGTGTCCGTCGGGCTGCTGTGCATCGAATACGGGAGGCACAAAATAATCCCAGTCGTTGCGACCGGCAAGCAATCCGGAGTAAGCAGCAATAAATCCTAACTCGTAATTTCCAACTCCTAACTCACAACTCCTAACTCCTAATTCGTAATTCCTAACTCCTAATTCGTAATTCCTAACTCCTAATTCGTAATTCCTAACTCCTAATTCGTATCTTACCACGAGTACTCCGAACATTTTGCCACACCCCGTCTCACCCTGCCAGATGCCCGATTCGACGATGTGGCGTTGCACTTCGGCGGCGGCAAGGCGGCAGAGCGGATGCGGCTCATAGCAAAACGGGAAAGTGAACTGGCGGGGTGGCAGTATGTCGGTATTTAATATATGTACAAGTCGGTCCATTGTTTATCCTATTGAATACTCCGCAGGCGTGATGCCATGGGTGTGCCGTCGGCAAATGTGTTGTGCTGAATGGTGCGGTAGCCGTCGTAAGAGTAGAGTCCACGCTCGGTGCCCAGCCACACCATTCCCTGCTCGTCCTGTGCTATGGAGCACACGGTCGATGCCTCTGCAATGGCGACATTGCTGAAGGTCTGGGCTGACGTGAGTGCCGAGAGCAGCGCAAGTATAAAGGTGAAGAGTAAATTTCTCATTGCGATATCATGTGGGGTTAAGACATTTTAATGGTTTCTATTTCACGGCGTTAAATTACAAAAAAAATGTCATACTCGGAAGAACAATGCCAACATTCTGCTGCTTACGCCATAAAATCGGCTGCCAACCGCGCTCCTGGCGAAGAGAGCAACAGAACAGCAACCGCACGGTTAACTCGCTGAATATAAAGGCATAATGCTCGTCCGTTACGTCTTAGACGGCGTGTCGTAAAATGACGGCAAAACAAAAGGACTCCTTTTGGAGTGCAAAAGGAGTCCTTTTTTAAAGCGTTGAATTGTTAGTGGGAAAACCAATGCTCTTTATGTTAAAGGC
>JAIJMN010000204.1:0-4188 GCA_022735715.1 Prevotella sp.
GTTGCAAGGTTGAAGATACCACCCCACATTACTGAAGCACACAAACCGATTAGAAGGAATGCGAAGATGCCCGCAGGAACCTCACCCCATACAAAGCTCATAGTTGTATAGTCAATACCAGGACACTTAACTGTCATAGATGTAGGAAGAACCATACCCACAGCAACAAGAACCATAGCTACAAAGCTTACAGTAGCAATCATTGCCTTAGGCGAAACCTTACCACCAATTACGCCACCAACGAAACGGCCGATGAGCATAAAGATAAAGTAAACAGCAGCAAGTGTACCACAATAGCCTGCATCCATACCCATACCTGGGTTTACAGCGTCCTTAGCAGATGTAAGATAACTAAGAATATATGTAGGAGGACCAACCTCTACTGCACCATAAACAGCAATTGCAAGCATTCCCAACTTGAAGTGACGGAATGAATAGCAGCTGTACTTGTCGTTCACATCCTTTACAGTATTGCTTGACGCATGCTGAGGCTCCTGAATCTTGGTGAAGAAGATTACAACAAGAGCAAAGATGAAGATGGCAAGAGCGATGAAAAGTGCAGGAGCAGCATCTGCTACCTTAGCCTTCGATGCATCACCGATAAGGCTACCCATAAGCATGTATACACATACAGCAGCAGCTGAGTTGAACACGCCACCAATCTGGATAAGCTGGTTACCTGTGCTACCGCCACCGCCAAGAAGATTAAGCATCGGGTTTACTACTGTATTAAGCATACACATGCAAAGACCCGAGATTAAAGCACCGATAAGGTAAACAACGAAGCCCATTGAACCGCTGACCCACTGGATAAGCAGACCGATAACACCTACTACGAGAGCAGCAAGGGCTGTCTTCTTATAACCGATCTTATCGATAAGAAGGCCTGCAGGAACACCCATAAGAAGGTAAGCGCCAAAGTTGCCATAGTTGCCAACCTGTGCCAAACTCTCAGGCACCTGGAAAGCATTTTTCAAAATGATAGCCATTGGCGAACAGAGGTTTGTCACAAAGGCAATCATCGCAAAGAGAAATATCATTGCAAAAATAGCAATAATACTGCCTTGTTTTTTTGTGGAATTTTCCATTGTTTTGTTTGTTGTTTTAGTTATGTTACGATTTATTTAGATTAATGTTATAAAGAAACTCCAAACTTATAGATTGTCTTCTGTGTGTACTCCTCGCCAGGATTAAGTACTACAGACGGGAAGTAAGGACGGTTTGGGCTGTCGGGGAAATGCTGTGCCTCGAAGCAAATAGCACTGCGACGCGGGAATGTAGATCCATTCTGTCCCTTGTATCCATCGGCCCAATTATCAGTGTAAACCTGCACTCCAGGTTCTGTTGTATATACTTCCATTGTTCGGCCACTCACTGGCTCCTTGATTTTTGCAGCAAAGCTCAACTCGCCTTCTTCTGCCTTGTTAAGTACAAAGCAATGGTCATAGCCTGCACCGTTCTTTATCTGCTCGTCATCAGCATCGATGTCCTGTCCTACTGGTTTCGGCGAACGGAAATCAAATGGAGTTCCCTTAACCATGCGGATTTCACCAGTTGGTATTGATGTGTCGTCAATAGGCAGATAAAAGTCGGCATTGATCTCACACTCGAGATTGTCGATTGTGGGTGTCGGGTTGGCAATGCCAGCAAGTGAGAAGAATCCATGGCTTGTAAGGTTAATCACGGTCTTCTTGTTTGTCTTTGCCATATACTCAATTACAAGTTCGTTGTCATCGGTGAACGAATATTCTACTGTCACTTTCACCTCTCCCGAGAAGCCTTCTTCGCCATAAGGGCTTGTGTACTTCAGCACCAATGCCTGTGCATTCATCTGCAATGCTTCCCAAACCTTGGCATTGTATCCTCTCTTTCCGCCATGCAGGCAGTTAGGACCATTGTTGATGGGGAGATGATATACCTTGCCGTTGAGCTGGAACTGTCCTTTGCAGATTCTGTTGCCATAACGTCCTACAAGTGTTGAGAGATAAGGCTCGGGCGAATTGATGACATCCTGAATGTTGTCATGGCCCTGGATAACATTGGCGTGTTTTCCATTCTTGTCCGGCACCATTATAGCAACGATAGCTCCGCCATAGTTGGTTATAGCAACTTCATTGCCCTGACTGTTCTTGAGTATATAAAGATCAGTTTGCTTACCGCCGATAGTAGTCTGAAAGTCACTTCTTTTCAGACCACAGATGTTTTCTGTCTCTGTAGTGTTATTCATAATTCAAGTTTTTAGTTTGTTAACGTTGATGCAAAGTAACCAAAAAAAAACGTATTGCCCAAGGGAAAGAGACAAAAAAGTCAGCGAACGTTCGTTAAAAACAATTAATTGCAAATCTTCTTAATGATTAAATGACAGAATTGTAAAAATATCAATCTATTTAAAGCAATAAATTTAATTATAAAATCCCTCGTTCCTTCTTCGTTCGCTCTTCGCTACATCTTCGTTATGCCTTCGTCATACGATCGTTATGCCTTCGCTATACGTTCGTTATGTCTTCGCTCCGCTAACGAAGGCAGATCGAGTTCACTACGAAGGATGAACGAAGCAAGAACGAAGGCATAAGGCAGATGTAGCGAAGAAACATATCTAAAGAACCATAAAACGAAGCAAGCCCCCTGCCCTACTTGTTTTGCTGCAAGTGCTCCAGAAAGTCAGCAACAACATAGCTGCTGCCTCCTACGAATATGAAATCCTGCGGGTCTGCATCCGACAAGGCTGCCTCATACGCTTCGGCTACGCTGCCATAACAGTTGCCTTGTAGATAGTGCTGTTTGCCGTACTCCTGCACCTTAGTCTCGGGTATTGCTCTATGCGTCGTAGCTCTGGTGAAGTAATAGACAGCATTCTTAGGCAGATGATTCATCACATGGTCTATATCCTTGTCGTCTACCATGCCGAAAACAATACGACGTGTCTTGCATTCAGGCTGAAGTATCTGCTTACCCAAATACTGCCATCCTCCTTCGTTATGTCCTGTGTCACATACTACCAATGGTTGACGACGCACAGTCTGCCATCGTCCCATAAGTCCGGTCAGAGTGCATACCTCAGCAAATCCCTTTTGAACACAAGCTTTAGAAATGCTCATGTTACGACTGCAAAGCAAATCAACAACGTGCAAAATGGTGTTAGCATTCTTTACTTGATAAGAGCCTCCCAGTGCACCTTTAAAGTTTCCATAACCAGTTGTAATATAATCTATTCCGCTTAATCTGTCAACCTTTGCTGAAACAACATCTGAAGAATCTTCTGCAAATACTATTGGGGCATTGTGTTCACGGGCAACACGTTCAAATACCGGACGAGTTTCATCGTTTGCCTCACCTACTATCACCGGCACTTCATGCTTGATTATTCCTGCTTTCTCCTTGGCTATCTTAGCCAACGTATCACCCAAGAACATAGTATGGTCCAAGCTTATATTGGTGATGACCGACACTAAAGGCGTAATAATATTGGTGCAATCGAGTCGTCCACCCAAGCCCACTTCTATAATGGCAATATCAACCTTCTGTTCGGCAAAATACTTGAAAGCCAAAGCCGTTGTAAGTTCAAAGAATGAAGGATGCAGAGGTTCGAAGAAATGACGCTCGTTCTCTACGAAATCTATAACATATTGCTCGTCTATGCAGACTCCATTGACACGTATGCGTTCACGAAAATCAACAAGATGAGGCGACGTGTACAGTCCCACCTTGTATCCTGCCGACTGCAGAATGGCAGCAAGCGTATGCGAACACGAACCCTTGCCGTTGGTACCGGCTATATGAATTGACTTGAAATGTGTGTGCGGATGTCCGAAATGCCTGTCCAAAGCCAAAGTGTTGGACAAGCCTTCCTTATAAGCCGAAGCTCCCACCTTCTCGAATACAGGAGTTGAGTTGAAAAGATATTCAACCGTCTGCTTGTAATCCATAGTAATTCAGTATTTATAGATACAAAAAAGGATGTGCCTAAAGTCGACTTGGACATAGTCCAAGTGCATTTGGCACATCCGTTTTTATAATGATTTAGTTAAAGTAATTCTTGAAACGGTCAAAAATAGACTTCTTTGTTTCCTTGTCGCCCTTGAAGTTGTCGCTGTCGCGGAACGATTCAATGGCTTTCTTCTCGCTCGACGAAAGTTCCTTAGGTATGTACACGCTGATATTGACAACCAAGTCGCCAGTACCATTGCC
>JAIJMN010000205.1:0-4061 GCA_022735715.1 Prevotella sp.
GTCAACAAGGGTGAGGTGGTTTGGACTGTAGACCCGACTGCCGTTATCTTCTTCGGCCGACTGTTCAACACGGGCAAGGTAGACCTTCGTCGCCTTGTGGCTGTAGCTGGTAGCGAGGTGAACAATCCGGCTTATGCAGAGGTGCTCGTAGGTCAGCCCATCGCAAGTCTTCTGGAAGGCAAGCTCGCTTCAACCGAGCATGTGCGCATCATCAACGGCAACCCGTTGACAGGTCGCAAGTGTACAGCCGATGACTTCGTAGGTGGTCACACTTCAGAGATTACAGCAATTCCTGAGGGCGACAACGTAGACGAGATGTTGGGCTGGATACTTCCGCGTACCAATGACTTCTCAGTCAACCGCAGCTACTTCTCATGGCTCTTGGGCAAGAACAAGGAGTACAGCCTCGATGCCCGTGTAAAGGGTGGCGAGCGTCACATGATTATGAGTGGCGAGTACGACAAGGTGCTGCCTATGGACATCTATGGCGAATATCTTGTCAAGGCCATCATAGCTGGCGACATCGACCGCATGGAGCAGCTTGGCATCTATGAGGTGGCTCCTGAGGACTTCGCTGTTGCTGAGTTTGTAGACTCGTCGAAGCTCGAACTCCAGCACATCGTGCGTCAGGGTCTCGACATGCTCCGCAAGGAGAATGCTTAACATTTAATTTAATTACAAAGAGAAAAGTATGAATTTTCTAAGAAAATATCTTAACGACATAAAGCCGAATTTCGAGCCTAATGGAAAGCTCCACGCTTTCCGCAGCTTGTTCGACGGCTTTGAGACTTTCCTGTTTGTACCCAACCAGACATCCAAGACCGGTGTGAACATTCACGACGCCATCGACTCGAAGCGTATCATGAGCTTCGTAGTAATAGCGTTGCTTCCGGCTTTGCTGTTCGGTATGTACAACGTGGGATTCCAGAACTATAAGGCTGCCGGCGCTTTGGCTGACGCTTCGTTCTTCTCAATGTTCATCTATGGAGCATTGCAGGTGCTTCCTAAAATCATCGTCAGCTACGTAGTTGGTCTCGGCATCGAGTTTGCCTGGGCACAATGGAAGGGCGAGGAGATTCAGGAGGGCTTCCTTGTTTCGGGTATCATCATCCCGCTCATCATCCCCGTAGGCTGTCCGTTGTGGGCGCTTGCCATAGCCGTAGCCTTTGCCGTAGTTATCGGTAAGGAGATTTTCGGAGGTACCGGTATGAACATCTTCAACGTGGCTCTCGTTACACGTGCGTTCCTCTTCTTCTCTTATCCTACCAAGATGAGTGGCGACGCAGTATGGGTGGCTAACGACACGATCTTCGGACTTGGCAACACTCTGCCTGATACATTCACCTGCGCTACTCCGCTTGGTGAGATTGCCCAGGGAGCAGCTGTCAACAACAGTCTTTGCGACATGATTACAGGCCTTATCCCTGGTTCAATAGGCGAGACAAGCGTTATAGCTATTGCTATAGGTGCTGTCATCCTGCTTTGGACTGGCATCGCTTCATGGCGCACTATGCTCAGCGTGTTCGTTGGTGGTGCTGTAGCAGCCTACACATTCGAGGCTCTCGGCATGACTCCTATCGCATGGTATGAGCACATCGTATTGGGTGGCTTCTGCTTTGGTGCTGTATTCATGGCTACCGACCCCGTTACCTCAGCCCGCACACAATGCGGACAGTACTGGTATGGCGCTATCATCGGCATTATGGCTGTCATCATCCGCGTTATGAACCCTGGCTATCCAGAGGGTATGATGCTTGCCATCCTCTTCATGAACATGTTCGCTCCGCTCATCGACTACTGTGTAGTACAGAAGAACATCTCTAAGCGAATGAAACGTTTGACCAACAAATAACTTTTTGGGAATATGGAAGAAACAAAGAAGAAAGGACTGAACACCAGTTCAAACTCCTATACAATCGTATATTCTGTAGTTATCGTAGTTATCGTTGCGTTCTTGCTTGCCTTCGTGTCTTCTACACTTAAGTCGCAGCAGGACGAGAACGTGGCTCTCGATAAGAAGAAGCAGATTCTCGCAGCTCTCAATATCCGCGACATCGACGGAGCTGAGGCTACAGACAAATATAATAAGGTGATTATTGCCGACGAAATCATCAACCGCGAAGGTGAAGTGATTGAGCAGGGCACACAGGGGGGCACTAAGGCAGGATTCCTCTGCAATAGCGCTTCGATGAAGGAAGGCAAGCTTGCTTTGTATGTTTGCAACGTTGACGGCGAGACCAAGTACGTCATACCGGTTTATGGTATGGGTCTTTGGGGTGGCATCAATGGCTACATTGCCGTAAATGCCGACAAGCAGACTGTCTATGGCGCTTACTTCAATCATGAGGGCGAGACAGCAGGTCTTGGAGCAGAAATCAAGGACTCGCGTGCTTGGCAGGATCAGTTCAAGGGTAAGCACATCTTTGCAGCAGGCAAGGAAGGCGTGGCTCTCTCTGTAGTAAAGAAGAGCGAAGTAAGCGATCCTACTACACAATGCGATGCCGTAACCGGTGCTACACTTACCTGTAACGGTGTGAGCGATATGCTCAAGAACTGCCTGGGTGAGTACACTAAATTCTTAACATCTAAATAAGGAGGAGGAAAAAGATTATGAGTTTGTTTTCAAAAGAGAATAAGGCTGCATTCACCAATCCTCTGAACCTCGACAACCCTATCCTCGTACAGGTGCTTGGTATCTGCTCGGCTCTTGCCGTGACATCACAGCTCAAGCCTGCTATCGTGATGGGTCTTGCCGTGACGGTGATTACAGCATTCGCCAACGTGATTATCTCAATCATCCGCAACACCATACCTAACCGTATACGTATCATCGTGCAGTTGGTAGTAGTTGCAGCTCTTGTTACTATCGTCAGCCAGATTCTGAAGGCTTACGTCTACGACGTGAGCGTAGAACTTTCGGTTTACGTAGGTCTTATCATCACCAACTGTATCCTCATGGGTCGTCTTGAGGCATTCGCCATGCAGAACAAGCCTTGGCCTTCATTCCTTGATGGTGTGGGCAACGGTCTTGGCTATGCTTATATCCTTGTAGCAGTAGGCTGTCTGCGCGAGCTGTTTGGTCGTGGCTCATTGCTCGGCTTCCAGCTTATCCCGCAGAGTGTTTACGATGCAGGCTATCTCAACAATGGTATGATGACAATGCCAGCCATGGCGCTCATCCTCCTTGGATGCGTAATATGGATTCATAGAGCTTACTTTTATAAAGAAAAATAATGTTGAATGTTGAATTTTGAATTTTGAATTGTTGCGGTATAGCCGCAATGTTGAATTAAGGAATTGAGAATTGGTGGCAACCAAATTCATAACTGAACAATTCAAAATCGGCTCAGCCGATAATTCAAAACTCAAAACTCAAAACTCACAATTAAACAATGGAACATTTAATAAGCCTTTTCTTCCGGTCCATTTTTGTGGACAACATGATATTCGCCTTCTTCCTCGGCATGTGTTCGTTCCTTGCCGTATCGAAGAATGTGAAGACTTCATTGGGACTGGGTCTTGCCGTGACATTCGTATTACTCGTCACCGTGCCTGTCGACTATCTGTTGCAGACCAAGGTGTTGGGTCCCGACTGTCTGGTTGAGGGCGTAGACCTTTCATATCTGAGCTTCATCCTCTTTATTGCCGTTATCGCAGGTATCGTGCAGTTGGTAGAGATGGTAGTAGAGAAGTTCTCTCCGTCGCTCTATGCGGCTCTGGGTATCTTCCTTCCGCTTATCGCCGTTAACTGTGCCATCATGGGTGCTTCGCTCTTCATGCAGCAGCGCATCAATCTCGACCCGTCCAACTCGCAGTATATAGGTAGTGTTGTTGACGCTCTTGTGTACGCTCTTGGTAGCGGTATCGGCTGGACCTTGGCTATCGTAGCTATGGGTGCCATCCGCGAGAAGATGCAGTATAGCGACGTGCCAAAGCCTCTGCAGGGTCTCGGCATCACATTCATCACAGTAGGACTCATGGCTATGGCTATGATGTGCTTCTCTGGTCTTAAAATATAATAAGGAGGACTCAACGTTATGAATACATCATTTATATTTGCA
>JAIJMN010000206.1:0-4057 GCA_022735715.1 Prevotella sp.
TTGACATTTTAACTCAAGCAGCGAGCACTCGGAGATATTCATTTCTGTTTTTTATCCCAACTGGCTTATAATTCGGATATTTTATCTAAATTTGCAGAACATAACGATTTTAATAAAGCATAATGGAAGAAGATTTCGATATACGCGAGGAGCAGGCGCGTAAGGGCGAGAAGGACTTTGAAAACGCCCTGCGCCCGCTGCGATTCGGCGACTTCAGCGGACAGCAGAAGGTGGTTGAGAACCTGGAAGTGTTCGTTGAGGCTGCCAAGTATCGTGGCGAACCGCTCGACCACACCCTCTTGCACGGCCCTCCGGGACTGGGCAAGACCACACTGAGCAACATCATTGCCAACGAACTCGGCGTGGGGTTCAAGATAACAAGCGGACCCGTGCTCGACAAGCCGGGCGACCTTGCGGGCATACTCACATCGCTCGAACCGCGCGACGTGCTCTTCATCGACGAGATACACCGTCTGTCGCCCGTCGTCGAGGAGTATCTCTACTCGGCAATGGAAGACTATCGCATCGACATAATGATAGACAAAGGTCCGTCGGCACGTTCCATTCAGATAGACCTTAATCCCTTTACGCTCGTCGGAGCAACCACCCGTAGCGGTCTGCTTACAGCCCCGTTGCGCGCTCGTTTCGGCATCAATCTGCACCTGGAATATTACGGTCCGGAGATGCTTCAGAAGATTATAAAGCGCTCGGCAGTCATAATGCGAGTACCAATCGACGACGATGCCGCCATAGAGATAGCACGCCGCTCACGCGGAACGCCCCGTATAGCCAACGCTCTGCTGCGCCGTGTGCGCGACTTTGCGCAAGTAAAGGGCAACGGACGCATCGACCGCGACATAGCACGGCTGTCGCTCTCGGCGCTCAACATCGACCAGTACGGTCTCGACGAGATTGACAACAAGATACTGCTGACCATCATTGACAAGTTCCGCGGAGGTCCGGTAGGCGTCAGCACCATAGCCACCGCCATAGGCGAGGACACCGGCACCGTCGAGGAAGTGTACGAGCCGTATCTCATCATGGAGGGATTCATCAAGCGAACGCAGCGCGGACGCATGGTCACACCGCTCGCTTACCAGCATCTCGGACGCCCAATGACGGGCAGCAACGCCGCAGAACCGTCGCTGTTCGACTAATATCCTAAACCGAATCTATGGAACAACTACTGCACTATATATGGAAGCATCGCATATTGCCGCTGCATGAGCTGCGCACCACCGACGGAAGAGCGGTGGAAATAATCGACCCTGGACTGCACAACATGCATTCGGGGCCCGACTTCTTCAACGCCAAGCTGCGCATCGACGGCACCATGTGGGTGGGCAACGTGGAGATACACGAGCGCTCTGCCGACTGGTTCATGCACTCGCACGACCAGGATCCGGCGTATAACAATGTTGTGCTGCACGTGGCATCGGTGATAGATGCCGATGTAGTGACCGCCGACGGCTCGCGTCCGCCGCAAATGGAGCTGCACGTTCCGCCTTATGTCATGCAGAACTACCGCCGTCTGCTGGCTGCCGACCACTATCCGCCGTGCCGCGAAACGGTGATGCAGCTGCCGCGGCTTACCATACATTCGTGGATGAGTGCGCTCGGAGCCGAACGCCTCTCCGACAAGTGTGCAGCCATAGACCAGCGCGTCAGGGCGGCTGGCGGATCGTGGGAGCAGGCTTTCTTCGCCACCATAGCGCGCAGCTTCGGCTTCGGTGTCAACAGCGAGGCGTTCGAGATGTGGGCGGCGCAGTTGCCCTTCATGCAGGTGGCGCATCATCGCGACGACCCGTTTCAGGTCGAAGCGCTATTCATAGGTTCTGCCGGACTGCTCGACACCGACTCGATGAGCGAGTGCCAGCGAGCCGCTGCCACAGCCGACCCTTACTTCGTGCGGCTCCGTAACGAGTGGCAATATCTATCGCACAAGTTCTCGCTCACAGCCATGGCGCGACAGACGTGGCGGTTTCTGCGTCTGCGTCCGCAGAACTTCCCCTACATACGCCTCTCGCAGCTTGCCCAGCTATACTGCTCGCGCAATGCCGACCTGAGCAGTATCACCACATGCATCACGCTCGCCGAGGTGCGCCAGGCGCTGCAAATCGCCGTCAGCCCCTACTGGCAGACCCACTACACCTTCGGCAACGCATCGCGCAGCAATGCCAAGCATCTCTCGTCGGCATCCATCAACCTGCTCATTATCAACGCCGTAGTGCCCATGCTGCATGCCTACGGCAACCATCGCAAGGACGAACACCTCATGGCTCGCGCCAACGATCTGCTCATGTCGCTGCCGTCCGAGGACAACCCCCACATACGCCTGTGGCAAGAGTGCGGCATAACAGCCGACAATGCAGCCGACTCGCAGTCGCTCATCCAGCTGCACACACGCTACTGCGAGCGCAAGGACTGCCTGCGCTGCCGCTTCGGCTATCACAGCATGAAGCGACGCAAGGACACCTGATATGAAGCCGGCAAAATCCCCTGAATGTACCCCTTTTGCCCCCTTTACGGACGGTACAATTAGCAGTAAAAACAAAAAGGACTCCTTTTGGAGAGCAAAAGGGCTACATTTGGAAGGCAAAAGGACTCCTTTTTTTTAATGTCAAGTGTTAAATGTTGAATGTTAGGTGTTATGCTATATGGAAAGGGGCTATTAATTTCAACAAGTTTATTGTAAAAGCCATTTCCACACTGGCATCACTTCTATTGTTCCAAAACTGTCTTCTATTCTGTCGGATTCGTCGTTTGTCAATATCAAACGACGCTTACAAGAGAGCACACCAGGTATTCTCTTCAAAGCATTGACCTCACGCTCGTAAGTAGCAGGAGACTGTGTGATACTATAAGAAACTTGTATGGCAAGCCGTTCATCGGGAACATAAAAGTCAACTTCTACTTTATTATTATAGAAGAAAACCCGTTCGTTGTAGAATCATGTCCGTATTTACGGAAGAGTGCAAGGGCTACGATGTTTTCAAGCAGCATAGTCTCTCCGTCAAGAAGGAACAAATCGAGCACACCATTGTCTATAAAATAGTATTTACAAGAAGTTTCTTTTTCAGCGAAAGGTGCTGAAACATTTCTCAGGCGTAATAATAGCCAGGCTGCCTCGCTGTATTCTATGTATTTACTGACAGTTGGCATCGTGATTTTTCCGCTTACAGAGGAAAGGACATTGGCCAGGCGATTGTATGATACGGGTTGTCCGACATTCTCTGCCAATTTTTTTAACATCAAGCGTAGAATGTTTGGGTTGGCTATTTTGTTACGGCTTGCAATATCACCGAGATATATTTTTTGGAATATACTGCTCAGATAGTCGCGTTTCACAGCAAGGCCTACCGACTCAGGCAATCCTCCCCACAATAGATATTCGTTCCAGGCTCGTAGTACCATTGCCCTTGACTCGGTTGCCAATAGCGATATTTCATCATAAGCAATGTTTTGTATCTTTAAAAATTCACGGAAATCGTATGGGTAAACTTCTGTTGCCAGGTATCGTCCTCCTAATGTTGTCATAACTTCTGATGATAGCATCGTTGCGTTACTGCTCGTTACCCATACGTAATACTTTGCATCGGCCAGTCGACGGGCAAACTTTTCCCAACCTTCTATATTCTGAATTTCATCCAAGAACAGCATCGGGCGTTTTCCGTACATTTCTGCATGAGCCTCCAATATCAGTTCAAAATCGCTACTGTCGAACTGAGTGAGACGGTCGTCTTCAAAGTTCAGATAGAGCATTTTGTCCCAACTATGCCCCAAAGCCAACAGCTGCTGTATCTTTTGGTACAGCATAAAAGACTTGCCTGCACGACGTACACCTACAAATACACGACACGTGAAGTCATCGGAAGGCAATGCACGAGGCACTATCTTGTAGTTTTTGATATCATTTTGGTTGGTAGCTAAAACCTGTTTAAGTATGTCTTTGCTTATCATATATACCCCAATTCGGGATAAAATAGCGATTAGTTGCATGTGAAGACAGATACGCGAGTTCTCTTCCCATGCCATCAGACATGGGCTGTATATAAAG
>JAIJMN010000207.1:0-3979 GCA_022735715.1 Prevotella sp.
GTCCTAATCCTCTCTTGCAGAAGAGCAGCCTGCCATTTGGCGCGCCCGACTTCAGCAAGATTCAGGAGACCGACTATCTGCCGGCAATCCAGGCTGCCATCAAGAATCAGCGTGAAAACATCCAGAAGATTGTCGACAACAAGAAGAAGCCGACATTCCAGAACACTATTCTCGCGTATGAGGAGAGCGGCGTAATGCTCGACCGTGTCATCAATGTGTTCGACGGACTCACAAGTGCACACAAGACCCCCGTAATTGCCGAGACCGAAGACAAGGTGATGCCGCTGCTCACCGACCTCAATAATGAAATATCATTCAATCAGCGTCTCTTCGAGCGCATCAAGTACGTCTACGACCATGAGTACAGCAAGCTCAAGGGCGAAGACCAGCGCCTCACCGAAGTTGTCTACAAGAGCTTCGTACGTTCGGGCGCTCTGCTTCCTGCCGACAAGATGGAGCGCATGAAGCAGATCAACTCGCGCATCTCCGAGTTGCAGCAGCAGTGGGGCAACCTCCTGCCCGCCGCCACCAACAACGCCGTAGTATGGGTAGACAGCAAGGAGCAGCTTGCCGGACTCAGCGATGCCGACATTGCCCAGTGTAAGAAAGATGCCGAGAACCGTGGCAGCAAGTCGCCCTATTGCATCGTCATCATCAACACCACACAGCAGCCCATCCTCGCCAGTCTGCAGAATCGCGACCTGCGCCGCAAGGTGTTTGAGGCAAGCGTCCATCGTGCTGATGCCACCAACCCTAAGTACAACACATTCCCCATCGTCACCGAACTTGCCAAGCTGCGTGCCGAGAAGGGCAAACTCATGGGCTACGCCACCTATGCTGACTACTCGCTCGAGCGCACAATGGCTAAGAATCCTAAGAATGTCTACAACTTCCTGCATCAGCTCATCAAGGACTATTCGCCCAAGGCCGATGCCGAGACACGAGCCATCGAGCAGTATGCACAGAAGCTTGAGGGTCCCGACTTCCGTCTGCAGCCCTACGACCGCTTCTACTATTCTGCCAAGATGAAGAAGGAGATGCTCAACATCTCCGACGACGAGATAAAGCCCTACTTCAATGTTGACAGCGTGCAGATCAACGGTGTGTTCTACGCAGCCCAGCGTGTCTACGGTCTCACCTTCAAGCAGCGCAAGGACATCCCGACTTATCATCCCGACATGAAGGTGTTTGAGGTGATTGACAAGAACGGCAAGCCCATAGCTCTCTTCTACAGCGACTTCTTCCGTCGTCCAACAAAGCGTGGCGGAGCATGGATGAGCGCCTTTGCCAAGCAGAGCCGCCAGCGCGGACAGCTCCCCATCATCTACAACGTGTGCAACAATGCCAAGGCTCCCGAAGGTCAGCCGTCGCTCATCACTTGGGACGAGGTGTGCACCATGTTCCATGAGTTTGGTCACGCCCTCCATGGCATTCTTTCCAACTGTCAGTACAACACCCTCTCAGGTACAGCCGTGGCACGCGACTTCGTAGAGCTTCCGTCGCAGTTTAACGAGTCGTTTGCAAGCATCCCCGAGATTTTCGACCACTTCGCACGCCACACCGAGACCGGCCAGCCGATGCCAGCCGACCTCAAGGCACGCATGCTCGAGAGCATCAACTTCCAGACAGCTTACGCCCTTGGCGAGAATCTTGCTTCAACATGTCTCGACCTCGCATGGCATATGATCAGCGCCGACGAGGTGCCGTCGCCCTATATGGCAGGAGCTTTCGAGAAGGAGCAGCTCCACAATATCGGTCTGCTCAATACACAGATTCAGCCGCGCTACTCTACCTCTTACTTCAACCACGTATGGGGTGGTGGCTACGCAGCCGGATACTATAGCTATCTGTGGACTGAGGTGCTCGCCGTCAACGTTGCCGACTACTTCGCCAAGCACGGAGTGCTCGACCCTGCCATCGGACAGGTTTTCCGCGACAAGATTCTGAGCCGTGGCAACACCAAGGACCAAATGCAGATGTTCACCGACTTCACCGGAATGCAGAGTCCTGATGCCTCAGGACTGCTCAAAGCAAGAGGACTGTAGAAGTGAAGAAAAGTCACGAATGTCCACGAATTACTCACGAATTCTGTAGCTTAAATTCATGGTTAATTCATGATAATTCGTGACGATGCAGCAAGTAATATAGTCACGAATATCCACGAATTACTCACGAATTCTGTAGCTTAGATTCATGGTTAATTCATGGTTATTCGTGACTTAACCGCTTTGTGTGTTGAATAAAAACTCTATGATAAAATATTTATATGGATAAATTCACAGACTATAAGGATTTAGTCTATAACATTATAGGTTCAGCCATGAAAGTTCATTCCGTATTGAATTATGGAATTGCTGAGGCTCTTTATCAAGAATCATTGTATTTGGAGCTTTTGGATAATGGAATTAAAAGTGAGCGAGAGAAGGAGATTTGTTGTCATTATAAGCATCATCAATTAAATAAAACCTACAAAGCAGATTTAGTTGTCGGTGATATTTTAGTTGAACTTAAAAGTGTTGCAGAACTTCTACCAGAGCATCGTGCACAACTCTTTAATTATCTGAGGTTAACGAAATATCCAGTTGGTGTTCTAATAAACTTTGGCAAGAAGAATTTGCAAGGGGAACGTTATGGATTCATAGAGGAAACAAATGAGTGCGTACTATTGGATAAACGCATGAAAATCCTTAACTATGAATAATTCATGCCCATACAGTCAGTAAAATGGTCATGAATGTCCACGAATTACTCACGAATTCTGTAGCTTAGATTCATGGTTAATTCATAATAATTCGTGATGATGCATTCAGTAAAATGGTCATGAATGTCCACGAATTACTCACGAATTCTGTAGCTTAAATTCATGGTTAATTCATGATAATTCGTGACAATAAAAGAAAATTATTATCAATTTATTAATCGACAAATTAAAAATATGATCAATCGACTTTTATCATTTCTCGATGCTTCGCCAGTGAATTTCCTGGCAGTCAAAAACATAGCTGACATGCTTGAGGCAGACGGATTCCGTCGTCTCGACCTATGCCAGCCGCTCGGCTCAGTCAATGCCGGCGACCGATTCTTCGTCACCAAGAACGACTCCTCAATCTACGCCTTCCGCATAGGTCGCAAGCCGCTTGCCGAAGCAGGATTCCACATGATATGTGCCCATAGCGACTCGCCCACGTTCCGCATCAAGCCCAACGCTGAGATGCTATGCGAGGGCGGACTCGTCAAGCTCAACACCGAGGTGTATGGTGGTCCGATAATGTCTACATGGTTCGACCGTCCGCTCACACTTGCCGGACGTGTCATCGTGCGTAGCCAGGATGTGATGCGTCCCGACACGATGTTGCTCCACATCAAGCGACCGCTGCTGCAAATCAGCAACCTCGCCATCCACTTCAACCGTCAGGTCAACGATGGCGTTAAGCTCAGCCGTCAGAAGGATGTGTTGCCGCTCTTGGGGCAGATTACAAGCCAGCTCGAAGCCGGCAATCTGCTCCTCAATGTCATCCTCGAAGAATTGGGCAAGCAGCGCCCCGTGAGCCGTGAGGACATCCTCGACTTCGACCTCTATCTTGCCGACACAGCGCCAGCATGCACCTTCGGCGTTCACAACGAGTTTGTCTCAGCCGGACGTCTCGACGACCTCTCGATGTGCTTTGCCGGACTTGAGGCCATCCTTGCCGCTGCCGACAGTGACACCACACAGGTGCTCGGCATCTTCGACAACGAGGAGACCGGCTCGCAGACCAAGCAGGGAGCAGGCAGTCCCTTCCTTTCGTACATGCTGCGTCGCATAGCCTTGGCACAGAGTGGCACCGAGGAAGCCTACTATCAGGCCGTGGAGCGTGCCTTCATGATTTCGGCAGACAATGCTCATGCATGGCATCCCAACTATCCCGAGAAGTACGACCCAACCAACCATCCTATGCTTGGCGGTGGTCCGGTCATCAAGTTCAATGCAGCCCAGAAG
>JAIJMN010000208.1:0-3977 GCA_022735715.1 Prevotella sp.
TAGTTACCTTTTGCGGAGATATTCATTTTTGTTTTATAGAGGAAAGATACAAAATACTATGAAACTAAAAAAACTCCCCAGTATTTTTCCACTGAGCCGATTTTCCTCGCGATGTTGCAAAATCTTTCTCGGGAGAAAATAATTATTCTCTGCCGAGGGAGTAATAAAATTGTGATTTTCAAAACATTATAATCTTAATCTTCAATGCTTGATATCCCTCATTCCAAAAGGACTCCTTTTGCCCTTCAAAAGGGCTCCTTTTACACGGCAAGAGGACTACTTTTGCCCTTCAAAAGGGCTCCTTTGGGAATGCAAAACGAGTCCTTTTTCTTGGCAACTATATTTTTAACCTTTTTAATATCTTGTTCCGTTAGTTTGCAATTGTGTTGTGGAAACTTGTAAGCGGTTGTGCATGAGCTTGTTAGTGCTTATGTAAATGCTTAGAAGTTCACTCCGAAGTTGAACATGACAGCACCGTTGCGCGAACGGTCGAACGTGTCGTGACAGATGTTGGCAAGTCCGATGTCGTAGGTCAGGTCGGCGTAGAACATGTCGTAACCGATGCCGCAACCTATGCGCAGGCCGCCATCCAGACGGCGGAAATTGTTGCTGTTGAACGAACTTTCGGCCTCACGCTCGGCAAAGTTCTTAATCTTTCCGCCCACACCGGCAGCGAAGTAGCCGCCCATGAAGGGCTGCAACGAGAAGTGATCGTCCACCTCGTACTTGTATTTTACAACCACCGGAATCTCCAGATAGTTCAAGGCGTAGGTCATCTTCTTGCCGTTGTCCAAATCCTTCTTTCCACCTTTTTCTATATACGACAGTCCCGTCTCAAGATAGAGTGGGGCAGTGTCGGTAAGCGGAAAACCCGCCACAACGCCCACGTTGAGTCCTGTCTGCCAGTTGCCGCCGTCGAGTCTGGCGTCGTCCGAATTGACATACGAGAACGACGGACCTATGCGCAGTCCGTAATAGGGCACGCCGTAGCCGTGATGATTGTAGCCGTAGTCGAGTCGTCCGGTCTGTTTGTTGTAGTATCTGCTGTCGCGATAGTGTTGGGCCGAAGCCGGCATGAGAGCCAGGATGAGGGCCGCCATAATGAATGCTAATCTCTTCATATCCCTTGTGTTTTTTATTCGTTTATACGTCCGCTTCTTGTTGAAGCGTTGTCTTTACGATTGCAAAATTATAAAATAGATTGTAAGCGGCGTGAGTGAAAATCCCTAAATGACAGGGGGAAAACCCTATAGTCTGCATTTTTTGCTTGCTCAGACTATGGCGGGGATGCCATAGCCTCCTACGGCTTGTTGTTCATTAAACTGTTTTATCACTCTTGATTCCAGACGAGTATAAAGTTATTCTCTTTTTTCGTGTACAGTTTGGTCGTTTTCGGCTTTTTGTGTAATTTTGTTGGGATAAAAAACCAAAGCTTTAGATTATGAAAAAGATAGAAGTATCGGAGTTGACCGACAATGTGTTTACAACAATCGGCAAGGAGTGGATGCTCGTTACGGCGGGCACAAAGGACAAGTTCAACATGATGACAGCATCGTGGGGATGCCTGGGATGGCTGTGGAACAAGCCCGTAGCCGTGATGTTCATTCGCCCCGAGCGCTACACCCACGAACTGATAGAGCAGGGTGACAACGTCAGCCTGGTGTTCCTCGGCAACTCGGAGGAGGCACGCAAGGCTTACGCTTTTTGCGGATCGAAGTCGGGACGCGACCACGACAAGGTGTCGGAGTGCTGTCTCACACCCGTAGCCACTCCCGATGGACACATGACATTCGGCGAGGCACGACTCACACTCGAGTGCCGCAAGCTGTACAAGACACAGATACGCCCCGAGGAAATGATCGACAAGAGCATAGAGCAGTGGTATGGCGCCAAGGGCGGAATGCACGACGTGTACGTAATGGAGATAACGGCTGCTTATGAAGGTGAATAAATATAAGGTGCTGGCTACGCTGGTGCGCTCGTTCTTCGACGCTTTCTCGTCGGGCATTATCGACAATACGCCTGCCGACCGACATACGCCTAAGGCTGTGAAGCAGATGATGCTCGACCACTACGAGCACATCGCCCCCGTGTTCATGGACACCATGTTCTTTCCGCTTGCGGCAATGAACTACGAGTATTCCGACATAGAGCGCGTGGTGCGCGAGGCGCAGCAGCGTGGCGACGACATGATGGCGCTGGTGCGAACGGCTTGTGCTGACGACGCAATGTACGAGGCTATGGTGAGCGAATACAAGCGCAACTTCGGCAATCTGCTGTCGGGGCGCTTTGCATCCAATGCCGAACACCTGGAAGCCTACACGCGTGGCGGCAACGAAGATGACACGATTGCCACGGAGCGGGCAGTAGAACTGACCGTGCGCGTGGTGATGTTCGCCTACGCACGAGGCATGCGACAGAACGCCAAGGACAAGGTGCAGCTGCGCCAAGCCACTCTGTTCCGACTCATGCTCGACGCTATGAACGTGCTGCTCAACGACGAGGCGGTGAGCATGGACTCTGCCGACGATGCCGATCTGTGCTCGCTATTCCTCAAGGTGTGCCACACGCAGCAGATGTTTACAGCCATGACCGACGAGATGGACCGCACTTACGACGAACTGGTGCGCCGCGAGGGAGTGGAACAATAATACTAATGAAAAACGAGACGCTACATTACTAAAGTGTGTGAAAAATGTATGTGTCTCGTTTTTTTTCTATAATTTTGTACAATCTAACATCACATTACAACAATTTTAAAACAATAATTAAAACCGTAATTACCGAATGGAACCTAACAAGATTAACGGTCGTAGTCCCATTTCATGGGTGCCTACGCTCTATTTTGCCATGGGTATGCCCTTTGTGGTGCTCAATATGGTGTGTGTGCTTATGTTCAAGGGTCTTGATGTGAGCGACGCCCAGATAGCACTTTGGACCTCTATCATCATGTTTCCCTGGACTCTGAAACCGCTCTGGAGCCCGCTTCTCGAAATGTACAAGACCAAGAAGTTCTTCGTCATAGTCACACAGATAGCCACAGGCTGCATCTTCGGACTCGTGGCGCTGGCTCTGCATCTGCCCGATTTCTTTGCCGTATGCATCGCATTGTTGGCTGTCATAGCGCTCAGCGGTGCCACTCACGATGTGGCTGCCGATGGTGTCTACATGGCAACGCTGTCAAATGAAGACCAGGCGCGCTACATCGGATGGCAAGGCGCATTCTATAATATTGCCAAGATTGCCGCCACGGGTGGTCTCGTGATGCTCGCCGGTGTGCTCATCAAGCACTTCACGGGCGACGTAAGTACGCTCGATGCTACCGCAGCAGCCATTGCCAAGCGTCAGGGTACGGTCATGGCGTGGACCGTTATCATGGCAGTAATAGGCTTGATAATGGTGCTTTTGGGACTGTACAACGCCAAGTTTGTACCTGCCGATCATCGTGACGCTTCGGCAGAACGTCCAGGATTCAAGGAGACAATGGTGGAGCTGGGCAACGTTTTCGTCGACCTCTTCCGCAAGCGCCACATTATATATTATATATTCTTCATCATCCTCTATCGTTTTGCCGAGGGTTTTGTCATGAAGATTGTCCCACTGTTCCTCAAGGCCGACCGCGCCAATCAGGGATTGGGACTTTCGGAGGAGCAGATAGGATTGTGCTACGGCACGTTCGGAGCCGCAGCCTTCGTCATCGGCAGTATTCTTGCCGGCTATTATGTGGCTCATCGCGGACTGCAGAAGTCGCTGTTCTCGCTCTGCTGCGTGTTCAACCTTCCGTTCGTGGCATACACTCTGCTGGCTATTTACCAACCCGAAAGCCTCTGGCTCATCGGTGGCGGTATCGTGCTGGAGTACTTCGGCTATGGATTCGGATTCGTCGGCTTGACACTTTTCATGATGCAGCAGATTGCTCCGGGCAAGCATCAGATGGCGCACTACGCCTTTGCATCGGGCATCATGAACCTCGGCGT
>JAIJMN010000209.1:0-3943 GCA_022735715.1 Prevotella sp.
AGAGTGTTACAATGTTGTTTTTGTTTTCTTGGATTTACAGTTAGGACATTCGCCCTTGATGACGAATGAGGCTGAATGCTGGCAGAAGCCGGGGGGTAGAGCGAACGACGGGATCGGTACATCTTCCATGCAGAACGAGCGTCCGCACACTTCGCAATAGAAGTGTACGTGGTTGTCGTGATGATGGCATTCGCCCTGCTCATTGCACAATTCGTAGTTCATCACCCCACGTCCGTCCTCAAAGGCGTGTACCACGTCGTGCTTGAGGAACAAGGTGAGCACGCGGAAAATGCTCGACTTATCCATTGACAGCAGAAGATTCTCCATATTCTTAAGGCTTTGTGGAGACTCCTGACGGGCAAGGGCATCGTACACCAGAATACGGTTGGGTGTAGGTCGGATGCCCTTGTCGGCAAGTCGTTCGGTTATCAGCAGACTGTTCATTTTCCTTATTTCGTAACGGCCTCAAGAGCCTTCACCCAGTCGGTATCGAGCGAGAACTGTGTGATGAACTTATCGTTGTCGACATAGCTATAAATCACCTCCTTGTCGACATCGTTGAACAACGAGTTGTTGATAGTGGCTGTACGGAACTTAGCCTTCAGCAAGTCCTTGTCCTTTGCCTTGGGAGTTTGGCTGAGGCGCTTTACAAACAGGTTGACAAACTCTATCATAGCGTTGGTCTGTTCGCCAAGATCGTACTCGGTGAATGTTCCTTCCTGGCTGCCCTTATCGATGAGGTAGAAGATAGCGTCGTACTTGAAGCAGGCTATCTTGCGCTCATTGATGTTCTTGGTGGTGTCGTTGGCAAAAGTTTCTGCCTGCTTCTCAAGGCGCTTTACCTCCTTGAGTATCTCCTGTGCCGAAGCATTTGCTATGGTGGCACATATCATAGCGAGTATCAATACAATTCTTTTCATACGTAATAATCGTTTTTATTTGTTTCTATAAAGTATCTTCTTGTGGTTGATGCACGCAGGCAGCTCGTCCTCGTAGTGGGTCACCATGATAAGAGTCTTGCCCTTGCGCTGGCAGAAAGCCTCAATCACCTGCTTCACGTGTCGGCGGTTGGGTTCGTCAAGACCATGCAACGGCTCGTCGAGAATCAGCAGCTCGGGATTCTTCACCATAGCTCTTGCCAGCAACACCAGTCGCTGTTCGCCACTCGAGAGCTTCAGGAAACTCTTGTCGGCAAGCTGTTCTATACCGAAGATGCTCATCCATTTGAGGCATGTCTCGTGGTTCTGCGGGTCGGGTTTTACGTACAGGCTCACGGCGTTGCTGAATCCGCTTGCCACAATGCGTTCTACCGTCACGTTGCTGCGGAAGGCTCGGTGCATTTCGGGCGAAACGTAGCCTATGTGCTTCTTGATGTCCCAGATGCTTTCGCCGCTTCCTCTTGTCTTGTCGAAGAGAGTGATGTCGCAAGCGTAGCTCTGTGGGTTGTCGGCACATACAAGGCTCAGCAGTGTAGACTTTCCGCTGCCGTTGCGTCCGGTCAGCGCCCAATATTCGCCGTTCATCACCTGCCAGTCGAGATCCTTCAGAATGGTTCGTTTGCCGTAGCGAATGCAAACCTTGTGCATGTCTACTACGCGTTGCGCATTGTATTCCTCCTCCTTGTACGCCATCTGTTCAATCAGCTGTCGCCAATTGTCGGGTATGTTGGCAGGAGCGCAGTCGGGCTGTTGCTGAGCCATATATTCGCTGCGTGTCATCTTGGGTCCTATAGTCATGTTGCTCACCTCAACTACGTGCGACACAAATTCAGGAATATCCTTGGTACGGTTTACTATGAGCATTATCTGAATGCCGTGCTCGGTAGAGAGGGTTTGCAGTAGATTTGTGAGCTGCTCGCGTGCCTCCTTGTCGAGTCCTATGTAAGGATTGTCGATGATGAGCAGTCGGGGCTGCGAGAATATAGACGATGCGATGACCAGCTTGCGCAGTTCGCCGCTCGACAGCAGTATGACATACTTGTCGAGCATCTGCTCCAGTCCGAACAGCTCGTATATGTGTTGCTGCAGTTGGCGGCGCTCTTCGGTGTCGTCGCCAGCAGCCTGATAGGCGGCTTCGAGACGTGAACCTACGGTAGCCGTTTCGGGGTCAATCTCAGTCTGATTCCAACGCTGCTGCAGATAATACGTAGAGTCGTTGTCGCCTCCGTAAGTATCCTTGAAGCAGACATACTTGATATTGTCCGAAATGTACTCCTTGGTCGACGGCGTGAAGTCGTACTTGATGCAGTCGCCCAGAAGCGGATGTTTGCCCGTAATAATGTCTACGAACATTGACTTGCCGCCTCCGTTGGGTCCGGCTATTGCTATGTTCTCACCGTCGAGAAGCTCGAAGTTTACTGGTTGAGCCATGCGCCATTCGGGCATGCGTGTCACTCCATCCTTAATGTCAATTATCCTTTGCATAGTCTATCCTGATTCTTGTTGATGAAATCTTTCCACCCGTTGTAGTGGGCGTCGGTCACGGGTCGTCCCTGCTGCATGAAGTGGCAGTAAGCCACGCCCAGGGCGTCGGTGGCATCCATAAGCTTAGGCATCTGGTCGGCGTTGAGTCGGAGCAGACGCTTGAGCATATCAGCCACCTGTTCCTTCGAGGCCTGTCCCTGTCCGGTTATCGCCATCTTAATCTTCATAGGAGCATATTCGTGCACAGGCACGCTGTGGCCTACGGCAGCCGCTATAGCCACGCCTTGCGAACGTCCGAGCTTGAGCATCGACTGTACGTTCTTGCCGAAGAAGGGGGCTTCGATAGCCATTTCGTCGGGCAGGAATTGGTCGATTATCTCCGTAACGCGGCTGTGTATCTTGCCCAGTCGCAGATAGGGGTCGGAGTCACGGCGCATGTCGATAACGCCCATAGCCACCATTTCAGCCTTGTTGCCCGTAGCCCTCAGCACTCCATAACCCATGACGTTAGTGCCGGGGTCGATGCCGAGTATTATCTTTTCTGTTTTCAAATCCTTATTTCTTATCTGTCCAGATAGGGGTTGTGTGCCAACTCATATCCCATAGTAGTCTGCTGTCCATGTCCGGGCATCAGAGTGATGTCATCGGGGAACTGCACAAACATGCGCAGGCTCTGAATAATCATGAGCATGCTTCCGCCTTCAAAGTCGGTACGGCCTATAGAGCCACGGAACAGAGTGTCGCCGGTGAAAGCCACCTTCTCGTCCTTTATGTACAGCACCACGCTACCCATAGAGTGTCCTGGAGTCTCGATGACCTCAATTTCGTGAGTGCCGAACTTGATGATGTCGCCAGCCTTGAATGTCTTGGTCTCGGTAACGATAGGCTCGTCGAGCGTTATACCGAAGTAGGCAGCCTGCTTGTCGGCAGCAAGCACGTAGCTTTCGTCCGAGCTGTCAATCTCAAGCGGCAGACCATAAGTCTTCGTGATGAAAGCGTCGCCGAAGTTATGGTCGAGATGACCGTGAGTGGCAATGAGGTGAACAGGCTTCAACTCGTTAGCCTTGATGTATTTCTCGATAGCCAGTTTCTCAGCCTCGTAGTAGGCACCGCAGTCTATGATTACGCATTCCTTGGTGTCGTCGCTTACAACATAGCAGTTCTCCTGCAGCATGTTGCATGTGAAAGTTTCTATCTTAAGCATTGTTTTGTTTTTTTTGCCTAGCTGGGCCTTACTAAGCCTATCTAAGCCTAACTAAGCCTAACTAAGCCTTTTTAACTTTTCACTTTTCCCTTTTACAGTGGCAGATAAATCAGATATTTCTCCTTAAACCATTCCTCGTCGAACATGTCGTGTATTTCGGTGAGGCTCACAATCTTCTTGAACGGCTGAGTCTCGGCCTGCAGATTGCCGCCCTTCAGACAGATTAGGCCGTTAGGCAGCGAGTTGTGCTGGTTCTTGTGCGAAATGTTTTTCTTTATAATCTTCACAAGGTCTGGTAGGGGCATCACGGCACGGC
>JAIJMN010000210.1:0-3914 GCA_022735715.1 Prevotella sp.
TTGCAATTTTGCTATACGGTTGGCGTGAAACTCACCTATGTGTTGCTCTACATATAAGGCAATACTATCTATTAGCTTTTTATTCATTGCAAATGTTAATGTTTATAAATATAGTTTATTTAGTACCTTACCATAAAGTCATTCAGGATAATTTTCCTTTTACTTCATGTCGTCATTCTTCAACTCTTACAAAAATACACAAAAAAAACTGAATACCAAATATAAAATATAAAAACAATTATTCTTTATTGTGTATTAAGTCTTGACTATTAAATCGGTCATTAGACAATGGAGTAAGCCCATTGCTAATGACCGATTGTTGTAATTGGATGGCCCTTTACTTCATCAAATATTTTTTGCCACCCTTAATGACAATTCCTTTTTTGACGTTCTTGATGTCAGAACCGGCATAAGTACCGTCAATATAGAATGATTTTTCTGAAGTAGATGGGGTAGTGGTGATATTGGGTGAGGGCAGTTGGGCGGTTGTTTATCATCAATCATACTGTTTCTGTCTTTGTTCCAGCAGGAATCGTGAAGTAGGCTCTCATTCCTTTCATTCGTTGGTTGTTGTTCACTTTCATGAATTTTGCCTCATTTGCCAGGATCAGTACACGTTCCTGGTCGCTGCCACTGAAATTCTTGGGATTGTATATTCCTACGAAGCTGTAGCCGTTGGCATCGCCACTAACCGTAGGGTCTTCATTCTTGATAGTAACGTTGTCGAATTGTGGGTCGGTTATGTCTGCTGAAGGCTTGATCAGATAAGCCTTTCCTGCTACTATTATTTTTATCTATGGATATTTCAGTTTTAGATATATGTTTGAACGAATCGTCTTCTTTGTTTAGGAGGACTATTTTGTTATTTACAGTTTTTTTATTGCCATTGCAAATGTACTTTTGTTGTTCCATTGAATACAAAAGCCAGTTGTCTGTACCGCTTTTTTCTAACTTTATTCTGTCTACATTAGGAGTTGCATAAGCGATTTCTCCATTGACCTTTATTTTACATCCGCATATTTTGCTTTTATCTGTGCTTAATGTTGTTCCTAATGCAGAACAATATCCCTTGTCACGAACAATGTTGTTCACAACAATCACAATATCCCCTTCCTGTAGTTCTGTCACATTCTTTACCAGCTTGAATTGTTCTGTTTCCTGTGCGATACAAGTGTTGGCACATGCCATCATAATGATGCCTATGCATAATGCGAAAAAGCGATTAGGAACAAGCTTAATATCAATTGTGCGTAACATCTTAATGGTTGTAATGCTTGACATTTTATATTGGTTTTGGTTTAACTAATAGTTATTTGCGGTTATTAGATACAAATTTAGATAAAAGGTCTGAAAGCAAAATCTTTCAGACCTTTTATGATATATAAATATTGGTTTTGTTATTTCTCTTTAGAAGAAGAGGTAGCGGTTGTCAACTACGTTGGCCTTGATGTAAAGCTCATTCATGAAGTTGCCGGCTGCCTGCATTTCCTTCTGACGAAGCTTCTGCATCTCAGCAGCAGCGTCAAACTTGCCAGGACGCTTTGTCTTGCCAGTTACCTGGAATACATAAACACCAGCGTTGCCCTTAACGGGAGACTTAGAGAACTTGCCCTTAGCTGTAGCTGCAACAGCACCGCTCAATGCGGGTTCGCTTGCGCCAGTAGCCGAAACGAATACGGGAGCTGCGAATGTCACTTGATTGACTGCTGTGATATTGGCACCCTTGCCCTTGGCAGCTGCAATGCTGTTGACACCATTGAGCTTGGCAATGAGCATTTCTGCCTTCTTGTCCTTCATTACCTCAGACTTAACAATCTCCTTAACCTGAGCGTCGTCCAATGAACGATAGCCTACCTTATTGATGTTGTCAAGAACAACGATGAGCAGGTGGTCGTTGTCGCCACACTCGTAGAGAGGAGATACGGCACCCTTCTTGGCATCGAACAACCAACGCATTGCCTCGCGTGTGCTGCGTACGCCAGCCAGGTTGTGCTCTGCTGTAGTAACGTCCTTGCGCTCCAGAACTGAATAGCCTGACTTAGCTGCGTTCTTAACGAGATCCTCGGCTGTGAGGTTGGCGCTAACGAATGAGCTGAACTTGTTGTAAGCAGCAGAGTAAGTGTCCTTAGAGAATGTGATGTTCTTCTTGACAACTGCTGCTGTGTACTTTGTAGTCATAGCCTTACGGTCAGAAACCTGAACGATGAGGTTGCCCTGTGAGAGAGGCATGTTCTTTATCTCGCCTACCGACATGGTGTTGAGAGCCATGATGTAGTCCTTAGTATTCTTGTCAAGCGAAGGAGCGCTCTGATACTGACGTGAAGTCATCCATGTCTTTTCACCAGTCTGGCCATACTTCTTGGCGAGAACCTCGAAGTCGGCACCTGCCTTAAGAGCTGTGTAGATAGAGTCGGCACGCTTTGTAGCCTCCTCAGCTGTAGCGCCTACTACCTGAATCTGACGGAACTGGATTGAGTCAGGCATCTGCTGCTTTGCAACGAGCTTGATGAGGTTGAGTGTGTTGTCAGCCTTGTTCTCAAGAACCTTGCTTGTAGAGCCTACTGCCATAGAGTCGAGGTGCTGTGCAATGTCGTAGGGGAAAGCCTCCTTAGTCACAGGTACACCAATATAGTTAACCAATGATGTGCTCTTGCGTACTACGTCTGAAGGGTCGGCTGCAGCAGCGAGATCCTTGCTGTATGTAGCAAACTCCTTCTGAAGAGCTGCAACGTCAGCAGCAGAAGCCTTAACCTGAACATCGATATACTTGATGTCGCGGCTCTCTACATACTGCTTGAAGCGTGGCTTCATCTCGTTGTACTTAGCCTTGAGGTCGGCATCAGAAATCTGAACCTTGTTGTCGTCGATGCTTGTGTAGGCGAGTGATGCAAGCTGTATCTGGCTTTCCTCGTTCTGCTCGTCGAATGCCATCTTGGCCTCTACCTTGTTTGCGAGCAAGCAATGAGCGAAGAGTCCCTGGAACTTCTGTGCGAGGAGCTGCTGACGCAGAGTCTTCTCGATGAATGTCCAGTACTTGTAAACGCTCTCATACTGCTTTGCAATCTGCGGATTAGCCTGGCTCTGAGCCTTATACTCTGCAAGGAACTTCTTGAGAGCGTTTGCGTCAAAGCGTCCTGTCTGCTGATTGAAGAAAGGAGTCTGAGCAAGCATGGGGTTAGTGCCTTCTGTCAGCACGTTCTGCAATTCGCTGTCTGTTACGGTAAGTCCTACACGCTTTGCCTCGTTCTCAACGAGCTTGGACTGTACGTATGTGTTCCATACCATGTCCTTAACCTGATTGAGCTGGTCCTCGTTAAGGTTTTCCTGACCCTGCTGCATCTTGATGACTTCGGTGTATTCGTCAACCATCTTCTGAAAATCAGTAACATTGATTTTCTCTCCTAAAACTTCTCCCACTTGCTGTCGGTGTTCATTGCTTGACGACTCGCAAGAGCGGAATGCCTCTTCGGCAATAAATGCAAAAAGGCCCAAACTGATAATGCATATCAGCAGGACTCCCTTGCTTCTGATTTTTCCTAATGCTGCCATTTTTAATTGTTTATTATTTGTTTTTTTATTTCCGTTTTTAATGATAGACCGGTTTTTATGTGCCTATGACAAGCCTCGTAAGGGCCATGTGTTTCAAAAGGCGTACAAAAATACTAATTAATTGGCAAACTATGGCACGTTTGCAGCTAAAAAATGGTTTTATCGTGAACTTTTAGCCTTACCAATTCTATTTTTGTCATTGTGCTCTTGATGATGCGGAACTCGAACTGGCCGATATTGATTACTTCGTTGAGTTTTGGGAAGCTCTGGTATTCGTGCAATATATATCCGCCTACAGTCATGTATTCGTCGCTTTCGGGCAGTTCGATTCCGAAGAGATCGTTCACCTTGTCTATCTCAAGACG
>JAIJMN010000211.1:0-3911 GCA_022735715.1 Prevotella sp.
GAGTAGTAGCCCTTGCCGGCTGTAAACGCAACAAGATTGCCTATGCTTGTGGGCATGATTGACTCTGGCGCAGCCACTGTAGGCAGAGTGCCGTAAGCCTCGGTAGGCTTCACCGTAAGGCGGTAACGATATTCGTTGCACACCATTATCATGTCGTCAACATACTTGCCGCCGAGAAATTCCTCCTTCGACAGCTCAATGTTGTCGGTAGTATTGGTCGTAACGTTTATACGTGTGAGCACAGCTTTGGTGCCCGAACTCCAGATGTCACCCTCAGTCTGCCAAGTGATAGTGGCTGTCTTGTTTTCTTCACTAAGCTTAGCATGTACAGAACCTGCTATAACATTGCTGTGCTTTGCAGAAGCAGATAGAGTGGTTGTCTTGCTGAAAGCGTTGTTCCACACGTCAGAGTTGCCTGTATGCGAACGCTTAATGCTGAATTCATAATTCAGACTCTTGCCTAAAGGTACGTCAAACTCATAGCTGTATGCTGTCTTACCAGCCATATACTTGATATTCTGTGTGGTTGTCTCCACAGCATTTGTAGCCTTGTCCGTACTCTTGATTGTGAGCACCATATTGTCCTCAATGCAGTTCTGCGTCGGAGCCGCACTGAGATTCCAGTTCACTTTCGCCTTGCGCGTCGCCTGATTATAGTCGGCGCTGATTTCCTTCACCTGCGGATAGGCAGGGCGCGTGTGGCTGTCGCCGAGCGTAGAGTATGTCACCTGTTTGTTATAGCTTGGCGTATACTTCTGCTTCACCTTATAGTCGGAGAAGTTGTCAAGGCTCATCTTGTCAGTCGGAACGAAGAACGAACCGCTTGTATTGCCTGCACTGACCGAACCTATTCCGCTTATTTCCTCTCCCACCGAATTGCATAAGACGAAAGAACCGTAGCTATCAATGGAATAGTCGGAAGCCTTTCCGTCTTTCTTAAAATAGATGTTATATCCAGGAGTATTGTTCACCACATCATATCTGCCACCGGTTATCACGGTTTTCGTACAACCATAATTTGTTTTTATGTTAACCGTATGGGTAATATTATTATCTTCGGTTTTTCCTTTACGCCACCATTTACCAGTGTATGTAACGCTCTCGCTCGAATTGACTTGCTTCAAAGGAATGATAAGTCTTAAATAATATGCTTTCTTACCATTATTCGGATCTGTCAATTTGCCCAGCCATTGAACATACTTGTAATCGATTCCGGTAACTTGGTCGCTACCAACACTAAGACTTGTCCATTGTTCTTCGGGTCCTCTAAGTTTGATTTCCTTACCTGCTACATTCACAGTGAGAAAACCATCATCGCGGCAGAATCCGCAATGACCGTTACCGATGCCACCCCAATCTTGATATACGCGGATATCAAGTTCAAGAGTAGCATTAACCGGATTGAACCGTTGCCTAATCCAATCATTGTTCCAATCGTCTACTGCCGACGCCTTCTGCACTGAGAACATCATCAGCATCATGACGCAAAGGAAGAACTGCATGAATCTTCCCGCAGACGTTCGCATGGAACGTCGCATGGACACAGAATTGCCTGCAACCCGCCCGTCCAAATATGGAGGAGGTTGCTGTTGTCTTCTTTTTTTCATTTTAAGATGTTTTGATTATTGTTTATGATTTGATTTGATCTTATCTTTATGCAATAGAGTTATAGGTACGTTTCTTTCATAGGGCAAATTTAATGTTTTTCATTAAAATTAAGTGTCTGATTCGTGTGCGTAAATGTCCAATTCATACAAAAAAGGTGTCCACTTCCTACGAAGTAGACACCTTACAGAGGGTTTTTCAGTAGTTTCTTATGAGTTTTGGTCTCTCCATTCAACAGGAGTGCATCCCTCCTTTTCCTTAAAAATTCTATAAAGATATGACCTTGAAGAGAAACCGCATTCGGCAGAAATGATGTCGTTGTTGTAGTCGGGAAACTCCTTCATCATCTTTTTGGCAGCATTGAAGCGTATGTCGCCGAGCCATATGCGGAACGTTGTGTTCTGGCATTGGCTGAAAAATTGGCTCAGTTCGTTTTTGCTGATATCCAGCGAAAGCGACAATGTGAGCATATTGACCGAGCTGTCCTTATAGCCTATGTCGGCACACCACTTGTCGAGTGCCGACTGAATGAAGTCGATGCGTTCGGCAGAGAGTGGCAGTGGGGCAGGCTCGCTGTCAGGTTCAGATACCGGTTGCAGTACGTCGCTGTCTGTAGCCGATGCCTTGCTTTCCGAATTGTCCATATCTGCGGTAGCTTCATTGTCACGTTCCTTGTCCAACAGTTCTTCGTTAGGCACATAACTGTAGCCAACCGCCACAAAGTTGATGATGAAGAACAGCAATATGACCAGTCCTACGGGACCTACTATATACAACGACTTGGTGGAAAGTATGACAAACGGCACAATCAATGCACAAAGAAACAGCAATGCAAGACTGGCGTGTGCATACCGCATAAAGGGCTGCATGTCGTTGGCAGCCATTGTTTCCAGAATCTTCTTGCGCCTTATTATCTCTGTCGTTATCATGTATATGCAATACACCATATTGCTAAAGAATATGGCAAGCATCACATAAATCCATACGCCCATGTCCAATGTGCCGGTAATACAGTAGCCCGTACCGAACACTGCAAGCATGGCTGTATATACTACGGCGCAGATCAGGTTCATCTTTTTGCGATTGCTGTGTGTGGCTTCGATGTTGTATATGGCCATTGCAAGGAGCGTGAAGCATGGCAGATAGACCAGTATGTTGACTACAGCTCCTACATCTTCGTCCGAAGCCCTGAATCCATAGCACATTTGCAGGAAAAAATGGATTGCCATCAATAGTAGGGACGAGAATATCATCCACCGCGAACACTCATAACGCCTGTTGATCCATCTGACGTGAATGCGCGTAACGCCAATGAAGAATGCGCACACAAGCATCAGTATCATACAAACGAACTGTAATAGATATAACATAATAATTTGACTGAACTTTTTTATTCGGTAAATTTAATAAAAATATTTTATCTTTTACTTGTTATCCAACAGAGCACCTCGTAAATCATCATCTTGCGCCAACCCTAACTTCTTGCGGATGTTTCCCCTCACCGTGCTCACGTTTGACACACTCTTGTCCAAGGCATTTGCAATTTCCCTTAGCGTTAGGCCTTGCTCTACCAATCGGCACACATCAAGCTCGGCAGGTGTAAGCATAGGGAAACGTTCGTGCATGTCTTTGCGTTGGCAAGCCTGCATGTGTTCTATTTGGTTTGCCACTTTTATTATGTTGTGCAACGTCTTCTTGTCGAGTTGCGCCATCAGTTCCTTGTCATAAACGATGGTAGTATCTTGGGCTTTTGCGAGTTTTAGGAGAGCCAACAGCTCGGTATTGCTCATATCGAACACATGCAACACTTGGTCGATAGTGTTGGCATAATCGTCGAGTTCCATTTGTTGTTCGTGCAACAACTTATTAGCCACGAAACCAAAAACGGTGGTTGCAACACTCATAAAACCAAATATGACAAGCAGCTGACCATACATCGAATTGTCGGTGAGATAGTGGCAGAAGAACATTGATATAATATTAATGCACGTGCCGACAAGCGAAATGCGGGGCAAGATAGAAATGCTGGCTACAAGCACAATGATGTAGCAAACAGTTATGTTAATCGTAGTGAGCATGGGGTCATGAAAACCAAAAGAGGCTAAGACCAGCAGTCGCACATTTTGTATAATTATAAGGGAGAAGAGGAAAGCGCTCATTATATACTTCAGCTTTTTTGGTCCTTTTACTATATATACAATTAGTGACACTGCCGACACCAAGACGTAAAATGCCGAGCACGCCAAGGCAGGCTTAATGGTCAAGCCGTAGGAGCCAAAGAGGTGAAGGCTGAAGAGAATGATTGA
>JAIJMN010000212.1:0-3874 GCA_022735715.1 Prevotella sp.
AACAAGGAACTTATACGCGAACTGCGTCCATGGTTGCTGCAAGCAAAGAACCTTGCCGACTACGGCACTACGGTCGTAATGATGCTCCAGGGCAACCCTGCCATCAACTTCAACAATCTCTACCGCCAGGCAACATCTATTCAGGAGCAGATGTTCGAGCTTGAGAACTCCGACGTGCGCCATGCTCTACAGCCCGGCATCAAGGTTGGCACAAAGGTTATGCTGCCCACACTTCACAAGCTCTTCACCTTGGCTGTCGACAACTACAACAAGCAGAACGGCACCACTCTCTCAAATGTGGCTGAATACATGCCATACAAGCTGACGAGCAACGTCGACCAGCTGCGCCTGCTGCCTATTAGCATCAAGAACACCAACGTCATGGTCGCCCCTTCCAATGAGGTAATTAACTGGCAGAATGACGGATTCATCGAGATTGAGACCGACCACGAGGTAACGCTCAACGGTATGGACTTCAACTTCGACGTTGAGAACATTGCCCATAAGTTCAAGCTCGAAGTCTTCACCAGTGGAGCATGGCAGCCTATCAGCCTCAGCATGAACCAGCACCGAAAGACTGTAGTGAACACCGGTGCAGAGATTGACGGATTGAAAGCCAAAAAGCTTCGCCTCACCAACACTTCTGGCGAAGACCTGAAAGTCTACTTCCGCAGCTTCAAGTTTGCTACCAAGTAAAGAAACTCAGCTAATACAGACTACGGCGAAAACGCTATAGCCTCCTATACTAACAATAAAGCCTGGCAGGAATCAATCCTGTCAGGCTTTTTATGTGTTTTATCCCTTCTTTGCAAATGTAAGTTTGCATCGGCACACTTCCTTCATTTCGGGGTACTCGTCGGAAGTCCTCTGTACCAATATGTCGCACTCCTCGTCGGAGCGTCGCTCTACTGAGAAGTGGAGCGTGTCGCCGAAGTACGATTCAGCTACATAGGCAATGTCAAGGCGCTTCAGACGGTGGGTCTTATACCATTCGATGGTCCACATGTCGAGGATGTGCTCTATATACTTCACGGAGTTGATGTGGCCGTTCACGTCAACGTCGCTGTAATGAGTCTCCACGTGGTGTATGCAGTCGGCTGTCTTAGCCACCTTGACACGCTTGAAAGGCTCGATGGGGCACTTCTTCTCAGTCTCGATATACTTCGTGATGAGTCCGTCGCGCTCCTGCAGAATGTCTACAGGCTGACGCGATTCGGTATCAATCATCGCCCAGATACTACGTCCGTAGCCATACACCTTGCCCTCCTTGTTGCGGATGGCGTAATTGCGGCTTGTGAAGAACTTCATGACATTCTCCACCCATGTGTCGATGGTGATGCGGTCGTAGGCTTCGGGCATCTCGTTCATTTCCATGACGAAGCGCGATAGCACCCATGTCTTGTGTACGGTGTTGAGATAGTCCATGCCGTAGCCTCGCTCGTTGGAGTGGAAGTCGGCGGCATTGAGCAGATGGTTGCCCAAGTGTCCGATAAAGATGTGATTGGAGAAATCACAGTGGAATGGTTCCACAAGGAAGTCGTAGCTTCCGATTTTGCTTAGTAGATTCATAGTTTTTTTATTTAAAAACCCCTCCCTACGGGGAGGGGCTGGGGGTAAGGCTTCTACATATTCTTGTTCTTATGCAGATACTCCGACACTGGCTCGTCCATGCTACGTGTCACGGCTATACGGCCTGAGCGTGAGTATTGCAGCAGACATCCGAAGGAGTTGAGGGCATTGAAGAGGTTCTGCACTTCCTCGGTCAGTCCTGCTATCTGTACTGTGGCGTATGTGGGGTTAACCTCCATCATACGCGCTCCGCTTCGACGTATCACGCGCGACACCTCTGGGTTCTCCATCATCACGGGTGTTGAAATCTTGTAGATGGCAATCTCATGGATGAAGAGCTCGTTGTCGAGATAGTAGTCGGCCTTGATAACGTCTATCTTGCGTTCTATCTGCTTGGTTATCTTAATTATCTGTTCCTCGTCGCTCCATGCCGTGATGGTGTACTTATGTATTCCCTCTATGCTCGAAGCCGAAACGTTCAGACTCTCTATGTTGACCTGCTGACGGGTGAACACAGCGGTAATCTGATTCAGAATACCAGCTATGTTTTCCGAGTAAACCAGCAATGTATATAGTTCCATTTTTCTCTAATTATAAACTAACACTAAATATTTATCTCAAGCAGCATTTCGTCAACGCTCTTTCCCGGAGGTGTCATCGGCAACACGTTGTCCTCCTCCTTAATGGCACATTCGAGAATGTACGGACCGGGAGTGGCGAGCATCTTGTCGATGGCGGCATGAAGGTCGTTGCGGTCAATCACCACATCGTAGTTGAGATGATAGCCGCTGCATATCTGACGATAGTCGGGATTGAGCATCTTGGTGAACGACTGGCGATGGTTGAAGAACATGTCCTGCCACTGACGCACGTTGCCCAGATAGTTGTTGTTCATCAGTATCACCTTGACATGTGCCTGCTGCTCCATGATGGTGCCAAGCTCCTGAATGCTCATCTGGAAACCGCCGTCGCCTGTGAAGAGGCAGATAGTGCGGTCGGGAGCACCGAATGTAGCACCTACTGCTGCCGGAAGTCCGAATCCCATTGTGCCGAGTCCGCCACTTGTCACTACACTCAGCTTGCGCTTGTACTTGAAGTAGCGGCAAGAGAACATCTGGTTCTGACCAACATCATTAACCAGTACAGCCTCACCATCAGTAGCCTCAGCCACGGCATTCACTACCTCGCCCATGAGCAGCGGTCCTTCCTTAGGATGAATGGCTGGCTCAATGACCTTCTCGGTCTCCTGCTGGAGATAAGGCTTGAAGCCTGCTATCCACTCGGTGTGCTCGTTCTTGTTGAGCAGTCGGGTTATGGCTGGCAAAGACATCTTGCAGTCGCCTACTACCGACACGTCGGTCTTCACGTTCTTGTCAATCTCTACATTGTCAATGTCGAGATGTATTATCTTGGCTTGCTTGGCGTATGTGTCGAGACGACCGGTAACACGGTCGCTGAAACGCATACCGATAGCTATAATGACATCAGCCTGCTGGGTCATTACGTTGGGTGCATAGCTGCCGTGCATGCCAAGCATTCCGACGTTGAGCGGATGGTCGGACGGCAGAGCCGACAAGCCTAACAGGGTGCGTGCAGCAGGAATGTCGGCTTTCTCAAGAAACTCTACGAGTTCGTTCTGCGCTCCACCCAATTCCACGCCATGGCCTACGAGAGCCAAAGGACGCTTGGCCTTGTTGATAAGCTGGGCAGCTGCTGCCACATGGTCGTCCTGAATCTTAGGATAAGGGTCGTAGCTGCGTACCGACGTAACCTTAGCCGGCTGCCATTCGCATGTGCTCACCTGTGCACTCTTGGGGAAATCGATGACGACCGGTCCCGGACGACCTGTGCGTGCAATATAGAATGCACGGCTTATAGCCCATGCTATGTCCTCGGGACGACGTATCTGATAGCTCCATTTGCTGATAGGCTGAGCCAAACCTACGAGATCGACTTCCTGAAAAGCGTCAGTACCAAGTGCGCTCACGCCCACCTGTCCGGCAATGACGACAATAGGTGTAGAGTCAATCATGGCATCTGCAACACCTGTCAAAGTGTTGGTAACGCCCGGACCGCTCGTAACCAAGCACACACCTACCTCACCACTAACGCGCGAAAAGCCCTCAGCAGCATGTGCAGCCGCCTGTTCATGACGCACGAGTATATGGTCGAAAGCTTTCTTCTCCCCTCTCGTATAATCGTAGAGAGCATCAAACACCGGCATTATCGCTCCACCGGGATAGCCGAAGATGGTTTTAACGCCTTCGTTCTTTAGAGAGCGCATCAAGGCTTCTGCTCCTGTAAT
>JAIJMN010000213.1:0-3874 GCA_022735715.1 Prevotella sp.
GCACAGATTGACATCGAGGCTGTAGAGGGCGACGAGTATCGTTTTGTAATGGTGGCTAAGGGCGGTGGCTCTGCCAACAAGACATACTTCTATCCGATGACCAAGGCTACTATCCAGAACGAGGGTACTTTGCTGCCTTTCCTCGTTGAGAAGATGAAGAGCCTCGGCACAGCGGCTTGTCCTCCTTACCACATCGCATTTGTTATCGGCGGCACATCGGCAGAGAAAAACCTGCTCACAGTGAAGCTCGCTTCAATCAAATACTACGACGCTCTGCCTACAACTGGCGACGAGACCGGACGCGCTTTCCGCGACATCGACCTTGAAGAGAAGCTCCTGAAGGAGGCTCACAAGATTGGTCTGGGTGCCCAGTTCGGCGGCAAGTACCTGGCGCACGACATCCGCGTGATTCGTCTTCCACGTCATGGAGCAAGCTGTCCTATCGGTATGGGCGTGAGCTGTTCGGCCGACCGCAACATCAAGGGTAAGATTACAAAGGACGGTATCTTCCTTGAGGTGATGGACTCTAATCCTTCTGAGCTTATTCCTGAAGAACTTCGTCGTCCGGGCGAGGGCACTAAGGGCATCGAGATCGACCTCGACAACGGTATCGAGGCAGTTTGCGCAGAACTCTCTAAGTATCCTGTCAGCACACGTGTCAACCTTAAGGGTACTATCATCGTGGCTCGCGACATAGCCCACGCTAAGCTTAAGGCACGTCTGGATGCAGGCGAAGAGATGCCTGAATACTTCAAAAACCATCCTATTCTTTACGCAGGTCCTGCCAAGACTCCAGAGGGTTATCCTTGCGGTTCAATGGGTCCGACCACTGCCAATCGTATGGACCCGTACGTAGACGAGTTCCAGGATCACGGTGCATCGCTCGTTATGATTGCCAAGGGCAACCGTTCGCAGGTAGTGACCGATGCCTGCAAGAAGCACGGCGGATTCTATCTCGGCACAATCGGTGGCGTGGCTGCCGTTCTGTCGCAGAGCTCTATCAAGAGCATCGAGTGCGTAGAATATCCCGAACTCGGCATGGAGGCTATCTGGAAGATTACCGTTGAGGACTTCCCTGCATTCATTCTCGTTGACGATAAGGGCAACGACTTCTTCCAGCAGTTGAAGCCTTGGTGCCCTAACTGCAAGTAATACGCCGTAACTGCAAGTAATAGCACAAAAAACAGCATTGACTACTTTACAAAGAAGTATCCAATGCTGTTTTTTATTGTCTTTTATTGTTTTATGTTTCCTACAACTGGAAACGATAAGCTGCGCTAAACATAAACACACGGTTCTTAACGGGCTTCAATTCAAGGAAATCCTTCTGAACATTTGTAAGTCCTATGTTGTAGCGTGCGTCAATTATCACGTTCATATACTCAAACGAGAGTCCGACAGGGATAGAGAAATCAACCTTCTTGATTGTTGAATTGAGGTTGATGTCGTGCTCCTTCGGCGTGTCGGCTACAAACTCGTCGTTGTCATTCTCGGTGAATTTTGTCTCAGTATACTTCAACTTGCCCGATACGGGGAACCCCAACTGAACACCGGTCTTCACAGCAAATCCAGGAGCAACATAGTAGTTGAACAGCAACGGAACATTGATTACGTGCAGCTGTGTAGACAGATCGTTCAGTCCGACATACGTGTTAACATTGCCCGACTGCGATGTCTGCTCGTTAACATTGCCGTAGTTGCAACCTTGCTGGGCATAATGGGCACCCAACATAACCGAAAACGAATTGGTTAACTGATAATCCAAGTCTACTCCTACGGTAAATCCAGGCTTGTTGCGTGAAGATCCCCACGATCCCGTAACATTGCTATTGCCAAAAAAAACGCCATCGCCCGAAAGATTGGCAAGGCTCACTCCCACACGTGGAATAATCGAAAACTTGCCCGCAGCAGTCTGTGCCGACGCCGCAACACAGCTCAACATAACGAGAAGTGACAATAATGATTTCTTCATAGTTATTATTTACTTATACATTATTATAATAAAAGGTGTCCCCCTTTACAATAAAAGGTGTCCCCCGACATCTATGCCAAGAAACACCTTTCCTATATTTCATATATTGTATGCTTGAATTTGGCCAGCATATCAGCGACATACTAAACCACAAGCAAGACATTAGTCCTTGTTAGAACGCTTGCGTGCAAGATGATCGAGAGTAATCTTGCGCATGCGGATGCTCTTCGGAGTAACCTCAACAAGCTCGTCGCCCTTGATATACTCAAGACATTCCTCAAGACTCATTACAACCTTCGGTATCACGCGGGCCTTTTCGTCAGAGCCGCTGGCACGCACATTGGTGAGCTGCTTTGCCTTGGTAACGTTGATTACGAGGTCGTTGTCGTGAACATGTTCGCCCACTACCTGACCACCGTAAACCTCTTCACCTGGATCGATGAAGAACTTGCCACGGTCCTGGAGCTTGTCTATAGAGTAAGCATAGGCTGTACCGGTCTCCATTGCAATCATCGAACCGTTCATACGGCGTACAATCTCACCCTTGAACGGCTGATACTCCTTGAAACGGTGAGCCATAATGGCCTCTCCCTGGCTTGCAGTGAGCACATTGGTACGCAATCCTATGATGCCACGCGAAGGAATATCAAACTCAATGTCAACACGGTCGCCGAGTGTCTGCATTGATGTCATCTCGCCCTTACGACGTGTCACCATATCAATCATCTTGCTTGAGAACTCCTCTGGTACATTGATTGTCAACTCCTCGATAGGCTCACACTTCTGTCCGTCAATCTCCTTGTAGATTACCTGCGGCTGACCTACCTGAAGCTCGTAGCCCTCACGACGCATAGTCTCGATGAGGACAGAGAGGTGAAGCACACCACGTCCGCTGACAATCCACTTATCTGTAGAGTCCTCGAAAGGACGAACACGCAGCGCAAGGTTCTTCTCAAGCTCCTTCTGAAGGCGATCGTTGATGTGACGTGAAGTCACAAACTTACCCTCCTTACCAAAGAATGGCGAGTCGTTGATGGTGAAAAGCATACTCATTGTAGGCTCGTCGATGGCAATTGGAGGCAGCGGTTCGGGATTTTCGAAGTCGCAAATAGTGTCACCAATCTCAAAATTCTCAAGACCAACGATAGCGCAGATGTCGCCAGAGTGAACCTCTTCCACCTTCTTCTGACCCATTCCCTCGAATACATGAATCTCCTTGATCTTGGTTTTCTCAAGTTTGCCGTCACGATGCGATATGGTTATGTTCATGCCTTCAGCCAGAGTGCCACGATGAACACGTCCCACTGCGATACGACCAGTGTAGCTTGAGTAGTCGAGCGAAGTGATAAGCAGCTGCGGAGTACCCTCAAGCACCTTCGGAGCCGGTATTACTTCAACTATCTTATCAAGCAGATAGTCGATGTTATCGGTCGGAGTCTTATAGTCTTCAGCCATCCATCCGTTCTTTGCCGAACCATATACTACGGGGAAATCGAGCTGGTCTTCAGTGGCATTGAGCGAGAACATCAGGTCGAACACCATCTCGTAGACCTCTTCAGGACGACAGTTGGGCTTGTCTACCTTATTAACTACAACGATAGGCTTCAATCCTATCTCCAGCGCCTTTTGAAGAACGAAGCGTGTCTGGGGCATCGGACCCTCGAAAGCATCAACAAGTAGGATGCAACCATCTGCCATATTGAGCACGCGTTCTACCTCACCGCCGAAGTCGGAATGTCCCGGGGTGTCTATAATATTGATTTTTGTACCTTTCCAGTTGATTGACACGTTCTTGGAAAGGATGGTTATTCCTCGTTCACGCTCCAGATCATTGGCATCCAATACCTGGCCACTGTTATCCTGGCCGTCGCGGAACAGCTTGCCCGCCAACATCATCTTGTC
>JAIJMN010000214.1:0-3869 GCA_022735715.1 Prevotella sp.
CACGATGGACACCCTTGCCTTTGGCTATGTAATTCCCGCTATTAGGGCTTACTCGGGACTTGCACCCGTTAGACAATGCTCGTGCCGAGCATACAAAACAAAAAGAGGACTTTACTTTGCGTAAAGTCCTCTTTTCTTGTTTGTGACTCCGGCAGGATTCAAACCTGCAACCTTCTGATCCGTAGTCAGATGCTCTATTCAGTTGAGCTACGGAGCCAAACCTTATTGCTTTGCGGAAGCGTTGTTCCTTAAAAGCGAGTGCAAAGGTATTGCTTTTTATTTAAACCGCCAAACTTTTAAGCTCATTTTTTCAAAAAAAGTAATACTTTTCTTGTTTTTCCGTTAATTTCGACCCATATTCGGGCAGAACTCGGGTATTTCTATTGGAGTGCAGCCATTCTGTGCCGAGAGCCGTGACAGTTCCGTGAGGCACGACCATTCGGCAGCGTCGTACACATCGATGTCGAGCGGCAGGCCGTTGTTGAGACAATGTATCAGGCGTGCGTCCATAGCGTAGTTCATGGCATTGGGCACGTTCATAGCCTCGCCCTTGCGCAACAACTGTGCGGCATCTGCCTCGTCAAACCTGCTCATATACTGCTCGGCAGCATCACCAGTGAAGCATTCCTCGCCATTATTGACCGTCGGCACGGGATATTTCTGCACGAATGCCTTAGTACCGCACACGGTCTGAAGCCGGTTGTAGGGTCGATGAGTGGTCACGTCGAGCTGAAGCATTATGCTGACGCCGCATGCAGTCTGTATGAGAGTGGTGTTGACACGCCCCAGAGGCAGCCCGGCTTCCTTAGCACCAGCCGATGTCATGCTGACAAGCCTAAGCATACGGTCGGTGCGGTGAAATCCCAACAACTGCCCTATCGGCCCAATGCCGTGCGTAGGATAAGGATTGCCGCCATGCGTGAGACATCCACGCTCAATCCAGCTTGTGTTGCTCTCGCCACACTCGTTGTCGGTTGAGAGGTCGTGTATGTAGGCTCCCTCACAATGAGTAATCTCGCCGAAGAGTCCGCGATGGTGCATCTCAAGAGTTTCGAGCGCAAAATAGTCGTAGCAGCAATTCTCCGTCATGAAGCAGTGGCGCTGGGTCTGCTCAGCCGTATACACCAAGCGCCAGCACTCATCCACCGTAGTGGCAGCCGGCACCTCTACAGCCACATGCTTGCCACAGCGCATAGCGTGTACAGCCATATGTGTATGGGTGCGCCATTCCGTACATATATATATAAGGTCTATGTCGGGCAGCTGGCAAGCCTCCTTCCATGCATCGGATCCGCAGAGTGCGAGCGCCTCCTTGCGGCCGCTGTCGTGCAGCAACTTGTTGGCACGTTCAAGCCGTCGGCTGTCTACATCGACAATGCAACTTATCTCGGCATTGCCGATAAAAGCATAGCGCACAAGTGTCTTTGTGCCACGATTGCCCAGTCCCACAAGCGCAATGCGCACCTTGGGAATAGCCGGACAACGTAATAGGAATGCTGATTTATAGTTCATAGCGCAAATTTACAAACTTTTTTCCGGTTTTCATAAACACGACATTATTTCATACGTTTTTTTGTACACTACAAGAATAATTATTAATTTTGCACCAAGTTTTGAGTATACTTAAAAATCATTATAATGGAGATTTCATATAAATGGCTTAAGGAGTATGTCGATTTCGACCTCACTCCGCAGGAAACAGCCGACGCGCTGACCTCATGCGGACTCGAAGTTGACGCTCTTGAAGAGGTACAGACCATTAAGGGTGGACTGAAGGGACTGTACGTGGGCAAGGTATTGACTTGCGAATTGCACCCTAATTCAGACCACTTGCACATAACAACCGTTGATCTTGGCAAAGCAGAGCCGCAGCAGATAGTATGCGGTGCGCCCAACGTGGCTGCCGGACAGAAGGTCATCGTTGCCGACCTGGGCTGCGTGCTCTACGACGGCGACAAGGAATTCGTAATCAAAAAGTCGAAGCTGCGCGGCGTAGAGAGCCTTGGCATGATTTGCGCTGAGGACGAAATAGGTGTTGGCACAAGCCACGACGGCATCATCGTATTGCCCGAGGACGCACCTGTAGGTCAGCCCGCAACCGAATATTATCACCTTGAGAGCGACTGGATTATCGAGATTGACATTACAGCCAACCGCTCTGACGCACTCAGCCACTGGGGTGTGGCACGCGACCTGTACGCTTGGCTCAAGCGCAACGGCCACACTACATCGCTCCATCGTCCCGACTGCTCAGAGTTTGCAGTAGACAACCACGACCTGCCCATCGATGTTGAGATTGAAAACACCGAGGCTTGCAAGCGCTACGCATGCGTGAGCATCAGCGGATGTGAGGTCAAGGAGAGTCCCGAATGGCTTCAGAACAAGCTGAAGGTAATCGGTCTGCGTCCTATCAACAACATCGTCGACATCACCAACTACGTGATGATGGCTTATGGACAGCCTATGCACTGCTTCGACGCCGACATGGTTAAGGGCTCGAAGATAGTAGTACGCACCCAGCCTGAGGGCACTAAGTTCGTCACACTCGATGGCGAGGAGCACACACTCGGCGAACACGACCTCAGCATATGCAACGCCGAGGAGCCCATGTGTATCGCAGGCATCTTCGGAGGCAAGGGTTCGGGCACATACGATACGACCAAGAACGTAGTGCTTGAGAGTGCTTATTTCCACCCGACATGGATACGCAAGAGCGCACGCCGTCACGGATTGAGCACCGATGCAAGCTATCGCTTCGAGCGTGGCATCGACCCCAACGGCACCATCTACGCCCTCAAGCAGGCTGCCATATTGTGCAAGCAGCTGGCAGGCGGAAAGGTGAGCATGGAGATAAAGGACGTTTATCCTAACCATATCAACGATGCCCGAGTACAGCTCGACTTCGATTATGTAGACCGCCTCATCGGAAAGAAGATAGGCAACGACATGATTCGCTCTATCGTTGAAAGCCTCGACATGAAGATTGTGGCTGAAACCGAGACCGGACTGGAACTTGACGTTCCTGCATATCGTGTCGACGTGCAGCGTCCGTGCGACGTAGTTGAGGACATCCTGCGCATATACGGATATAATAATGTGGAAATTCCGACACAGCTCAAGAGCTCGCTCACTATTCTCGGCGATTCCGACAAGGCATATCACCACCAGAACGTAATCAGCGAACAACTTGTAGGCTGCGGCTTCCGCGAGATTCTCAACAACTCGCTCAGCAAGACCGCTTACTACACCGGGCTAAACAAATATACCGAGGAGACTACCGTAAAGGTTATGAACCCTCTGAGCAACGACCTCGGCGTAATGCGCCAGTCACTACTCTTCGGCGGACTGGAGAGCATCGGTCGCAATGTCAACCACAAGATGCCTAACCTCCGCTTCTTCGAATTCGGCAACTGCTATCACTATTCGCCCGAAAAGAAGAACGACGAGGACCCGATAAAGGCTTACACCGAGGAGATGCACCTTGGAATGTGGACCACCGGCAAGCGCGTTGAAGGCTCATGGGCTCACGCCGACGAGAAGACTTCGTTCTACGAACTTAAGGCTTACGTGCTCAATATATTCACACGCTTGGGCATAAACCCTGGCATCGTCGTATCAGAGACATCCGACAACAATGTCTTCGGCAAGGCTCTTGCTCTCAAGGCACGCTCAGGCAAGGTGCTCTGCGAAATGGGTACTGTTTGCCACAAGCTTCTGAAGAAGATGGACATCGACCAGGAAGTGTTCTTCGCCGACATCAACTGGAATAATCTCATGCGCACCATCAAGAAGAACGAGGTGCTCTATCACGACATCAGCAAGTTCCCGTCGGTAAGCCGCGACCTCGCCTTGCTCATCGACAAGAGCGT
>JAIJMN010000215.1:0-3825 GCA_022735715.1 Prevotella sp.
CTACAGCCAGTCGGCCGTCCGAAAGCTTTATTACGTTGCCGTAGGCATTGTCAAGCACAGCATCAGTATTTATCACTACGTTGTCGCCTTCGCCCTTGTGCATTGCCTCGTATATGCCGTGCCATGTGCCGAGGTCGGCCCATCCGAAGTTGCAACGCATCACACAAACGCTGTCAGTCTTCTCAAGTATGCCAGAATCGAGCGACACATTGGGATACGAAGGGAAATTGTCGTGGACGAAGCGGTTCTCCTCTTCGAAGTCGAAGACGGGATGTGTGTCATCATAATTGCGTAGCACTACGGGCAACAGACTTCGCAAGCACTCAAGCAAGCGGCTTGCGTTGGCTATGAACATGCCCGTGTTCCACAGAAATTCACCACTATCCATGAATATTTTGGCAAAGTCGCGCTCGGGTTTCTCCGTAAACGACTGCACGCTGAACACTCCGTCACACTCGGTTTCGCCCATTTGAATGTATCCATAACCCGGTTCCGGACGCGAGGGCATCACTCCCATAGCCAGCACACGTTTGTACTCAGCCACAAAACAGAATGCACGGCCTACACACTTCTTAAACTGTTCGTCGCCGATGATGGTAAGGTCGCTTGGCGTTACAATGATATTGGCTTCAGGATTGATGTGAACGATGCGGTGAGTGGCCCACGCCATACTCGGAGCTGTGCCACGATAAATAGGTTCGGCAAGCATTCGGCTTGCGTCAAGTTGCGGCAACTGCTCGCGCACAAATTCGACATACTCTTCATTAGTGTTAACAAAAATGTTCTCCGGTGGCAATATGCGTGCAAAACGGTCGTAGGTCTGCTGTAGCGCCGTGCGTCCTGTGCCAAAGAAATCGACAAATTGCTTTGGACGGTCTTCGCGCGAACATGGCCACAAACGGCGGCCCTTGCCTCCGGCTAGTATGACACAATAGTTGTTTGCTGATTCTTTCATGTCATTATTTTTAATTTAGGAATATTGTCATGATTTATCCCGAAAGAGATTATTTTGTGCATACGAAGTTACGAATATTAAACGAGAGCGCCAAGTTGGACATATATTTTTAAAACGAAATTATCCTAAATGAACAATTATTAGGAAAAAATTTTGCAGAACAAAAAAAATATACTACCTTTGCACACGCAAAAACGCCAATGCCCAGATGGCGGAATCGGTAGACGCGCTGGTCTCAAACACCAGTGGGGCAACCCATCCCGGTTCGAGCCCGGGTCTGGGTACTAAGCATGACGGTTAAGAATTGAGAAATCAATACTTAACCGTTTTTCTTTTTATATAAACTTTCAGAATATGGCTCAGAACGAAACTTATGTAAAGCAATACCCCGACCTCATGGCGGGCAAGAAGATTATGTATGTACACGGATTCGGTTCGTCGGCACAATCGGGCACAGTGACTATGCTGCGCACGCTTATGCCTGAAGCAACGATTGTTGCACGCGACATCCCTTTGCATCCCGAAGAGGGCATACAGATGCTGCGCCAAATGTGCGAGGAACAGCAGCCCGACCTTATTATAGGCACGTCGATGGGCGGAATGTACACCGAAATGCTCAAAGGATACGACCGTATATTGGTCAACCCGGCATTTGAGATGGACGAGACGATGTCGAAATTCACGGGCAAGCAGGTGTTTCAGAATCCACGTCAGGACGGAGTCCAGGAGTTTATCGTCACAAAAGGCCTGATAAAGGAATATCAGGAGATGACCACACATTGCTTTGCTGACATAACAGACGAGGAACGCGGGCGTGTGATAGGACTTTTCGGCGACGAGGATCCTGTTGTACATACGTTCGGATTGTTCAGCGAACACTACCCCACCGCCATACATTTCCATGGCGAGCACCGCCTTACCGACAAGGTGGCAATGCACTATCTCATACCTATAATAAGATATATGGACGACCGTCAGGAAGGACGTGAGCGCCCGGTGGTGTATATCGACATCGAGACATTGCGCGACGGCTACGGCAAGGCAACCGCTTCGATGCACAAGGCCTACGAAAGGATTATTGAGAATTATAATGTTTATGTGCTGGCTCCATCATGCACAAACAATCCGTCGGCAATGACCGACGACATAGCATGGGTGGAACAGTATCTGAGTGCGCCGGCTTGGGGACGCGTCATCTTCTCAAACGCTCGCCAACTGCAATATGGCGACTATCTCATTGCGTCCGCTCCGCAGCCCGAATTTATGGGTACAGTGATAGAATGGGGTAGCGACGAGTTCAAGACGTGGGAAGGAATAATCGTATTCTTCGACCGTTTGGGAGGACAATAAAATTGAGAGTTGAGAGACGAAGGTTGAGAGTTGAGGATTGAGAATTGAGAATTAGGAGTTGAGAGTTATGATTACCGACGATTAGTATTCGTCGGAACTATACATATCATAACTCTCAACTCCTAATTCTCAACTCTCAACTATAAAAAGACTATTACTTTGAGCGGAACTTCTCAGCCTGCTGTTGTATCAGCGCCATATCGTTGAAGTAGTCAATCTGCATGGCTTTGCGCACCTCGTCCATTGTCTGTGCAGCTGTCTCGCGAGCCGCTTCGGTGCCCTTACGCAGAATGTTGAATATCTCGGGAATGTCCTGCTCCAGTTCATGACGACGCACACGCATCGGCTCAAGAGTCTTGTTGAGCACGTTGTTGAGGAACTTCTTGCAAGTGCCGTCGCCTATACCGCCACGCACATAATGCTCCTTAAGTTCGTCGAGGGTCTTGTATTCTGGCCAGAACTCGGCGAAGTCGTCGGGTGTACTGAACGCTTCAAGGTATGTGAAAACGGCGTTGCCCTCAAGATTTCCGGGCTCATCCATGCTCATACGAGGCGCTCCGTTCGACATCTTCTTCACCTTCTTCCATACGTCGGCAGCCGAATCGCTGAGGTAAATGCAGTTGCCGAGCGACTTCGACATCTTCTCCTTGCCGTCAGTTCCGGGCAAACGACGTGCCGTAGCATTCTCCGGCAGCATGATTTCCGGCTCCACAAGCACCTCGCTATAAGTCTGGTTGAAGCGGCGAACAAGCTCGCGTGTCACCTCAATCATTGGTTCCTGGTCTTCGCCGGCGGGCACAGTTGTGGTCTTGAACAGCGTTATGTCGGCAGCCTGGCTTACAGGATAGCAGAAGAAACCAAGCGGTATGTTGGCCTCAAAGTTGCGCATCTTGATCTCAGTCTTCACAGTCGGGTTGCGCTGAACGCGTGAAACGGTGATGAGATTCATAAGATATGTAGTCAGTTCGGCAAGTTCCGGTATCTGGCTCTGTATGAACAGCGTGCATTTAGTAGGGTCGAGACCAGCCGAAAGATAGTCGAGAGCCACCTCAATGATGTTCTGGCGTATCTTCTCAGGATTGTCGGCGTTGTCGGTCAGAGCCTGAACATCGGCCATGAACACAAACATTCGGTCGAAGTCGCCTGCGTTCTGCAGCTCGACACGGCGTCGCAATGAGCCAACATAGTGGCCCAAATGTAATTTACCGGTAGGACGGTCGCCTGTAAGAATTACTTTTCCCATATATTGATGTTTTTATTATTTCGTATCGATATTATTCCCGTTGCTTTCAAGAATATTGATACAAAGTTACACTATTATTTCCGAATGTCTTGTCTATATGCTCGAAAAATGCTAATTTTGAGAAATTTATGGCTCAAACACTACCCTTACAGATTGTTATAATTGTCATTATTATAAAAAGAGGGCGTGTCAAAACTCCCAATATAAATAAAAAAACTCGTTGTACGTTCTTGTGTGGATGTACAACGAGTTTTTGTTTTTCTACAAAAAAGAGCCT
>JAIJMN010000216.1:0-3820 GCA_022735715.1 Prevotella sp.
CGCCGTATGCGGAACCGCATGTACGGTGGTGTGAGAGGTCGGTAAACACGAAAATAGGAGGCAAACACCTATAATTAGTGTTTACCTCCTACTCGATTGTTTGGACTATTTCAGCCCGCCATTAGGCTTATACCTTATTCTTTATTTATCGGCAAACTGTATGCATACGGGTTTGCCGAGCTTAATGTCATTGTGTGTATTGGTGAGTTTTCCGGTCAGTTTGTCGCGTCGGAACACCTCAATCACGTTGCTGTCGCGACATGCCACAAGCAGATACTTGCCATTTGGAGTGATGGCAAAATTGCGTGGATGGGCTGATGTGGGCTGAAATCCAACGTTGGTGAGCAATCCTGTCTTTGCATCTACAGCGTGAATGGACACTCCTTCGTCCTTCAATCGGTGTGAAGCGTAGACGAATTTGCCGTCGGGCGATATATGAATGTCGGCACTTCCCGCCGTCTTGGTCAGCGAAGCCTGCACACGTTGCAACTCACGCATATTGCCGTTGTTGTAGCCAAGTACCTTAATGCTGCCGTCAAGTTCGCCAATCAGGTAAGCCACATTGCCCTTTTTGTTGAACACAATATGTCGCGGTCCGGTGCCTTTGGGCGCTGTGTACATCTCCTTGGGGTTGCTTAGGAATGCTTTGTCGGTGTTGCTTGAATATGCTTTATCGGCGTTGTTGATATCAAAACGCCATATACAGTCGTTGCCAAGGTCGTTGGCTATCATGTAACGACGGTCGGGAGTGATGCGGCAACAGTGTATATGAGCATCCACTTTGTTATTCTTGAACATGCAAAGATACTGGCTTTCCGCTCCTATAGAGCCGTCCTCACGGATAGGAAACACCGAAATGTCGCCACCGTTGTAGTTGGAAGTCACAAGATGACGGCCATATATCATAATGTTGCAGGGTGCTGCGCCAGGCATATTCTTGACGTGTGAGGTTGCCGATGTGCCGCAATGCTGGCTGTTGATGAGCGAAAGCTTACCCTTGGAAGCGTCAAAACTGAATGCACTTGCACCACGTCGCTCGTCGTCGTATTCGTTGACGGCATACACACGAGTAGCATCGTCGTTGAGGATAAGAAACGACGGATTGCCCGATTTGGTGCAGCTGACGGCTTCAGCCTTTCCGTTGTCTTGATTGAAGCGATACACATACATTCCTTTAGAAGTGCTCTGGTCGGTGTAAGTGCCTACTATCATTGTCAGGTTGTTGCCGGCAAACGATTGTAATCCGGCAAAAGCGGCAGCTACGGTAGCTGTCAATAGTCTTTTGGTTCGGTTCATTTCAATATATATTTGTTGTCTGCAAATTTAAATATATTTTCCCGGTTTAGCACAGATTTATAGTTACAAAGTTGTAACTTTGCAAAATATACTACGCACGAAACAATTAATATCAAATAACACTATAACATGGAAAAAGAAAAAGAGCAAATCTAAATGCCCGACAACGCCTTTACCGAGTTGAAGCCGGGTGAGGAGTACAAGCCGATTATGTCGCCTGGGCAGACCTATCCTGAGGTAAACATGTGGTCGGTGATATGGGGTATCATCATGGCTATGCTGTTCTCAGCCGCCGCAGCCTATCTCGGACTGAAGGTAGGACAGGTGTTTGAGGCTGCCATACCTATCGCCATCATTGCCGTAGGCGTGTCTACATCCGCCAAGCGCAACAAGGCTTTGGGCGAGAACGTCATCATACAGAGTATCGGAGCCTGCTCGGGTACTATCGTAGCAGGTGCCATCTTCACCCTGCCCGCTATCTATATCCTGCAGGCAAAGTATCCCGAGATGAGCGTATCGTTCTTCAAAGTGTTCTTCTCTTCGCTGTTGGGCGGTATACTTGGAATTCTGTTTATGATTCCGTTCCGCAAGTATTTCGTCAAGGACATGCATGGCAAGTATCCTTTCCCTGAAGCAACAGCCACCACTCAGGTTCTCGTCAGCGGCGAGAAGGGCGGTTCGCAGGCAAAGCCGTTGCTCGTAGCCGGTCTGGTAGGTGGATTGTACGACTTCATCGTAGCCACAGTAGGCTGGTGGAACGAGAACTTCACCACTCGCGTAATGGAATGGGGCGTGATGGCAGTCGACAAGGCAAAGCTCGTGTTCAAGGTGAACACCGGTGCTGCCGTGTTCGGTTTGGGATACATCATCGGTCTGAAGTATGCGTTCATAATATGCCTTGGCTCGTTTGCAGTATGGTGGCTCATCGTGCCGGGAATGTCTATCGTGTTCCACGACCAGGTTCTGAACATCTGGAATCCGGAGATTACGCAGACCGTAGGCGCAATGTCGGCTGAGGAGATATTCAAGTATTACGGCAAGAGCATTGGTATCGGTGGCATCGCTATGGCAGGTATCATCGGCATCATCAAGTCGTGGAGTATAATCAAGGGAGCCGTATCGCTTGCAGCCAACGAAATGAAGGGCGGTGCAAAGGCTTCGGCTGACACCGTACGCACACAGCGTGACATATCATTCAAGATTATTGCAATAGGCAGTATTGTCACTCTCATTGCTACATTCATCTTCTTCTGGTTCGGAGTGATGGACGGCAATCTGCTGTTTGCAGTTGTAGGCATTCTGCTTGTAGCCATTATTGCGTTCCTCTTCACCACAGTTGCAGCCAACGCTATTGCCATCGTAGGTTCCAACCCGGTTTCGGGAATGACGCTCATGACGCTCATACTTGCCTCGGTAGTGCTTGTAGCCGTAGGGCTGAAGGGTACAGGCGGTATGGTGGCAGCGCTCATCATGGGTGGCGTTGTATGTACAGCGCTGTCGATGGCAGGCGGTTTTATCACCGATTTGAAGATTGGTTACTGGCTCGGAACGACACCTGCCAAGCAGGAATCATGGAAATTCCTCGGCACACTCGTTTCAGCTGCTACTGTGGGTGGCGTAATGATACTGCTTAACCATACCTATGGTTTTGCAAGCGGACAGCTTGCCGCTCCTCAGGCCAATGCCATGGCTGCCGTAATAGATCCGTTGATGAACGGTGTTGGTGCTCCTTGGGCGTTGTATGCAGTAGGTGCTGTCATTGCCATTGTGCTCACCTTCTTCAAGATACCTGCCATTGCGTTTGCACTCGGTATGTTCATTCCGCTCGAGCTGAACACTCCGCTCCTCGTGGGCGGTATCATCAGCTGGTATGTTTCTACCCGTTCGAAGAACGCTGAGGTAAACCGTGAGCGTAACGAGAAGGGCAATTTGCTTGCCAGCGGTTTCATTGCCGGCGGTGCACTGATGGGTGTTGTATCGGCATTGCTGCGCTTCTGCAATGTTCACCTTGTGAGTGACGCATGGATGGAGGGCTGGCTTGCCAACCCATTATCGCAGATTGCTTCGCTTGCTGCATACTGCTGCCTGATCGGCTACTTCGTTGTGGCTACCAAAGTGAAGAAGTAAATACTATAATATATGAATCTGAAAGGATTGTATAAAGCTGACGAGCATCGCTATGACAATGGCGATGCTCTCTTTGTACGCTGCGGTTGCAGCGGCGTTCCTTAAGCATAGCATGCTCACGCCGGAGTTGCTTGCCCATCTGAGACAGCTCAATGCTCATGCCGAGGAGCAAGGCAAGACGCTTGCCGAAATGGTTCTTAGATGGTAATCTGAAATGCGTTGCAGAATAAGAAAAACAAGTATAAAAACGCCGCTTTTCAATAGCGGCATTCCAGAAGGAGTCCTTTTGCATTCTAAAAACCTGAGTTCGGGATAAGAAAGTCTTTATAAAAGTTGGTAATCTCAATAATTTTTAGTACCTTTATGGTTGTAAATCAATCAGTTATATAATAAAAGG
>JAIJMN010000217.1:0-3817 GCA_022735715.1 Prevotella sp.
CGAAGAATATGGCACGTTCGAACACTTCGTCGAATGTTTTACCGCAAACAACCTGGCCGTGCTTGAGCATCAGAGCCGAGTTGTGGTCCTTGAGTGCTGCCTTGACAGCCTCTGCCAACTCAGGCGAGCCCGGACGGAAGTAAGGAATGACCGGTATTTCGCGACCGACGTGGCACGGCACCTCAGCAGTTACGTTGAAATCCTTTGGAGTCTCAGCCATGCACGACACAACTGTAGCATACTTCGACTGGAAGTGGAGCACTACGTCGCAGTCGGGACGCTCGCGCAGCACGCCAAGATGGAAACCGCTCTCCATAGAGGGCTTCACTCCGTTGAGCACTTCGCCATCGGCCACACGGCAGATAGCCACCTTCTCCTTAGGAAGAGTGGGCACCCAAGAGCCTGTTCCAGAAACGAGCGCCTCGTCGCCGATGCGCCATGAGATGTTGCCGCTTGAACAAAGGGTCAAGCCAGCGTCGCCAACGCGATGTGCCTGGCGCAGAAATTCCTGTATCTGATAATCCTGTATCATTGTTGTTCTGTCTTTGAAAAAAGTTGAGAGTTGAAATTTGAGAGTAGTGATTACCTTTATTTATAAAATCTTGGCTGCAATGTATGAACTGCAGAACTAATCATAACTTTCAATTCTCAACTCTCAACTCTAAACTTTCAATTATAAATTACTTATAAATCGGTCCGTAGTTCTTGCAAGCGCGGAAGTCGGCTCCCTCCTTATCCATGCCGAATGCGTTCCAAGCGGCAGGACGGAATATCTGCTCGTCCTCAACGTTGTGCATGCAAACCGGTATGCGCAGGATTGAGCACATAGTGATGAGGTCGGCTCCGATGTGTCCGTAAGAGATGGCACCATGGTTGGCACCCCAGTTGTTCATAACCGAGTAGACGTCCTTGAATGCAGGTTTGTCGCACAGGCGTGGCACGAACCATGTGGTAGGCCATGTCGGGTCGGTACGCTTGTCGAGTATGTTGTGGATTTCGGGATCAATCTCTACTGTCCATCCCTCAGCCAGTTGAAGCACCGGACCGAGACCCTTGACGTGGTTCAGACGCACCATTGTGACAGGCATTCCGCCCTTAGAGAGGAAGTTTGAAGAGAATCCGCCGCCACGGAAGTAGTCGCGGTTGGCAGGATACCAGGTCGTAGCCTTGAGGCAAGCTTCAATATCTTCGTCGGTAAGCTCCCAGAAATGCTTCATAGTCGGGTTGCCCTCAGCGTCGGTAGCGGCACCTGATCCGTCGAGAGTGGTGGCACCTGAGTTGATGAGGTGGATGATACCGCCGGCAGCACGGCCCGTAAGCTCCTTGCCGGTGACGCGCTTCACAGCCTCGGGGCTCCAATAAGTGCGTACGTCAGAGAATATCTGTGCACGTCCGGTGAGCAAGTGGTTGAAGAGCATGGCAACGCCGTTGCCTGCGTCGTTTTCTGTAGCGAGCGTGATAGCTTCGCGCGGTCCGTTCCAGTCGAACGAAGTATTCATGAGTGCTTCGGGGTAGTCGCCGTTAGGATAGAAGTCGGTCCACTGGCGCTGGCCCTGGAAACCGCCTGCGATGGCGTTGTGTCCGATAGCCTCTTCCTTAAATCCTATCTCCTCAAGGCGTGGGTTGCCGTGCATGAGGTCCTTCATGATGATCATCATCTTGACGATGAAGTCCCAGTCGGCATCCTTCTCCTCGCGGGTCTTAGCCTTGCCCTGACGGTTGGCAATGTCCTCGCCCTCGTTGCACATACAATGCTCGCGGGTCCACTCCATAGCCTTCTTGTACTCCTCCGGGTCGTAGATGCCCTCGGTCATGCGGCGGATGATTTCGGTGAGGTCAACGCTTTCGTTGCGCATACCGAGATATTCCTGGAAGAAGTCGGGATTGACGATACTTCCGGCGATGCCCATACATGCCGAACCCATTGACAGATACGACTTGCCGCGCATTGTAGCTACAGCCTGGGCGGCACGTGCAAAGCGCAGAATCTTTTCAGCAACGTCGGCAGGAATAGAGTCGTCCTCGAGGTCCTGAACGTCGTGTCCGTATATGCCGAAAGCCGGCAAACCCTTCTGGGCGTGTGCGGCGAGCACGGCAGCAAGGTACACAGCACCCGGACGCTCGGTTCCGTTGAATCCCCAAACGGCCTTAGGCCAATGCGGGTTCATGTCCATAGTCTCGGCGCCATAGCACCAGCAAGAAGTGACGGTGATAGTAGAACCGACGCCCTCGCGCTCGAACTTCTCGGCACAGGCAGCACTCTCGCCGACGCGACCGATAGTGGTGTCGGCGATAACGCACTCAACGGGCGAACCGTCGCCGTTGCGCAGGTTCTCACTAATAAGTTTAGCTACTGATTTTGCGAGGTTCATAGTCTTTTCTTCGAGACTCTCGCGCACTCCACCCTGACGTCCGTCGATAGTGGGGCGAATTCCAATCTTTGGATATTTGCTCATAGCTTTAGGAATTTTGATTAGTATGATTTAAGTTATATGTTAGTTCCTTATTTGTTCGTCGATTAGTTGTCTGAATGCAAAGTTAGCAATAAAAAAGCGAAAACTCAATATTTTAGTTCTCTTTTTTAATTTGTAATGACAACTGCTTGTATCATAGACCTTTATGGTATTATGAATTTAACGTAACGAAGAATCAATAATGCAAAGACCGCTATCGTGCAGTCTTCAACACTTAACATTCAACATTCAACAATCTTAAAAGGGCTCCTTTTGTGCCCTTCAAAACGAGTCCTTTTGCAGAGTAAAACGAGTCCTTTTGAAAGGCAAAACGAGTCCTTTTTCCTTGCGCATCCAAAACAAGCCCATCCCGAACGCATCCCGAACGCATCCCGAAGGAAAACAATTCCCTCCCGAGAAAACAAAAATCCCTTTCCCCGTCCTATACCTTATTATATACGAAAAAGTCAAAAATGTAGCACATTTGAAAAAAGACGCTTAAAAATTTGGCGGAATGAAATAAAATTCGTACATTCGTTGACGAAACCTAAATGAGGTGTTACGATATGGAGATAAGCGAATTCTTGGACTATATGCGCTACGAACGCAGGCGCTCGGAGCAGACGCTGCAAGGCTATCGGCTCGACCTCGAAGCCTATGTCGCCTATCTTGACACACTCGAAGGACATGTGACAATAGACACAGCCGACACCGAAGACATACGCGGATGGATAGAGGCAATGATGGACCGGGGCAACTCGCCCACATCAATATGCCGCCGACTGAGCGCCATAAGGTCGATGTACCGATACGCACTCGCCCGCGGACTCGTCAGCCACGACCCGGCACACATAGTGCGCGGACCGAAGAAATCGCGCTATCTGCCCCAGTTTGTGCGCGAAGACGACATGGACCGGCTGCTCGACTCGGCAGAGTGGGGGAGCGATTATATAAGTACACGTGCGCGTACCATATTAATACTGCTTTACGAAACCGGCATGCGAGCCTCAGAACTCACCAGTCTCGACGACAACTCAGTCGATTTCGCCCAAGGTGAAATACGAGTAACGGGCAAAGGCAACAAGCAGCGCGCCATCCCCTTCGGCGACGAACTCCGCACCCAACTGCAGGAATACATACGCCAGCGCGACGCAATGTGGCAGCAACGCATCGACAGCGCACTCATACTCAACGACCGTGGCCGCCGCATCACATACGAACAGCTGCGCAAGGAAGTAATGATGCGCCTCTCGGCAATACGCAATCTCGCCAAACGATCGCCACACGTGCTGCGCCACAGCTTCGCCACCGCGATGCTCAACAACGGAGCCGACCTCGAAAGCGTGCAGAAGCTGCTCGGGCAT
>JAIJMN010000218.1:0-3792 GCA_022735715.1 Prevotella sp.
TAGACATAGCAAAGCCCTGGCTTGTGAAAGTCAGGGCTTTGTGATTTTTTTAAGAATCAGGGAGTTTTGACACACCCTCCTCCTAATTTATTATATACCGACAAATCAATATATCCTAACATCAACAATCACCTGACTTCCCACCGTCTCATTGATACGCTTCGTAATACGTGAGCGCATCATTGTTAGGTCCTGACGCAATGCAGGATTGAGTATCTTGACAAAAAGAGTCTGGTTTTTGATGAACTTCTCACCAGTAAAGCGTGCTATCGAAGGCCCCATAAGCGTGTCCCAAGCATCCACAGCACGCTTCTGCAACAAGGGAGTTTCGAGTCCCTCGCGGCGCAAATACATATTCAGCAAGTCGCTGATAGATTGAACATCACGTCTGAACATCTTTCTTATTTTTAAAGCGTGTGCGGTTTAATCTCTCCCCCATCAACATCAAACAACTTATAGTCGTAGCCTACACTCTGCAGGATACGGTCGAGATGGTCGCGATTGGTGTCTGTTATAAATATCTGACCGAAGCCGTCGCCCGATACCAACTTTACTATCTGCTCCACCCTATGGGCATCAAGTTTGTCGAAAATATCGTCGAGAAGCAATAGTGGTGTGGTAAGCGAAGACGTGCGACGCAGAAAGTCGAACTGTGCAAGTTTCAACGCTATGACATAAGTCTTGTTCTGTCCTTGCGAACCTTCACGTCGCATCTGATAGTCGCCAAGCAACATCTCAAGGTCATCACGATGAACACCATGCAGCGAATAGCCTACAGCACGATCCTTAAAGCGGTCGCGCTGAATGACATCGAGCAACGGACCACGCTGCGCATGCGAGACATATCTTAATGAAACCTGCTCGCGACCATCCGAAATGTGGCTGTATATCTCCTGAAAAACAGGAATCATACGCTCAACGAAGTTCTCACGTGCATGGAATATAGTCTCACCATGGCGTGCCATCTCCATCTCCCATATATCAAGCAACGAAGCGTCAGGCTCATCATCCATCTTGAGCAAGGCGTTGCGCTGCTGCAAAGCCTTGTTATAACTGTTCAATGCCTCGATGTAAGTGTTGTCATACTGCGATATGACGACATCCATCAGTCGGCGACGCTCCTCACTTCCACCCGAAATAAGCGTAGTGTCGTCGGGCGAAACAAAAATCAATGGTATAAGTCCTAAGTGCATCGACAGGCGCTTATACTCCTTCTTGTCGCGCTTGAAGTGCTTCTTCGTACCACGCTTCATGCCGCAATAAATATCAACGGAGTCGCCCGACTCATTCTCATATCTTCCGTCAAGAACAAAGAAGTCTTCACCATGCGTGATGATTTGCGAATCGACAGGATTGGACGAACTTCGGCAGAACGACAGATAATACACGGCATCGAGAAAGTTGGTTTTTCCCTCGCCGTTGTGTCCGAGAAAACAGTTCATCTTAGGCGACAAATCGAGTGTAGCCTCACGAATGTTCTTGAAATTGAGTATGGAAATTTTATTTAATATCATGCACTTATACTATTACTGTGCAAAGTTACCCCATTTATTATTGAAAAAAGAAAAAAAGGGACAATTAATTTCAATATTCGGGATAAATTGAGTAATTTTGCGACGCATTTGTGCCTACTACCCAACAACGATAAAGCCTTATAAACAGGCATGTTCGGACATGTTAGCACAGCAATGCATAAATACAGAAATCCAAAAAAGAAACAATAAATGGCAAACAAAATCGACTTTGGGGCTAACTCACACGTAGAAAACCCCAGCAAATCTGAAGCTTTCTTCATCAAGTTCAAGAAGCAGATTCTCATCGCTGTAGCAGCTGTCATCGTTATCATTGCTGGTATAGCATTGTACAATGTTTATGTTGACGGTCCACGTGAGGACAAGGCAAGCACAGCATTGGCAAAAGGTCAGCAGTACTTCAATCAGGAGCAGTTTGACAAGGCTCTCAATGGTGACGGCGCAAACTACGCCGGATTCACAAAGATAGCAAGCGACTACAGCGGAACTGACGCTGCCAACCTCGCTAATCTTTATGCAGGACTCTGCTATGCTAACCTTGGCAAGTGGAACGAAGCTGTTACATATCTTGAGAAGTTCTCTACACAGAGCGACGCAATGATTAGCCCCGCTGCTATGGCAGCTCTCGGCAACGCTTATGCCAACACTGGCAATGTAGACAAGGCTATCTCTGCATTCAAGAAGGCTGCTGATATGGCTGACAGCAAGGCTGCCGACGATACCAACAACAGCCTCTCTCCTACTTTCCTAATCCAGGCTGCCGAGCTTCTTGAGAGCCAGAACAAGAGCGACGAGGCACTCAAGATTTATGAGGATGTAAAGAAGAAGTATGTTAATTCACAGGTTGTACAGTCTTCTGAAATCGACAAGTACATTGAACGCATCACTGAGAAATAATAAATCATGGCAACAGCACTTCACAACCTTTCCGACTACGACTTCAATGCCATTCCCGACGCAAGCAACATGTGCTTTGGCATCGTAGTAGCCGAATGGAACGAGGACATCACGGGCGCTCTGCTCGATGGAGCCGTCAAGACTCTTGAGAAGCACGGCGCACTGCCTGAGAACATCCACGTGAAGACAGTTCCAGGTAGCTTCGAACTTATCTACGGAGCTCATCAGATGGTTCTGCACGGCGGATATGATGCAGTGATTATCCTGGGTAGCGTAATTCGCGGCGAGACTCCTCACTTCGACTATATCTGCCAGGGCGTTACAGCAGGCATTGCACGACTCAACACCACAAGCGAGATACCTATTATATATGGTCTGCTTACCACTAACGACAAGCAGCAGGCTCTCGACCGTTGCGGTGGCAAGTATGGCAACAAGGGCGACGAATGCGCAATTGATGCCATTAAGATGGCGAAATTCTAAGTTTTCATCTAAGTATAAAGCACTTAAAAAAAGCTCAATATCCATTACATATTGGATATTGAGCTGTTTCTGTTTATGTACGTTTCGGCTGTTTCTTCAACAATATCATTTCCTTATTTCCATCGTATCAGCCTTGCTCGATACGCTCCTTACATTGTTCCATAAGCCATTTGGGCGTACTTGTGGCTCCACAGATGCCTACGGTATGCACATTGTCGGTAAACCACGCCATGTCTATCTCGTCAGCACTTTCAATCTGATAGCTGTTGGGATTGACGCTGTGACACTCCTTGAACAACACCTTACCATTACTGCTCTTTCGTCCCGACACAAACAATACAAGGTCGTGACGCGAAGCAAACGTCGCTATGTTTGGCATACGGTTGGCTACCTGTCGGCAGATGGTATCGAAGCTTTGGAACTTGGCTCCTTCACACATGTGTTCCTGTATGTATTCTATGACACGATGGAATCCATCGAGCGACTTAGTGGTCTGCGAATACAGATAGATGTCACGCGAGAAGTCAAGACTCTTAACGTCATCCACCTTCTCTACTACAATGGCATGGCTCGAAGTCTGTCCTACCAGTCCCAACACCTCAGCATGTCCACGCTTGCCGAAGATAACTATCTGCGCCTCGGGATTGGTGTCATACTGACGTTTGATGCGGCGTTGCAATGCAAGCACCACCGGACAAGTAGCATCTATTATCTCAATATTGTTCTGCTTTGCCAACTCATAGGTCTCAGGAGGTTCGCCATGAGCGCGCAACAACACCTTTACGTCGTGCAGACGGCGCATCTCCTCATGATTGATGGTTATCAATCCATTGGCATGCAGGCGCTCCACCTCCATACCATTATGCACAATATCGCCAAG
>JAIJMN010000219.1:0-3774 GCA_022735715.1 Prevotella sp.
GAAATGTAACTGACGATACCCGTATCCGCGGTGCCCTTCCTACATTGAAGAAGGTGCTTGCTGACGGTGGCGCCCTCATCATGATGAGCCACATGGGCAAGCCGAAGGGCAAGGTTAACATGAAGCTCTCTCTGAGCCAGATTGTTCCTAACGTTTCTGCCGCTCTCGGTGTTGATGTTAAGTTCGCTAAGGACTGTGGCAACGCTTCTGAAGAGGCTGCTGCTCTGAAGCCAGGCGAGGCTCTGCTTCTTGAGAACCTCCGCTTCTATCCTGAAGAGGAAGGCAAGCCAGTAGGCGTAGAGAAGGGCACATCTGAGTTCGACGCTGCCAAGAAGGAGATGAAGGGTCGTCAGCAGGAGTTCGCAAAGAAGCTCGCTTCTTATGCAGACTGCTACGTAATGGATGCCTTCGGTACTGCTCACCGCAAGCACGCTTCTACAGCCGTTATCGACGAGTACTTCGACAAGGATCACAAGATGCTCGGTTACCTCATGGAGAAAGAGGTTAAGGCTGTTGACGCTGTTCTCGGCAACATCAAGCGTCCGTTCACAGCTATCATGGGTGGTTCTAAGGTTTCTACAAAGATCGGTATCATCGAGAACCTACTCACAAAGGTTGACAACCTCATCCTTTGCGGTGGTATGACTTACACATTCTCTAAGGCTCTCGGCGGCAAGATCGGTATGTCAATCTGCGAGGACGACAAGCTCGACGTAGCTCTCGACGTTATCAAGAAGGCTAAGGAGAACGGCGTGAACCTCGTACTCGGTACAGACTCTATCTGTGGTGACGACTTCAAGAACGACTGCAACACACAGGTTTGTCCGTCTAACGACATTCCTGACGGTTGGGAAGGTATGGACGCAGGTCCTGAGACACGCAAGGCTTTCGCCGCTGCAATCAAGGGTGCCAAGACTATCCTCTGGAACGGTCCTGCAGGCGTATTCGAGTTCGACAACTTCGCTGGCGGTTCTAAGGCTATAGCAGAAGCTATCGCTGAGGCAACCAAGGAGGGCGCATTCTCACTCATCGGTGGTGGCGACTCTGTAGCTTGCATCAACAAGTTCGGCTTGGCTGACCAGGTTTCTTACATCTCTACAGGTGGTGGTGCTCTGCTCGAGGCTATCGAGGGCAAGGTTCTTCCGGGTGTAGCTGCTATTGAGGCTTAATATATTATATAAGGTGTGCCGATGCTGGCACACCTTAATAAAAAGACTAAGGGCACAGAAAGATAATTCCTTCTGTGCCCTTTTTATGTGCAGTTAACTGTAGATTACATTGCCTGATTGATTGTGCGCGAAAGCACGTCAAGCTGCTGTTCACGTGTAAGCTTAACGAAGTTTACAGCATATCCGCTGACACGGATTGTAAGCTGCGGATACTTCTCAGGATGATCCATTGCATCGAGCAGGAGATTGCGGTCGAACACATTTACGTTGATGTGCTGTCCGCCAGTCGGTGTGAAGTAACCGTCGAGCAACGACACGAGGTTCTGAGCGCGCATATCCTCAGTCTTGCCCAAAGCTGAAGGAGCAATAGCGAATGTATAAGAGATACCGTCGCGTGAGTGCTGGAACGGAAGCTTAGCTACCGAAGCCAAGGCAGCAACAGCACCCTTGACGTCACGAGCGTTCATAGGATTGGCACCCGGAGCAAATGGTACGCCCTTCTCACGACCGTCAGGTGTAGCACCTGTGTTACGGCCATATACTACATTCGATGTGATTGTGAGCAAGCTCTGTGTCGGAACAGCATCACGATAAGTACGATGCTGACGAAGATACTCCATAAACTTCTCTGTGAGCGAGATGGCAATCTCGTCAGTCTCATCATTATTGTTGCCAAACGGAACATACTCGCCATCCTCTATCTTGTAGTCAACAGCAAGACCGGTCTCATCACGTACGATACGAATGCGGCAGTTCTTCATAGCAGCGATAGAGTCGGCTACAATCGACAGTCCGGCAATACCGGTAGCACGTGTACGCTCAACGTCGCCGTCGTGCAAAGCCATCTCGAATGCCTCATAGTCGTACTTGTCGTGCATGTAGTGGATAATCTTCAGAGCATTGACGTAAGTCTTGGCAAGCCATCTCATCATCTGCTCAAACTTAGGCATAAACTCCTCGTAACTGAGGTAGTCGCCAGTGATAGGAGCAAAGCGAGGAGCAATCTGCTCGCCCGATATCTCATCACGTCCACCGTTGATAGCGTAAAGCATACACTTGGCAAGGTTGGCACGAGCGCCGAAGAACTGCATCTGCTTACCAATCTTCATAGGTGACACACAGCAAGCAATACCGTAGTCGTCGCCAAGGTCGGCACGCATCAGGTCGTCGTTCTCATACTGGATGGCACTTGTGTCAATGCTCACCTTAGCGCAATACTTCTTCCATGACTCAGGTAGACGCTCGCTCCAGAGCACAGTAAGATTAGGCTCGGGCGACGGTCCCATATTATATAAGGTGTGGAGGAAACGATAGTCGGTCTTTGTAACCATCGAACGTCCGTCAATACCCATACCACCGATAGAAGCAGTAGCCCAAATCGGGTCGCCTGAGAAGAGATCGTTGTATTCAGGAGTACGGAGGAAACGAACAATGCGCAGCTTCATGATCATCTGGTCGATAAGTTCCTGTGCCTCTTCCTCGGTAATCACGCCGTTCTTCAAGTCGCGCTGGAAATAGATGTCGAGGAATGCACAAACACGTCCCAATGACATGGCAGCACCGTCCTGGTCCTTTACAGCGCCAAGATAGCCGAAGTAAGTCCACTGAACTGCCTCGCGTGCGTTCTGAGCAGGACGAGTCACGTCAAATCCGTAGGCAGCACACATACGCTCAAACTGCTTGAGAGCCTGGATCTGCTCCGAAACCTCCTCACGGTGACGTACAATCTCCTCGGTAAACTCCTGTATGTCGATACGCTTGAAGTAGCGCTTCTTCTCCTCAATAAGATTGGCTGTACCGTAAAGAGCAATACGACGATAGTCGCCGATGATACGTCCACGACCATAAGCGTCAGGCAGACCAGTAATGATGTGAGCATGGCGTGCAGCCTTGATGTCGTCGTTGTATGCAGAGAATACGCCCTCGTTGTGAGTCTTGCGATATTTGGTGAAAATAGTCTTTGTAGCAGGATCAAGATCATAACCATACGACTTAAGAGCCTTCTCAACCATACGAATACCACCCTTCGGGAAGATACCGCGCTTCAAAGGCACATCAGTCTGCAGACCAACAACGACCTCACTCTCACGGTCAATATAACCGGCACCGTAAGTATCGATGCTCTGTGGCAAAGTGGTCTCAGCGTCATAAACGCCCTTCTCACGCTCTACCTCAAACATCTTGGAGAGGAGATTCCACAAATGAGTGGTACGCTCTGTCGGACCAACGAGGAAAGACTCGTCGCCATCGTATGCCTCATAATTAGATTGAATAAAGTCACGTACATCAATTTCGCGCTTCCAATTGGAACCCTTGAAATCGTTTTGCAAATTTTGAAGAATCATAATTTGTAGTTTAAATTGTGTATTGAATAATATCCAATTGCAAAATTAAGACATTTTCCCCATTCCCACAAGAAACAAACCCAATAAGGTGACAAAATCATAATTTATCGGTACTTATCCGAGGCTTTATAGCCACTTTCACAAAATTGCACGCCTAATTTGCCCCATTTTCAAAACTTTTTGTAACTTTGCCGTCCAATAGAATAGAAACGTAGAAATATATAACAAATGGAATATATGTCACAAGAGTGCTACGACAA
>JAIJMN010000220.1:0-3763 GCA_022735715.1 Prevotella sp.
GCCACTTGCAGATAGTTGAAGAAGACAACGGAATTCCATATCTTCAGTCTCAACGTTTGGTCTGTCTCTTTACCCACTAATGAACGCTCGAACTTCACAAAAGTCCGCATCCAGTCCTGCCGCTCCTTACTATCATCAAGATAATCCTTGATAACGTCCTGCGTAAAACTGGCACACTCCCTATGAAGACGACAATTGCCACAATCGCAGCAACCCTCATCGCAATAATGGCTCTCGCCTAATATCATTATTCGCTTGCCAAATATGCCTCCGCTGGCATAATCCTTGCCAACGAAAGGCTGAAAGAAAATATTGCTACTCATCATTTAGACTTTATAATGTTCCACGCTGCTTATTGCATCAGACAACAAAAATATTGGATGCGGATTTGAGGATAAGTACTTATTCTCTCTAAAAATACGTCTTCACAGCAAACAAGAACTGTAATATTTCTATGTCTATTGTCATATTCTTTTTTTATTAATCGGCTTAAAGTTAGTCATTTTTTGCCATCAATCGACTCAACCTGAGCCGATTTTATAGATATTTAAAGCAAATTTGAGCCGATCCAAATGTGATAATAGAGATTAGCATTATCAACACTATATTGGTTCGTGCAAATAAATGTAAGATTACGATGGTTATTCACGCGAAAAAATGTATCTTTGCAACAAATACTCATGCAAATAAATGTAACGACATCACAAATACTCGTGCAAATAAATGTAGATATGAAGAGAAATATTTTATCAAAGCTCATTGAATGGAAAAACAAGAAGAACCGCAAACCATTGATTGTCAACGGAGCAAGGCAAGTGGGCAAAACATATATCTTAAAAGAGTTCGGTTCACATTACTATGAGAAAATGGCGTATGTCAATTGCGACAAGAACAAAATGCTGGAAAAGATATTCTCGCAGGATTATAACATCAGCAGAATATTGCTTTCTCTTTCAGCCATTCTGCATGTGAATATCGAACCAGAGAACACTCTTATCATTTTCGACGAGATACAAGAGAATCCGGCTGTACTAAACTCATTGAAATATTTTTGTGAAAATGCACCTCAATATCATGTGGCTGTAGCTGGTTCACTGCTTGGCATTTCGCTTCATCGTGACACATCGTTTCCTGTCGGTAAGGTTGACATGATAAAAATGTATCCTATGACTTTCGACGAGTTTCTTATGGCTATAGGCGAACAGCCTTTGGTGGATGTTCTTGCCACAAAGGATTTCTCCATAATCGATTCCCTGTCGGTTCGTTTTATTGATTGTCTGCGTCAGTATTATTACGTAGGAGGAATGCCTGCTGCTGTGGCAGAATTTGCAGGGACGAAGAATTTGGAGGAAGTGCGCAATATCCAAAAGCAAATCCTGTTCGATTACCGAAGAGATTTCTCAAAGCATGCTCCCATCCAAGAAGAGCCCCGCATCAATATGGTGTGGGACTCCATACCTGCGCAACTTGCCAAAGAGAACAAGAAGTTCATCTTTGGTGCTTTGAAGAAAGGGGCAAGAGCTTCTGAGTTCGAGATTGCCATACAGTGGCTCTTGGATGCGGGACTAATATATCAGGTCAACCGAATCTCCACACCTTCTGTTCCTTTGAAATTCTATGAAGAAATGTCAGTATTCAAGCTATTCGTTCTTGACATAGGATTGATGGGTGCCATGTCTGACGCTCCTGCTGAAAGCGTCATAGTGGCTGACACACTATTTAAAGAATATAAAGGTGCATTTACTGAATTATTTGTCTTGACACAGTTGATGACAGAGGACTTGCCTATATATTATTTTAGTAGCAATGATTCGCGAGTTGAAATCGATTTGGTTGTGCAGAAAGGTGCTACTGTCGTCCCAATTGAAGTTAAGGCAGAAGAGAACGTACATGCCAAATCCTTGAGGACATTCATAGGCAAACACCCTGAACTAAAAGGCCTGCGTCTTTCCATGATGCCATACCAGAATCAGGAATGGATGGAAAACAGACCTTTGTATGCCGTCGGCAATTGGGTATAAACATTCCATTGTTTTATTCATTATAAATGATAAAATCACAAAAATCTCGTTTTTATATTTTATAATGAATAAAATTCTTAAAGCCTTTTGCCCCAAACAATGACATACTCTGGCTGATACTTATACATATCCCTCCGCTGGCATAATCCTTGCCAACGAAAGGCTGAAAGAAAATGTTATTCGCCATAACTCAATAGTCGTTAGAGATTCATTTCTCCTCTCTGTTTTTCCATATTCTTCGATAGACATATTTGTTCAAGCCTAAAAAGCCTGGCGGATAGGTGTGCCATCCGCCACACTTTTGGCATTTCACAGGAGCAGTATAGGCAGTTGCCATCCACTCACAATCCATCCTCTTGAATCTATGTCCGCAATCATCGCAGACGAAAGTACAGATACCTCTTAACATAAACTATTCCTTTCTTATATGAGTTATGCGGTCATCATCATTGGTAAGAAGCAATATAACACTTCGTACATTTAACGGAATTCTTTCAAAGAACTATGGCTTCAGCCCAGACATACTCATGCCACCAGTATGATCAACTAACTGATGAATCTGAGTTGGAACTCTGAGAAGACTAGTTGTGTTTTCTATATGATGCCATGTAAATCATGTTCCCCAAGAATTTCCCAAACTTTGAAATATTGTTTCTGCTTTATTTATATCCTTTTTACTATCACCCGTTAATTTTCCAATGTCAACCTTTATAGGTTTTCCATCTCTTCCTTTGGCTGCAACATTAGAAAAATCAGGGAAACCTTGCTTAGTAAAAGGTACACCATCAGGATATAACTTGTCTAATCTTACAAGATCGTCATAAGAAAGGTTACTCATGCCCTCTCAAATCTACCATTCCATTACCTCTTCTTAAACGCGCTTTTAGACCATAATTAAGGTGTGGATTAAAATAATACACATTACCAGCATAAACACGGGCATTTATTGGCATTTTACCCTTAGGAGTACGCATAATTTGTTTTTTATCTACATGATTACGAGTATTTAACCAACGCTTAATATTTAGTTGGGGATTTTCATGAATTAATCTAGCTAAACCATCATCATAGTTCATTTCCGACAATAACTTAGTTGACTTGTCTACAGAAAGTCCCAATTTTGATGCGTACCTCTTTATGATTGCTGTATTTTCTTCTGCCGAGAAAGTATTACCTAGTCTTTTTGCTACGTTCTCATAAGTAGAACTTACCTTCTTCTTACCCCTGATATCAGTCTCGATATGAGCATATTTAGGCACTAACTCATCATCATTTACATATGATAACTAACACTTAATATTAACATCATCTTTACTCGATGATTGCTTAAGTATCGAAAGGGCTTGGTCCCAATTTTTGCCAAAGTCTTTTTTATTAGAAATATTTACTATTTCTGAAGCAATTTCCTCTGGTGACATGTTTTTGCCATCAATTGATGAAATACGACCTAAGTCATCAATAAAATAAGAAAACTTTTTGCCATTTGTACCTTTTATTGTATAACATGCGTTAGGAATCAGTTCCTGAGATAAAATACTTTTATCAAAAGTGTTAACTATACCATCACGATATTCTGCAACTAATTTATTTGTTGCCTTTGAGTAGAATCTAACAAAGCCAGATTCCTCTTTAGCTATTAAATTATTAAGTAACTAATCAAAATTAAGCGACATGTTTAGAGAAGTTTATACACAACCCCTTTCCGATATCCGCCAAAGCTCTGTTGGTGGTATAGAAAAGCA
>JAIJMN010000221.1:0-3736 GCA_022735715.1 Prevotella sp.
ATGTAGTCCTTTTGGCTTGCAAAAGGAGTCCTTTTACCCTCCCAAAGGAGTCCTTTTAGGCATCAAAAGGGGGCCTTTTGCGAGCCAAAAGGGCTACATTTGCCGAGCCGTCGTTTTTGGTCGGCCAAAACGTCGTTATAATTATGTGCAAAGTTAAGCAAAAAACGTGGATTGAGCGTTATTCCTGTACGATTATTTTGTTTTCATAACTCTCAACCCTCAACTCTCAACTCTCAACTACAGCAGTCGTCCCTGCCACGTGCCACTTCGCTTCATCTCATTGACCAGTCGGTTGGTGAATTCATAGTTCTTCAGTCCCCACTTGGGGGCTATGAGCATGTCGGCAGGCGATTGGCTTACAAATCGTTCTACAATAATATCGTTGCGCAGCCGTTCAAGATAGCGTATGCAAAGGTCGATGTATTCGTCGGCGGAGTATAGCTTGAACGGCTCGCGGCAATATTCTTCGGCAAGCTGCGTGCCCTTTATAATCTGCAGCTGATGAAGCTTCAGAATGTCGAGCTTCAAATTTGACACCACCTCCGATTGCCTTATGTTCTCCTCGGCAGATTCGCCCGGCAATCCTAATATTATATGTCCGCATGTCAGTATGCCACGGTCGTGAGTCTCTGCAAGGGCGCGTCGCGAGCACTCGAAGTCGTGTCCGCGATTGACGCGCAGCAATGTCTGGTCCGACACCGACTCGATGCCATACTCCACAATCATGAAAGTCTGGCGGTTGAGACGCTCCAGATAGTCCATCACTTCGTTGCCTGCGCAGTCGGGTCGCGTACCTATTATTATACCCACAACATCCTCCTGGCTTAGAGCCTCTTCGTATCTGCGCTTCAATGTTTCAACCGATGCGTAGGTGTTGCTGTAAGCCTGAAAGTAAGCAAGATATTTCATGCCAGTGTATTTGCGTGCAAAGAAAGCCTTGCCCTCGCTTATCTGTTCGGCTATCGTCTTCGATGGCTGGCAATAAGAGGGATTGAACGTGCGGTTGTCGCAGAATGTGCATCCGCCGATGCCTACATGTCCGTCGCGGTTTGGACATGCAAATCCGGCATCGATAGATATTTTTTGCACACGAAACGGGAACTTGCTGCGTATCCAAGCCCCATAGTCGTTGTATAATTGTTGTGTCATTGACAAAACTTATTGGTTTAGGAGTGCAAATGTACGGAAAAAATTATAACTTTGCAAAATATAGACATGCGGCCCGTAGCAATGCCCCGCCAATATCTATCAGCCCCTAAAGACAATACGATTAATAATAAATAACTAAATAATTAACAACTAATGAAGCGTTTAATCCTTATCTGTACAACATTCCTTATGATGTTTGTATCTTCAGTGTCGGCTGCCCAGAAGATTACTCTGGCAGACGTTACAGGCAGTAAGTTTGCGCCTAAGGTAGTGTCGGGCATCAATCCCATCGAGGGAACCGATACCTACGCCCGCATCAGCGACGACGGCAAGCGCATTGTAACCTATTCGTTCAAGACCGGACGCGAGCTGTCTGTACTCTTTGATGTCAACAATACCATGGGCGAGAAGATTTCTTCGTTCGACGGCTATACCATGTCGCCCGATGGAACACGTCTGCTCATACAGACCAAGACCAACTATATATATCGCCGCTCATACACCGCCGTACACTATATCTACACCATCGCTTCGCGCAAACTGGAGCGTCTGTCTGACGGCGGACCTCAGCAGGTGCCTACATGGTCGGCAGACGGTCAGCAGGTGGCATTCGTTCGCGAAGGCAACATCTTCCTTGTCAAGCTGCTCTACGACAATGCCGAGATACAGGTGACAAAGGACGGCAAGTTCAACGAGGTCATCAACGGTATTCCCGATTGGGTGAATGAGGAGGAATTCGGATTCAACCGTGCCCTCACCTTCAACGCCGATGGCACCATGCTTTGCTGGATTCGCTACGACGAGTCGAAGGTAAAGACCTATTCGTTGCAGATGTACAAGGGTATGCGTCCCGAACATTCGGAGTATACCGACTATCCAGGATTCTACTCTTACAAGTATCCCAAGGCAGGTCAGGACAACAGCGTCGTTACAGCGTGGAGTTATGACATCAAGAGTCGCAAGACTCTTCGCCTTAATGTGCCCATCGATGCCGACGGATATATGCCACGCATCAAGTCGACAGTCGATCCCAACCGCATCGTAGTGTACACTATGAACCGTCATCAGGACCAGCTCTGTCTCTATGCAGTCAATCCTCGCACCACCGTTGCACAGCTCCTTATCAAGGAGTCGGTGCCTAAGTATGTGCAGGAGTCGGCAGTTGAGGCAATAAAGTTCGTTGGCAACAACATCATTCTGCCCAGCGACCGCTCCGGATACATGAATCTGTACATATATAATATGAACGGTCATCTGCAGCGCACCATCGGTGGCAAGTTCGACATTACTGAAGTGTACGGCTACGATACCAAGACAGGCGACGTATATTATCAGGCTGCTGCTCTTGCACCAACCGACCGTCAGGTATACGTAAACCACAAGAACGGCAAGATTGAGCGTCTCACCGATGCTGAGGGATGGAACTCGGCACTCTTCTCGGGCGACTATCAGTACTTCATCAACACATGGAGCGACTACAATACACCTTATGTATATACTACACGTACACGTGCCGGCAAGGTTATCTCTACATTGCAGGACAACCGTGAATTGTGTCAGACCATAAAGGAATACGGATTCTGCAAGCGCGAAGCTTTCTCGTTCACCACTTCTGAGGGTGTCACCCTTAATGGATGGATGCTTCGTCCGCTCGACTTCGATGCTTCTAAGCGCTATCCGGTCATAATGCATCAGTATAGCGGCCCCGGCAGCCAGCAGGTCAAGAACGCATGGAGCGCAGGCTCGATGGGGCAGGGCGGTGCTTACGACTCATATCTCGCACAGCAGGGCTTCATCGTAGTCAGCGTTGACGGACGTGGCACTGGTGGACGTGGTGCCGAATTCGAGAAATGCACTTATCTCAACATCGGCGACCTTGAGTCGCGCGACCAGGTAGAGACTGCTCTCTATCTCGGAACGCTTCCTTATGTAGACAAGGACCGCATCGGTATATGGGGATGGAGCTATGGCGGATTCAACACACTTATGAGTATGAGTGAGGGTCGACCCGTATTCCGTGCCGGAGTTGCAATAGCTCCTCCAACCAACTGGCGCTTCTACGACTCAATATACACCGAACGCTATATGCGTACACCTAAGGAGAACCCCGACGGCTATGCTACCAACCCTATAGAGCGTGCCTCTAAACTGCACGGAGCATTGCTCCTGTGCCACGGAACTGCCGACGACAACGTTCATCCACAGAACATGTACGAATATTCGGAGGCTTTGGTTCAGGCAGACAAGGATTTCCGCGAACTGCTCTACACCAACCGCAACCACGGCATTTATGGTGGCAACACACGCAATCACCTGCTTCGTCAGGTGGCACAGTTCTTTATGACAGAGCTGAAGTAAAAAAACAGCTTGCTGAACTATGTAAATATAAAACGGCAGACTCCCATTAGAGAGTCTGCCGTTTTTATATTTATTCTGCCCTCTTGGTAATATATTCCGCAATCGTGGTATAGCATTAATGTAATAATGTTAGTATCTTTCCTCTATAAAACAAAAATGAATATCTCCGCAAAAGGTAACTAAACATCAGTATAATAAAAATGAGGCACATAAAATCCTTGACCCAAGT